>CADAQS010000039.1 GCA_902790115.1 uncultured Eubacteriales bacterium | reverse complement strand
GGAAGAAGGGGACAGGCCCCTTTGCCGCCGTGCCGCTTGTCACGATCAGACAGCGCTTGCCGAAGGACGCGAGAAGCGCTGCGTTCGCCGCGATCACGCCGCGTCCGGTCTTGAGCCGGGTGGGCATATAAAAATCCATAAACTGTTTTCCTCCTGTATGGTGTCAAGCCCATTATAACACGGTTTTCCCAAAAAGAAATCTCTAAATGCAAGAAAAAACGCCGCACCGGCGTTTTTTGCATCACATGGCTTTGATCGCATCGAGCACTTCCTTAAGATGCATGCCCTGCGACGCTTTGAGCAGAATCGTGTCGCCGTCCTGCAGCGTTTCGGGAAGCGCTTTGATCAGAGCTGCCTTGTCTTCAAACCAGTCTCCGCCTGCGGCGTCGGCAGCGTGGAGGGAGAGCGGACCGGTGCAGAGAAACCGCTCGATGCCGAGCTCCTTCGCAAGCGCGCCGATGCGGGCGTGGTAGACAGCTGCATCCGGCCCGAGCTCGAGCATATCGGAAAAGATGCATACGCGGCGCGTCTTTGCATCGCGCAGCAGCCGCAGCGCCGCTTCCATCGAGGTCGGGTTGGCATTGTAGGTGCCGTCGATCAGCGTAAACCGATCCGTATGCAGAATGTCCGCACGTCCTGCGGTCGGGCGGAACGATTGAAGTCCTTTCAGAATTGTTTCGTCTTCCATGCCGAGCAGGTGTCCCACGGCGATTCCCGCAAGTGCGTTGCGGACCATATAGTCGCCCGAGAACGACAGCTCAACCGGCATCGTGTGCCCGAAAAACTCTGCGGTAAAGGTCGTATGTTCGATACTGTCGGAAACGATGTCCGTGGCGCGCACGTCGCAGTCCGCGGAAAGTCCGTAGCGGATCGCGTTCGGGACGGTGCGCAGCAGATCGTCGTCGCCGTTGACAAGGATCGCCGCGCCGGGACGCGCATGGTGCAGCATTTCGGTTTTGCCGCGGAAGATCCCTTCGCGCGAACCGAAAAACTCGATATGCGCCTCGCCGATGTTTGTGAACAGGCAGATCGTCGGCTGCGTCACGCGCGCGATCGCATCGATCTCGCCGAAATGGTTCGTTCCGAGCTCCATGACGGAGACCTCGTGCGAAGCGTTGAGCTGCAGAACGGTCGTCGGAACGCCGGTCTGATTGTTCAGATTGCCGACGGTGGCATGCGTCATAAAGCGCTGCGAGACGACGGTTTTCACCAGATCCTTTGTGGTCGTCTTGCCGACGCTGCCGGTAATGCAGACGACCGGGATATCGAACCGCTCGCGGTGCATCTTGGCAATGTTCTGATACGCGCGCACGCAGTTGTCCACGCGGATGTGAGGCGCGTCGGTGTCGATCTCGGACAGCACGAGCGAAGCGCCTTTTTCCATCGCCTGCGGAATGAACCGATGCCCGTCAAACACCTCGCCGCGTACCGGAACATACAGCTCGCCTTTTTGGAGCGTCCGGGTGTCGATCGTCGCGCCGGTGACGACGGTATCCAAAGAAAGCGCGGGCGCGCACAAGGTGCCGCCCGTAGCTTCCAGCAATTCTTTTACGGTAAACTCAGCCATTCGTTTTCTCCAGAGAGAGGCGTATGATCTCGCTGCACAGCGACGGATAATCGATTCCGATCGCGGCTGCTTCCTGCGGCAGCAGGGAAGTCGGGGTCAAACCCGGCAGCGTGTTCGCTTCGAGACAGTATGCTTCGCCCTGCTCGGTCAGCAAAAAGTCGAGCCGTCCGTAGACTGCAAGACCGAGCGCAGCAAAGCCTTTTTTGGCGTCCGCCTGAATCTTCGCGGTGGAAGCGGGATCGATCTCGGCCGGCGTGATCTCCTTGGTCGCGCCCGCCTGGTACTTGTTTTTATAATCATAAAAACCCTGAAGCGGGATGATTTCGATCGGCGGCAGTACGGTATCGCCGAGCACGCCGCACGAGAGTTCGCGTCCGCGGATGTATTCCTCGACGAGGATTACCGGCTCAACGGCAAACGCGGCTTCGAGCGCAGCATGCAGAGCGGAACGTTCGTGTACGATCGAAACGCCGATCGACGATCCGCCGCAGCAGGGCTTGACGACGCACGGCATCGGCAGCGCATCGGCATCGATCGGCTGCCATTTTTCAAGCCGGACGCCCTTCGGACAGCGAAGACCTGCTTTTTTGAAAATATCCTTGGAAACCCACTTGTCCATGGCTTTTGCACAGGCGTCGGCACCGGAACCGGTGTAGCGGATGCCGAGTGAATCGAACAACGCCTGCAGCTTTCCGTTCTCACCGCAGTCGCCGTGCAGCGCCATGTAGACGATATCCGCCCTTTGGCAGATCTCCGGCACGTTCAATCCAATGTATTCGTTATAACCCTTCTTGCGCGAAGCGCGGATAGCTTTCAGATCGGGTTCCGATGCGGTGATCCGGTACGGCTCGCGCAAAGAGGCATTCTCAAAAATCCTGTCGGTACCGTCCCAATCCGGCACGCCGAAGAACAGATCGATCAGAACCGCGTGATGTCCGAGACCGATCAGCGCGTTGCACGCCATGGTTCCGCTCGAAAAGGAAACATCCCGCTCGGGCGACAGACCGCCCGCCAACACAACGATGTTCATAAAACTACCTCCATACGCCGTACAATATACCATCTTTTTGTTCGGTTGACAACCGTTTTCCGGAAAAACGCAAAAGGAGGATTTATGAAGGCCCGGTGTAAACCCATGATCCTTGTTGCTCTGTGTCTGCTGCTCGGCTGTTCCTCGATGCAAAGCACGTTCTCAAAGGAACTCTATGCGTACTGCAGCCGTCCGATTCCGGTTGAAACGCAGCGCATCGAGATCCCTTATGCAAAAATGTACTTTTCCGATCCCGATCTGAAAACGCTTCTTTTGCGGGCGGATGCGCTGCAAAGCAGGATCGAAACCGAAGAGGACGCAAAGGCTTTGCAGGCGGAACTGGATTCGCTCTATGAAGCGTTTATCCATGCCGAGACGATGGGAACGCTTGCCTACCTGCATTACTGCGAGAACGTGACCGACAAGAGCGCCAAAGGCCTTTACGAGATGCTTTCCGCGGACCTCGACCGGCTGTCGGAAAAGCTTACGGATCTGTCGCTGCAGCTTGCCAAAGAACCTGCGCTTCGGAACCGGTATGACAAAAAGACCGTCGCCCGGCTCGAAACAGAGGCGCTGTTGTATGATGAATCGGCGCAGGAACTGTTTTTGCAGGAGCAGGAGCTTGTCGGACGGTACGAAGCGATGCAGGCGGAGTTTACGATCGAGCGGGACGGAAAGCAGTGGACGATGGACGCGCTGATCAACGATGAAACGCTGTCCTTTGCCGAATGGTACGATCTGTATCAGTCGTATTGCTGCGCGTACGCGCAGGAAGCGGGAGAACTGTTCCGAACGCTGATCACGGTGCGTAACGGCATCGCGCGGCAGCTTGGCTTTTCAAGCTACCCGGCCTATCGCTATGCCGTGTATGCGCGCGACTACCGTCCGGAGGAAGCGCAGACCTTTTCCGAACGTGCGCGGGACGGCTTTTCCGACCTGTTCCGAACCCTTTACCAAAGCGCGGCATCGGACCGGGAGATCCTGTATCTGTCGGATCGCTATCCGGAGTCGGAAACGATGGAACGGGTCGGGACCGTCGTGCATACAATCCTTCCCGAGCTTTCCGCACCGTGGGATTATCTTTTGCGCAACCGCCTGTATGACGTTTCCACGGGCGAATTGCGAATGCCGGGCAGCTTTACAACCTATCTTCCGGAATACGGCGCGCCGTTTCTGTTCAGTTCCTGGGACGACTCCGCTTCGATGCCGACGGTGATGCTGCATGAATTCGGACACTTTGCGGGCTACTATTTCCGGACCGGCAGGGAAGATGTTTCGGGCGGTGCGCTCGATCTTGCAGAGACCGATTCGCAGGGACTCGAACTGCTCGCGATGCCGTACTATGAAACCCTGTTCGGCAGGCGGGCGGAGGAAGCGCGCATGGTCCGTATCTGTGACGCGCTCTACGCGATCCTGTCGGGCTGCGCCATGGACGCGTTCGAGCAATATGCCTATGAAAATGAAACGGAATCGATAGAAGCGCTGAACGCATATTTTGAACAGCTTTGCAAGGCGTACGGACTGGAGGAAGCCGGTTTTACGGCATCGACCTGGACGGAGATCGGACATCTGTATCGCGCGCCATGTTATTATATCAGCTATGCGACCGGCGCTGTGGCGGCGCTCGAACTGTATCAAAGCGCTATGACTTCGCCAAAGAGGGCGGCGCAGCAGTACCGGGGAATTCTGCTGCGAAACGGCGGCGGAACGTTTCGGGACACGCTCCGGAAAAACGGCTTGACCGATCCGATGGAAGATGATACAATCACGGTGCTGTCGGAACTTCTTTCGACAAATTTTGTGGAAGACAAAGGCTGATTTGCTTCATGAAACGTGCGCTTTGCATCCTGCTTGCTTTGCTGCTGCTTCCGCTGCCTGCGGTGTTCGCCGAGGGGGCGGAGGACGTCTGGTCGATTCCGAAGGACCGTCCCGCCGAGCGGCTGACCGACAGCGACGTCATGACACGCATCACGGTTCCGATGGGGCAATCGATCCGGCTGCATCTGCAAAAGACCGGCGGGACGCTGTATCTTGCATGGTACGAGATCCCCAAATCGCCGGCGCTTCTGAAGCAGTTCGATGCCGACGGCACCGTGCTTTCGACCGACCCGGTCGGTAAGGAAGGGGAGTACTACGTTTCCGTACCGCTGTCGGAGCAGTGTGCCGCGCTTTCACTCGAAGCAAAGAATGCCGCCTATACGGTTTCCACGCTTTTCGTTTCGGCAGATGCACCCGATCCCGCATACGGATTCTTTGCATCTGCACCCGAAAAGGCGGATCTCTTGCTCGTGCTTGCTTCACCGAAGTATGAGTTCGAAGCGCTGTCCGGTCTGCTTGCCGATTACACGGTTGAGCACGGGGTCGCGACTGCGATCGTGTATCTGTGCCCGGGGCGCCGTTATGTGCAGCACGAATCGCGCCTTGCGCTCGAATCGCTCGGCATTCATACGTCTCCGATCTATCTAAATTGCACCGATCATGAATTCAACCGGCTTGACGATGTTCAAAAGTGCTGGGATCCGACAAAGCCTGTCGAGCAATTGACGGAACTGTTTGCAGCACTGCAGCCGAAGGTCGTCGTCACGATGGGCGCGGCGCATGATGACGTGCGCGTGACGTACACCAACACGCTGGTCAAACTCGCTGCAGAAGGCAGGAAGCTGAACCTGTTCGAGACCGACCCCGCGGGAAAGACCGTTCTCGACTTCACGGCGCCGCTTGTCACGTTCGACGGCCAAAGCGCCGTTTCGGCAGCGACAAAAGCTTACGCCTTTCTGGAGTCGCAGCGGATGTTCCAAAGAACGCTTTCGGAGCGTCTGACCCTTTCGCGCACGGACGGGAAAAGCGCCGCATCGCTGTTTGCGGGCATCGATTCCCAAACGCTGATCTCCTATCAGGCGCCGACGCCGACGCTGGTTCCGACCGACACGCCGACGCCGACCGATTCGCCGAGTCCCGCACCGGCTGCGAAACCGACGGAAGCACCGACAGCCGAGATTGTTGCAGCAAAAGCGTCGGATTCGCCGACCGAAGCGCCTTCGGCTCCGACCGAAGCGCCGAAGCAGCGGACAGGCCTGTTCTCCTGCGCGGCAAAGGAAGAGCCGAAGCCGCAGACGACGGAAACGCCGAAAGCTGCCCAAACAACGCTGCAGCCTTCGCCAAAACCCGAAGAAAATCCCACCGAAACGTCGACAATCGCACCGACCGATCCGCCGGAGCCGACCCCTACGCCGGTTCCGACGCCGACGCCGATTCCGGAATTCGACACCCATTTTCTGAACGACGGCAGCGGCGAGTTTGTCAGCACCGATCTCGAGAACGGAGAATGGATCTACCGCAGCGAGATTCTTGCCGTCGAAATCCATCGCCGGGAAACGACCTGCGTTCACGGCGGCAAAAAAGAGCCGTGCGTGTACTATGTTGCGGATATCTATGAACGCGGCGCGGACAGCTTCCGCCCGACGTTCGGAACCGAGCAGCATGACGGCCGCGTCGTTGCGACGGCGCAGGAGATGTCGGACCGCGCCAAGTGCGTGCTCTGGATCACCGGCGACAATCTGATCAACAGCGACCCCGAAATCAAGAGTATTCTGATCCGCGACGGCTATCTGTTCCGGCAGGCGACCGGCTTCGACTGCATGGTGCTCGACGCAAAGACGCATTCGATCCGGATCGTTCCGGCCAAGAGCATCACGGCCGAGGACCTGCTGGAAAGCGGCGTCATGAACAGCTTCAGCTTCGGCCCGACGATGATCGTAGACGGGGCGGTCGTCGAACGCGCCAAATCGCAGCGCCGGACGATCAACCCGCGCACCGTGCTTGGCATGGTCGAACCCGGTCATCTCGTTTCGGTCGTGGTCGACGGACGGCAGCCCGGATACAGCATGGGCATGACGATGTCGGAACTGATCGAGCTGATGGAATCGCTCGGCTGCACGGTCGCATACAACCTCGACGGCGGCATGTCCGCGACGATGATGTTCCTCGGCGCAAAGGTTAACCGCCATGGCGAAGGCATCGATCCGGTTTCCGGCAACCCGAACACGCTGCGGCAGATGCCCGACGGACTGTCGTGGGGCTATTCGGAACGGTATTACGGCACCGTTCCCGCGTCGGAACCATAACGAGCTCCTTTCCCGCGGAACATTCGCGGGATTTTTTGCACCTTTTGGGCATACACTGCACGGAAGAAATGCAAAAGGAGACCGGTATGAGAACGATACAAAACGGAAACAGCGGACCGTTGGTGACGTATGCGCAGCTCTCGCTGCGGCGCGCAGGAGAAGCGCCGGGCAGTTTGGACGGCTTTTTCGGCAGCCGGACCGAATCGGCGGTCAAGAACTTTCAGAAGCGATACGGCCTTGCTCCGGACGGCATCGTGGGGCAGCGGACGTGGGCGGAGCTGTTTCCGTACCTGTCCGCCTACCGTCCCGTTCGGATTGCGGAGGGCGACACGATGTACGGACTTGCCGTCCGGTATCAATCAAGCGTGGATGCGATCCGCACCGCAAATCCTTCCGTGCGTCCGGAAAACCTTGCAATCGGTTCGGTGCTGAACGTGCCGCTTCCGTTCTACGCCTCGGCCTGGGAGGTGCCGTACAGCTCTCTGCTGAACGGCATCGCGCTCGACGGACTGACAAAGCGGTTTCCGAAGATCCGGGTGTTTTCGATCGGCCGGAGCGTGCTGAACCGTCCGCTGCTTGCCGCGTCGTTCGGTATCGGCGGAATTGCGGTCGGCATCAATGCGGCGCATCACGCGAACGAGTGGATCACCACGCCGCTGACACTCCGGTTTTTGGAGGAGTATGCGCTTGCCGAGTCGCAGGGCGGCAGGATCGGCGGCTTCGACGCGGCAGAGCTGTACCGCAGAACGCGGCTCGTGCTGGTGCCGCAAGTGAATCCGGACGGCACCGATCTGGTGACCGGGTACCTTGCAGCGAACGATCCTGCGTTCCAGAGCGCGATGGGGCTTGCCGGTTCATACCCGAGAATTCCGTTTCCGAGCGGCTGGAAAGCAAACATCCGCGGCGTCGATCTGAACCTCGGCTATCCGGCGGGATGGGAGCGGGCGCGGGCGATCAAGTTTGCGCAGGGCTACAATCGCCCCGGTCCGCGCTATTATGTAGGCAGCGCGCCGCTTTCCGAGCCGGAGAATCTTGCGATGGCAGAGCTTACCGAGCGGGAAGCGTTTCGCCTGACCGTGTCGTACCACACGCAGGGCGCGGAGATCTACTGGCGGTACGGACAGAAAGCGCCCGTAGGCGCGCGGAGAATTGCCGAAGCGTTCGCGGCGGCAAGCGGTTATGCGATCGCCGATCCCGACGAACAGAGCAGTTATGCCGGCTATAAGGACTGGTTCATCGACGCGTTTGATCTGCCGGGATTCACCATCGAAGCCGGCAGGGGGACGAACCCGCTTCCGGTCGGAGATCTCGAGACGCTCTACCGCGAAAATCTCGGCATTTTTGTGAATTCTCTGGCACTCGCGCCGGACGCTTGAAAAGCAGCCGGGAATCTGTTATACTGACAGGCATGGAACAGGGTAAAAAGACAAGGTTTATCAAAGGCGCGGCGATCCTTGCGGCAGCAAGTCTGATCTGCAAGGTTCTCGGCGTTCTTTTTCGCGTATTTGCAATCCGCATTCTCGGCGAGGAGGGCATGTACTTCTACGAAAAGGTCTATCCGACCTATTCGTGGCTGCTGATCATCTCCTCGTCCGGTATCCCGATCGCAATTTCCCGCATGGTTGCGGCACGCATCGCCCGCAGCGCATTCGACGAAACCGAGCAGGTGTTCCGCAAGGCGTTCCGGATGCTGCTGATCGTCGGCCTTGTGACAACCGCGCTGATGTTCTTCGGCGCCGCGCCGATTGCGGACTATGTGCTCGACTCGCGCGATCCGGGCATGCGCTGGGCGCTGATGGCGCTTGCGCCCGCACTGTTCTTTACGTCGCTTTTGTGCGCCTACCGCGGATACCTGCAGGGACTGCAGCGCATGAACGGCACCGGCCTTTCCCAGCTTGCGGAGCAGGTGTTCAAGATGCTGTTCGGCCTGTCGCTTGCGGCGTTTCTGTTCCGCCGCTTTGCGCATACGCCGTTCGGTACCGCAGCCGGCAGCGTTGGCATTCTGCTCGGCGTTACAATCTCCGAAGCGCTGGCGCTTTTGGTGATCTATCCGATCTACCGCAAGGAACGCAGGAATGTTCTGCCTGCCGGGTATGTCCCGGGGACGGCGCAGCAGGAGCCGGTCGTACGCGATCTCTTGGCGATTGCGGTACCGATTACGCTCGGCGCGTCAATCCTGCCGATCGCCAACGTGCTCGACTCAGCCATGATCACGCGGCTGCTCGTCAGCATCGGGATTGAGCCAGAGGAGGCGAAGCGGCTTTACGTGATCCTCTGCACCTATGTGCGCTCGATCATCAACCTGCCCGCCGGCATTTCGACGTCGATCTCGATGGCGGTCGTTCCCGCGATCGCCGCGGCGATGGCGCGGCGTGAGACGGAGGGCGTTAAGAACCTTTCCGCGATGAGCATCAAGCTTGCAATGGCGATCGGCCTTCCGTGTGCGGTCGGTCTGTCGGTGCTTGCGCGCCCGATCATCTTCCTGCTGTACGGCTCGATTCTGCCGCGCTCCTTGGAAATTGCGCAGGGACTGATGCATGTTGCCGCGTTCACGGTCGTGTTCATCTCCCTGTCGCAAACGGCGACCGGCGCGCTGCAGGGCGTCGGCAAGCACCGGCTTCCGCTCTGGTTTCTGCTGATCGGCGGCGTCACTAAGGTACTGGTCAATCTCGTCTGCATCCGTGTTCCCCAAATCAACATCCTCGGCGCGGTGTTCAGCAATCTTGCCTGCTACGGGATCGCCGCGATCCTCGATACCGTTGCGCTCGTGCGTGTGACCGGTGCGCGGCTGCCGCTCGGCAATACGTTCCTAAAACCTGCGTTCGCTTCTGCGGTTATGGGCGGATTCGCCTATCTGACCTATCACGGACTCGGACGGATCGTCAATCTGCAGCGGTACCTGTTCTCAGCCGCAGCCTGCATCGTCGCGATCGTCGTTGCGATCGCCGTATATGCAGTGCTTGTCCTTGCACTTCGGATCTTTTCGCGTGAGGAACTTGCCTACATTCCTGGCGGGCGCAAACTCATGCGGTTTACCAAATAAGAGATGGGAGTTTTATGAAACAGTTGATCATTGCACCGCTTTCTACGCCGCAGACGCTGACCGATGCGGCATGGAAAGCCATCCGGGAAGCGGACACCCTGTATCTGCAGACCGAAAAGCATCCTTCTGCGCTTCCGGTCAAGGAAGCGCATCTGTCCTACGTTTCGATGGACGATCTGTATGAAGCAGCCGACGATTTCGACGCGCTGAACACGGCGATTGCCGCCCGGCTGACGCAGGGCGGTTCCTGCGTCTATGCGGTGCCCGGCGACGGCTGCTACGCCCAGTACGATGCGATCGAGCGGGCATGTTCGGAAAGCGGCTTTACGCTGACCGTCCTGCCCGGCGTTTCGTATGCCAAAGCTGCGTTTCCGACTGTGCAGACGGCACGCTTCTGCACGGCAAATGCGCTTCCCAAAGTTCCGGATCTGGACGAGCAGCTTTGCATCTGTGAGATCGACACGCCGATCGCGGCGGGCGAGGTCAAACTGTATTTGCAGCGGTTCTATCCGGACGAGCTTTCCGTCAGGCTTGCCGTTATGCAGCCCGACGGCGGTTACCGCGTTGAATCGATCCCGCTGTACACGCTCGATCATCAAAAGGACTTTTTTGCGGGCACGGTGCTGCTGGTGCCGGCCGTTCCGTTTTTCGAGCGGACGAAGTACCTGTATCCGGACCTTTGCAGGATCATGGACGATCTGCGCGCGCCGGACGGCTGCCCGTGGGATCGCGTGCAGACGCACGAAAGCATCAAAGGCGATCTGATCGAGGAGTGTTACGAGCTGTGCGACGCGATCGACGAAGGGGAGGACGAGCATCTGATCGAAGAGCTCGGCGACGTGCTGATGCAGGTTGTGTTCCATGCCACGATCGCCAAGGAACAGGGGAGGTTCGATCAGGACGACGTCTCCGACGGGATCGTCAAGAAACTGATCTGCCGGCACCCGCATGTGTTCGGCAATGTGGTCGCCGATACGGCAGAACAGGTGCTGAAAAACTGGGACGCCATCAAGGCGGAGCAGCGCCATCAGACGACGCAGGCGGAGGTGCTGTGCTCGGTGCCCAAAAGATTCCCTGCGCTGATGCGCGCGGCAAAGGTGCAGAAAAAAGCGTCAAAGGTCGGGTTCGACTGGGATTCCGCGAAGGACGCGTTTCCGAAGATCGCGGAGGAGACGGAGGAACTGGCTGAGGCAATGCGGGACGGCGGAAACGTTGCCGAGGAGGCGGGAGATCTCTTGTTCGCCGCGGTCAACGTGATTCGGCTTGCGGGACTTGACCCCGAACAGCTGCTGCACCGGGCGATCGATAAGTTCATCGACCGGTTCGGCAGAATGGAGCAGCTTGCATGCGCGGATGGACATGTGCTGTCCGAAATGCCGCTCTCCGAGCAGGATGTGTATTGGGAGAAAGCGAAAAAAGTGCGATAAAATCTTGCAAAAACGGAAAATTATGCTTGACTTGATCGTATTTCGTTGCTACAATATACAAGGTTCGTTTTTGGGCGGAATGCCCGATCGACATAGAATGAAAAACTAATTAACGGAGGAATCACCATGAATAAGACTGAATTGATCGCAGCTGTTGCTGAGAAGACCGCTCTGTCCAAGAAGGACGCGGAAAAGGCCGTCAATGCCGCTCTGGCCACCATCGAAGAAGCTCTGAAGGCTTCCGACAAGGTTTCGCTCGTCGGCTTCGGCACGTTTGAAGCAAAAGAGCGCGCAGCGCGCAAGGGCCACAACCCGGCAACCGGTGCGGAGATCGAGATCGCTGCTTCCAAGGCGCCCGTCTTCAAGGCCGGCAAAGCTCTGAAGGATGCCCTGAACTAATCGATCAACAAGGTTTACAAGAAGCCGCCCCGTGTGGGCGGCTTTTTCGTACGGGAAACGGCTGTTCGGAAGCATCCGTAAAGGCATATCCAAACCGGTGCGGAGCATAGAGTCTTCTGAGACCGATCTGCTCTGCGAAATGGATGTCAAAAGATCTGTCGAATAATCCTATTTTGCAGAACCATAGGTGCTTGACAGATTTCTGCAAGATTTGTATAATAAATGCGTAAAAATATATATAGGGGAGAAAAGAATGAAGAAAATTGCTGCTGTCATATTGAGCCTTCTGATGCTGCTGACCGCATTTCCGGCCGGCATTTTTGCGGAAGATCTTTTTTCGGAAACACCTGAAGAATCTGCAGGCTTTTCGCTTTCGGAACCGGAGCAGCCGGCGGAGACGGCGGCAGCCAAGTCGGGCGATGATTCCTTTGCCGTAAAGGTCGTTTTCGAACTGGATCCCGAGGATCTGATTCTGCGAGAACAAGGATCTTGCCGAAGTCGAGCCGATCGCAGCGGAAGAGGACGGCACGTATCTGCTGCTGCCGGGCGAATACCTCTACACCGCGGAAGCGGAAGGTTATATTCCCGTAACCGAGGAGTTTGCGCTTGCAGCTGCGGAGGAAACGATCGTTTCCGTAACGCTTGCGCCGGTTGCAAAGGAAGAACCTGCGGAAACGGAACCGGAAAAAGAGCCGGAAGCGGAACCCGAGGAGATTTCGATCGCGCTCGGCGATCCGGAACCGGTCGAAGAAACGGCTGCTGTTCCGGTGAAACCGGAACCCAAAATCGAAGCGCAGGAGTATTCATTCGAGCTTGCTGTCGCAGCTGAGACGCAGTACCTGCAGAACATCGATATGCCCGATTCCGACACCCTTGCGGAACGCTATATCGGCGCGTATCTGTATCTGGACGAACCCACCGAAAATGCTGCCCGCCAGTCTCTGAAGAACACCAAGCAGCAAACCGCCCGCGCCAACCTCGATGAAGCATCGAAGTATCTCTACGACGCATGCGACAAATATATCGGAAAGATCGCTGCCGGCAGCCTTTCCGCGACGGATCTGGAGCTCGACGCAGTTGAGGATCTGAACTGGTCGTGGACACCGGCTGAG
>CADAQS010000038.1 GCA_902790115.1 uncultured Eubacteriales bacterium | reverse complement strand
GAGCGTCTGCAGCTGTTCCTCCCAGCCGAGATCGAGCGCCCTGCCCTTTTTCCACCGATGAAACAGCACGGCGGATACGATTGCGAAGACGCAGAGCAGCGCAAACGGGATCCAAAAGCCTTTGGAGAGCAGCAGCTCGTACCATTCGAAATTGTACTTCCACCGCATCAGAAAGCCGCCCGTAAAGTTTCCTTTCTTTGCAAGGAAGAACAGCAGCGCCGCGCCGATCGCGTACAGCACCGGCAGCGCCGGGATCACGTTCAAAACGAAGCGCTTGTTCGGATCCTTCGGACGACGGAACAGGTCGATGCAGCGCAGAATAAACGAGCCGAAAAACAGCACCGCAAGGCCCGCGCCGGAATAGAAGCAGGTCCACTTGCTCGAAGCGCCGAGCCCGAACGCCAGGCCCGAAAGGCCGAGCGGCACAAGCTTTTTTGAAAACGGCGCGTCGGTGCGGTTGATCTCGAGATAGTCGAGCATGAACAGGAACATCAGCAGCGTGAAGAACAGCGCGTAAACGTCGATCGTTGCGATGCGCGTTTGCGAAAAGTGCATGCAGTCCGCCGCGAACAGTCCCGCCGTCAGCAGCGCGTAATCCGAGCGGCAGAAGATTCTTTTGGCGAGCGCGTACAGCACCCACAGGATCAGCACGCCGAACAGCGTTCCCGTGAACCTCCACCCGAACGGTGTCATGCCGAACAGCCGGATGCCAAGCGCAATCAGCACCTTGCCGAGCTGCGGATGCGTCCACTCGTAGATCGAATAACCGTTCCGCTGCACATAGGAATAGTCGCGGATGCCGACCGACCGCCCCTCAAACAACAGGTTCGTATCGGTTACGACCTCATAAGCCGTGCGCGCATGGTAGATCTCGTCAAAATACATGCCGTTGAGGTAGGACGGCTCCTTCGGCACGGTCCGCTGCTCATCCAGCAGCGCCTGCTGTGTCGGGAAAGCGTCGCTGCCGTTTGCGTCCTCCTGCACATACACCTGCGCGTCGATCCGGTTTCCGCCGCCGTCAAACAGCGCGATCTCGTTGAACGCGACCGTTCCCGCAAAGGTGAACAGGCGGACATAGCGCGTGTCGAACGAGACGGACAGCGTCTTCCATTTGAACATATCGCCGAAATCCTGTTTGAACTCGACGTAGTTGTCTTCGTCGTCGTAGATGCGAAGCGTTCCCTCGGCGATGCTGCCGTTGAACCAGATCTTACCGACGTGCATATCCGCGCCGAGATCGATGATCACGGTCTCGTTTTCGCCGGATTTCCACGCCTTTTCGGGGAAGTTTGTCGTGCCGAGATTGACAAACGCCACGATCGAGTAGATCAGCAGCAGGCCGATCAGCAAAACGCGGTCGGTCCGGTTCAGCTTCCGGCCGGAGGGCTTTGCAAAGGATGCGAACCATTCGTTCATTCTGCGTTCCCTCCTTTTCGTTCGCGGAAAGCTTTTGTAAAGCAGACGGCGGTAAAGTACAGCGCCGAGGACACCTCGAGCGCCGAGCAGACCGCAAGCAACCGGTTGTGCGTCGTGCCGCCGCGGATCGCGTCGATTGCGCCCTCGGAGACCACATACATCGCGATCAGCTCGTTGAACAGCGTCGAAACGGTCAAAAGCAGCGCGCAGAGCAAGAACTTTCGGTCGCGGTTTGCCGCATAGGCAAACAGCAGCAAAAACAGCACCGGGAACACATAGCGCTCGTGCATATAATGTCCGAACGTGAACACCCAGAGCATGAAGAACGCCGACAGCGTGTACAAAAGCTCCGGATCGTCCGTTTTCAGCCGTCCGTTCTGTCCGCTGCGCACGAGCAGCCACACGCTGCCCGCGGCTGCAAGCGCAATCTGCAGCGTGCCGAGCAGCTGATAGGTCAGCTTCACGCCGACGACGCGAAGAAGCATCCAGACAAGCCATGTTCCGAGCGTGACCGCCGCCGTCAGCGCGCCGGTTGCGACGCCGTAAAACGCCGTTTCATCATCCCGAAGCAGTGCCTTCCAGCCGCCCATACGCTCGGACCACTGCGCATACAGGCTGATTACGCCGAGCAGCACCGCCGCCCCGTACAGGATCCATTTGAGATTCTCCGCCTCGGGCACGGCGTACAGGAACACCGCAAGCAGCGCGCAAAGTCCCGCCGAAGCGGATGCCGACAGCACGGCAAGCGACGTCTGTTTCGCCTTCAGATCGCGGTACAGTCCGATGCCGAGCAGCACCGTGCCGGTCGGCACGACGAGCTTTCCGAACGCTTCGAGCGCTTTCAAAAGCGCTCTTCCGGCGCCCGCGCCCTCAAACAGGTCGTTCGACGCCTTATGCCAGTTCGCGCCGAGCAGCGCGAAGAAATTGTATCCCTCCACCGTCGCGTACTGGTAGCCTGACGAAGCCGAAAGGAACCGCTTCACGATCCAAAGAACGCCCATGCTTCCGCGGAACGGCAGCGAGATCACAAAAATGACCGCCAGCGCAGCGACCGCAGCAAGCGCGGTTTTCAGCAGCGCCTTGCCCATATCCTGCGCCTTCCGTTCGGCGAACAGCGTGCCAAGGTATACCATTGCGAGCACCGGTCCGTAGATCAGCGCCTGCCACTTGATCAGCACCGCGGCCGCATACAGCAGCCCCGCCGCGATCCTGCGCCCTTTTCGGAATTGTCCGTAGGTCAGAAGCAAAAACAGCGTCAAAATCGAATCGATCTGTCCCCATGCGCCGGACAGGTACACCGCCGCGGGATTCAGCACGATCAGCCCGCCGAGCACCAGTCCCGCCGCATCCGGCAATCCCTGTTCGCGTGCAAACCGCACGATCAGAACGCCGCACAGCACATCCGCCGCAAAGGCCGGCAGCATATACCAGAACAGCCGCAGCGTTTCGCTGCCCCACGCGCTTACCTGCAGCAGCCGCATGATCCAGGTCAGCGCACCGAGAATCAGCATGTAGCCGGGCGGATAGTCGTACCACGTTCCGTCATAGAACGTCGCAAAGCCGCCGTCCGCAATCTGATTACCCCAGGCGACCCAGCAGCCCATGTCCGTCGCGTGGCCTTTGAATGCTTTGCAAAGCACGAGCCGGATCACAAACCCGATTCCGACGATCAAAGCGAACAGCAGCCGCTGCTTTTTTCGCGTCATCGGAAGCGTTGCCAGCCGCTCCCAGTCGCGGTAAATGCCGAACAGCAGAACGGCAGCGCACAGCACCGTCACCCAGAACAGCAGCGTGAAGAACGCTTCGTATTCCTCGCCGCTCTTGCTCTTTTCTGTCTCCGCCGCTGTCGAACGCACGACGAGCTTCTGGAACGGAACGCCCGCGTTGTCGCGCTGTTCGATCGAAACGTTGCGGAAGCGCGCCGTGCCGCTCGATACGCTCGAATAGCCGCCGAGCCGCAGCGCAATTTGCACCGCGCTCTGGCTGCGGTCCGTTTCAAACGCAAGCTCCACGGTCTGCCAGCCGTTCGTGCCGTACAGCCCATCGGAATAGAGGTAGCTGCCGTCGATGCCGTAGTTGTCGATCGACAGCGTCGCGCCCTCGCCGCCGGTCACGGCTTCGGTGGAGATCTCGGCCGAGAGCACATACTTTTTGCCGCCCGAAACCGCAACGGTATGCAGCAGGCGGCAATCGTCGGCGATATCGCTCGACAGGGTTACCGTGCCGTTTTTGCACGACGCATCGTACTGATTCTCATACGAAGTCACCGACCAGCCAAGCGGCAGCCCGCCCGACAGCTCGGTAAAATCAAAGATTTCGGCGCTCGTCCCGCCCGATTTGGCGCAGCCGAGCAGCAGTGCCGCAAACAGCAGCGCCGCAAGCAGCCGGATGGAAATATGCCGGTTTTGCACAGATCCGTTCCTCCAGAAATTGCTCCGTCCGGCGCAGACGCGCCGCCAGGATTAAAACGCGTTTTCGATCCGCTCGATGCGGTTCTCGTCCAGGAATACTTCCACGACGTCGAAGCGGCAAGGCGCATCGGGCATCTGTTGCTCGATCAGAAACCCTTGCGCCGCGCGGCGCAGAAGCGCCTGCTTCTTCGGTCCGACCGCCTCGCGCGGAAGGCCGAGCATGTTGCCGCTCCTTGCCTTGACCTCGACGAACACGATCGTTCCGCTCTGCTTCTCCTGCATCACGAGATCCAGCTCGCAATGCCCGAAGCGGTAGTTTTTCGCGAGCGTCCGCATGCCCGCCTTTTTCAGAGCGCGCTCGGCAAGCGCTTCCCCGATCCGCCCCGCCTCAGCCGTTTTCATACAGCTTTTTCAAAAACGATCGGCGATGGATCGGCGTCATGCCGTATGCGCGGATCGCTTCCATGTGCTCCTTGGTGCCGTAGCCCTTGTTGCGCGCGAATCCGTACGCCGGATACAGCTTGTCCTGTTCAATCATGTAGCGATCCCGCTCGACCTTGGCGACGATCGACGCCGCCGCAATCGAATAGCTCAACGCGTCACCGTGGATCAACGGATGCTGCCGCGCGGAGATCGCAAGCCCGGTCAGCGCATCGATCAGTACGTCCGTGACCGGCGTTTTCATCTTGCCGAACGCCTCAGCAAACGCCTTCTTGGTCGCCTCGAGGATGTTGATCTCGTCGATCACGTCCGGCCAGACCCACGCGGTATGCGCCTCGATCGCGGTTTCCAGGATGCGGTCATACAGCGCTTCCCGCCGCTTCTCGGTCACCTTCTTGGAATCGTTGACGTATTCGAGCAGCGGTTCGGGCGGCATCACGACGCAGCCGACCACAACCGGCCCGGCAAGCGGGCCGCGCCCGACCTCATCCATGCCGGCAAGGATCACGCCGTCCTGCGTCCAGAACGCGCGGTCGCGCTCCGACAATGCCAGAAGGCGCTCCTGTTCACGCATCTTCGCCATGCAATGCCCCCTCCGGCCGTTCCAGCGTCACTCGCGCGATCTTGCCGCCGCGGAATTCGTCAAGCAGCACGCGCGCCGCGCGCTCGGTGTCGTACACGCCTCCGCGCAGCACAAACCCGCGGCTTTGACAGACGGCCTCAAGCAGCCGATCGTCCGGCGTGTCGGCCGTCAGCTTCTTATACCTTGCGGTCAGCGCATCCGGACAGATCGTCCGCAGTTCCTTCAAAAGCTCCGACGAAAGCTCCTCGAGTTCCAGGATCTCATCGTTGATCGAGCCGAGGTAGGCAAGATGCCTTGCAAGCGACTGATCGCCGAGCTTCGGCCACAAGAGTCCCGGGGAATCGAGCAGTTCGAGGTACGGCGTCACGCGCACCCACTGCTTGCCCTTGGTGACGCCCGGCTTGTCGCCGGTCTTGGCGCGTGCCTCGCCTGCGATCCGGTTGATGAACGTCGATTTGCCGACGTTCGGGATTCCGACGACCAGTGCGCGAACCGTCTTGCTGACGCCTTTCTCCTTCATGCGCGCAACGCTGTCCGCGGCGGCTTCGCCGATCAGACGCACGGCCTGCGCCTTGCCGCTGTTCGCGGTGGACACGATCTCGCCTGCAAGGATACCCTGCGCACGATAAAAGCGCATCCATTCGGCGGATGCGGCGGGGTCCGCGAGGTCGCTCTTGTTGAGCAGCACGACGCGAGTCTTATCCGAAAACAGATCGTCAAAATCGGGATTGCGGGAAGCCAGCGGCGCGCGCGCATCGACGATCTCCACAACGACGTCGATCAGCTTCAGGCTCTCGGCCAGCTGCCGGCGCGCCTTCGCCATGTGTCCCGGGTACCAGTTGATCTGCATGAAAACCTCCTCTGGAGATTCTTTCCTATTATTATGAATGATTTCTTTCCAAAATGGAAGACCCTATTCGCAACAGAATTGTGGAAATTGAGTGAATTTGTCCGCGAAATCTGTCACGTTGTCTCCGCTTTGCGGCAACGAAAAACGGCCTTCCGGTTCGGAAAGCCGTTCTGATGAATTCTGATCAGTTCTTTTTCTCGTCGATGCGCTCGCGGATCTTGGCGGCCTTACCGCTGAGATCACGGAGGTAATACAGCTTCGCTCTGCGGACGACGCCGTGACGGAGCACTTCGATGCGGCCGATACGCGGGCTGTTGTACGGGAAGGTACGCTCGACGCCGATGCCGTAGGACATACGACGGACGGTGAACGACTTCCGGATGCCGCCGCCCTGGATCTTGATGACGATGCCTTCAAAGTTCTGCAGTCTCTCGCGGTTGCCTTCCACGACCTTCACGAAAACGCGGACGGTGTCGCCGACTTCCAGCTCGGGCAGATCCGAACGGAGCTGTTCTTTTTCGAGTTCACGAATGATGTCTGACATGATTGATTTTCTCCTTTGAAATATTCTTTCACGCGCGTTCACAAAGCATGGCTTTGGCGGACCGCCCGATGTCGCAAGCGGCATTATACCATAGGATCCGGTAAAATGCAAGCCTTATTTTTCCGATTCTTCGGATTTTCCGAACCGTCCGAGCAGGATCGGACGCATTTGTTTCGTTTTCAGCCGGGACTGCTCTTGCCGCCACTTCTGAATGTTCGCATGATGCCCGTTCTGCAGGATCTCCGGCACGGCCATGCCGCGAAAGTCCGCCGGACGCGTGTACTGCGGGTATTCGAGCAGGCCGTTCGAGTGGGATTCGTCCTCGGCGCTCTGCTCGCTGCCGAGCACGCCCGGAACGAACCGCGAAACGCAGTCCACGAGCACCATCGCCGGCAGCTCGCCGCCGGTCAGCACGTAGTCGCCGATCGAGATCTCCTCATCGATGATCGCATTCACGCGCTCGTCAACGCCCTCGTAGTGCCCGCAGAGCAGAATCAGCCGCTCCTCCTTTGCAAGCGCCCGCGCGCGTTCGGTCGAAAGCAGCTTTCCGCGCGGCGTCAGCAAAATGCGTCGCGCAGGTTCCCCGCCCTGCACAGCTTCCATGCAGTCGAAGATCGGCTGTGCCATCATCACCATGCCTGCGCCGCCGCCAAACGGATAGTCGTCGGTCTTGCGGTGCTTGTTGTCGGCATAGTCGCGGATGTTGTGCACGCGGATGTCGAGCAGGCCGTTCGTCTGCGCGCGGCCGAGCATGCTTGCGCCGAACACGCCGTCGAACATCTCGGGAAACAGCGATAAAACATCAATCCGCAAACAGACCGACCTCCTTCAAAACCGCCGCGTCGAACACGATCCGCTTGTTTTCGACGTCCACCTCATGCAGCACGCGCCGCAGCGCCGGAACGAGCAGTTTGCCGTGATCGATCTCATAGACGTCGTTTGCGCCGGTCTCGAACACGTCGGTCAGCTTGCCGTAGGCGTTTCCCTCGGTATCGGACGCTTCACAGCCGATCAGATCGGCGACGAAATACGTGTACGCGGGCAGCCGCACCGCATGAGCGCGGTCGACGCACAGATACTTCCCCCGAAGCGTATTGGCCTGTTCCGGCGTTTCATATCCCGCGATCGACAGGACCACGCCGGTTTCCGAAACGGAAGACACCAAAAGCTGCACGGGAACATATTCCCCGTGCAGTTCCAGATAGGCTTCCCGTAATCCGCGGAACCGGCGGACGTCGTCGGTGGTCGGATTGACCTTGACGGCGCCGTGCACGCCGTGCGGGCGCGCAATCTCGCCGATGCGGAAATAAGCCGTGCTCACAGAATATCGACAACGACGCGCTTTTCGTCGTTGATGGAAGCGGCCTTGACCACGGTGCGGATCGCTTTGGCGATCCTGCCGGACTTGCCGATGACCTTTCCGGTGTCGGACGGATCGACGGTAAGCTCGAGCACGACGCGGTCGTCCTCCTCCCGGCGGGTCACTCGCACAGCCTCGGGATGATCCACGAGACTCTTTGCGATGTATTCTACCAGTTTATCCATTTCGGACCTCACGATCAGTCGATCGCGCCGGCCTTCTTCAACAATCCGCGAACGGTGTCGGTCGGCTGCGCACCCTTCTTCATCCAATCCTTGGCGCGCTCGTTGTCGACTTTCAGCTCGACCGGTTCGGTGGTCGGGTTGTAGTAACCGAGTTCCTCGACGAATGCGCCGTCACGCGGTGCGCGGGAGTCCGCGACAACAATACGGTAGAAAGGCTGCTTCTTCGCGCCCATTCTTCTGAGTCTGATCTTCAACATGATTTTGTTCCTCCGATTATCATTTCTTTTTGGAATGTATCCGAAAACGGGTTTGCCCCGTGATCGTCCTTAAAACTTGAACGGGAATCCGCCGCGGCGCTTCATCTTTTTGCCGAGCTTGCCGCCGGTCAGCTGTTTCATCAGCTTGCGGCTCTGATCAAACTGATTGATCAGCCGATTCACGTCCTGAATCTGCGTGCCGCTGCCGCGCGCGATGCGGCGTCTGCGCGAAGCGTTCAGGATGTCGGGATTCTCGCGTTCTTTCGGCGTCATTGCCTGAATGATCGCCTTGGTGCGGCCCATCGCCTTCTCATCGACCTGCAGATTGCCCATCTTGCCGCTCATGCCGGGGATCATGCCCATGATCTCCTCCATCGAGCCCATGTCCTTCATCTGCTCCATCTGGTCGAGGAAGTCCTCGAGCGTGAACGCGTCGGTGCGCATCTTGCGCTCAAGCTCCTTGGCTTTCTTCTCATCGAACGCCTTCTCGGCCTTTTCGATCAGCGTCAGCACGTCGCCCATGCCGAGGATACGGCTCGCCATGCGGTCGGGGTGGAACGGCTCGATGTCGGTCATCTTCTCGCCGGTGCCGGCAAACTTGATCGGCTTGCCCGTAACCGAACGAACCGACAGCGCCGCGCCGCCGCGCGTATCGCCGTCGAGCTTGGTGATGATAACGCCGGTCAGCGGAACCGTTTCGTCGAACGCCTTCGCCGCGTTGACCGCGTCCTGGCCGGTCATTGCGTCAATCACCAGCAGGATTTCGGCAGGCTCGCATGCGTCGCGCACCCGCTTGAGCTCCTCCATCATGTCGCCGTCGATATGCAGTCGACCTGCGGTATCGACGATCACGACGTCGATGAAGTGCGACCGCGCATATTCGATCGCTTCGACGACGGTTTGTTCGGGCTTCTGCGTGCCGCGTTCAAACACCGGAACCTCAGCCTTGCCGCCGACCACCTTCAACTGATCGATTGCGGCCGGACGGTAGATATCGCAGGCGCACAGCAGCACAGTTTTTCCGTATTGCTTTTTGACCAGCGCCGCGAGCTTGCCGCACATTGTCGTTTTGCCCGCGCCCTGCAGACCCGCCATCAGGATCACTGCCGGCTTTTTTGAGCCGAACTCGAGTTTGGCGTTCGTGCTGCCCATCAGCGAGGTCAGTTCCTCGTTGACAATCTTGATGATCATCTGGCCCGGCGTGAGGCTTTCGAGCACGTCGGTGCCGACCGCGCGCGCTTCCACCCGCTTCACGAAGTCCTTGACGACGAGGAAGTTGACGTCCGCTTCGAGCAGGGCGAGCTTGATCTCGCGCATCGCCTCGCGCACTTCCTTTTCGGAAAGGCGGCCCTTGCCGGTCAGTTTTTTGAATACGCTCTGCAGTTTGGATGAAATGCCTTCAAATGCCATCTTCGTCCTCCCAAATCTCGTTCAGCGTCAGAAGATACCCGTCAAATGCGTCCCGGTCGAGCGGCTGCAGCTCCACGTCGTGAAAGCGCCGTTCCATCGCGGAAAGCACCGCCCGCTGCTGCGCCTGCTTTTTCAAAAGTCCCAGCGCGCTTTCCAGCGTGTGCAGCTGCGTTTCGGCGCGCAGAAGCGTGTCCCGCACGCCCTGTCGCGAAATGCCCTCGCGCTCCGCGATCTCGGCAAGCGAGCAGTTCTCATTGGCATATTGATCGACAATGCTCCGCTGCCGTTCGGTCAGCAGTGCGCCGTACGCATCCAGCAGACTGCCGAGCTCAAAGATCCGCTCCATAAAAAACCTCAAGGTGTAAAGTGTTTCCCCTTTACACCTTGCCTATTATACCGGATAATTCCCGGTTGTCAAGCTTTTTTTCAAAACTGTCGCCGATTCGGCGTTTTTTTACAGCAGCGCCTTTGCAAACTCGTCCGCGTCGAACCGCTGCAGGTCGTCGATGCCCTCGCCGACGCCGATGAAGCGCACCGGCACGTTCAGCGTATCGTGGATCTGTACGGTCACGCCGCCCTTGGCGGTTCCGTCGAGCTTGGTCAGCACAACGCCAGTCAGCTCGCAGACCTCCATGAACGCCTTCGCCTGCGCGGTCGCGTTCTGTCCGGTCGTTGCGTCGAGCACGAGCAGCACCTCGCACGGGGTGTCGGGCAGCTCGCGCGCGATCACACGGCGGATCTTGTTCAGCTCGTTCATCAGATTCTTCTTGTTGTGCAAGCGGCCTGCCGTATCCACCAGCAGCAAATCGCACCCCTTGGCGCGGTATGACGCAATCGCATCGAACACGACCGCCGCGGGATCGGCGCCCTCCTGATGACGCACCATCGGGCAGTCCGCACGGTTCGCCCACTCGCCGAGCTGCTCCGCCGCCGCTGCGCGGAATGTATCCGCCGCCGCGATCATCGGCTTTCTGCCGTTCTGCTTATAGAGATTTGCGATCTTGCCGATCGTGGTCGTTTTGCCGACGCCGTTGACGCCGACGATCAGCACCGTGCAGGGTCCCTGATCGGCCAGAAACGGCGTATCGTGCCGCACGGTATCCGCAATCAGCCGGATCAGCGCGTCCTTGGCTTCGTCGCGCGCGGTCAGCTTCTCACGTTTGACGGTCTCCCGCAGCGCATCGAGCAGCTTTTCGGCGGTATCCATGCCCATATCGGCAAGGATCATCGCCTCTTCGAGCTCCTCATAGAATTCGTCGTTGATCCGCTCGCCGCCGAACAGTCCGGCAAACCAGCTGTTGGTCTTGCCGAGGCCTTCCTTTAACTTGGTAAACCAGCTTTTCTTTTCCATTCCGAATCCTTTCCGTTATGCCGTTTCACCGAAGCGCGCGGACACAATGCCGCTGACGCCCTTCTCCTCCATCGCCACGCCGTAGAGCGTATCGCACACTTCCATGCTGCCCTTGCGGTGCGTGATGAGGATAAACTGCGTTTCGTCCGAATACCTGGTCAGATACTCCGCAAACTTGGAAACGTTTTCCTCGTCGAGCGAGGTCTCGATCTCGTCGAGCACGCAGAACGCCGGAGCCTTGAGCTGCAGCATCGCAAACAGCAGCGCGATCGCGGTCAGCGCGCGTTCGCCGCCCGAGAGCAGCGACAGCAGCTGCAGTTTCTTTCCCGGCGGCTGTGCGATGATGTCGATGTCGCAGTTGAGCACGTCTTTCGGATCGGTCAGCCGCAGTTCCGCATGACCGCCGCCGAACAGCTGTTCGAACGTTCCGGCAAAATTGACCTGCACCTTTTCAAACTCCTCGATGAACGTTGCCTCCATCTGCCGGGTGATCTGCGCGATCAGCGTAAACAGATCGTTCTTCGCCTTTTCGAGGTCTTCATACTGCGTCTTGAGCGATGCAAAGCGCTCGGAAACCGTGCGGTAGTCCTCGATCGCCGACATATTGATGTCGCCGAGGGCGCGGATCTCGTCCTTCAGCGCGGAAATGCGCGCATTGGTCGCGCCGATCGGGATCTCGTGCCGCAGCGGCAGCGCGTTTTCATAAGTCAGTTCATAATCGTCGAAAATGCGGTCGGCCATCTGCTTGCATTCGAGCTCGATGCGCCCGATCGCCATCTCGTTGCGGTGCTTGCGGTCGCCCGCCTGCCGGTACGTTTCGGCAAGCTCGTCCCGCTGATGCCGGAACTGCGACAGCAATTCGCTCGCCCGCTGCCGTTCCTTTTCGAGGCGCTGCTGCTCCTCCTTGGCCGCCTGCAGTTCGTTCTGTTCGCCCGCAATGCCCTTTTCCATCTCGGCGAGGCGCGCATCCGCCGCCGCAATTTCGCCGGCAAGCGTCCGCACCTCGGCGTCGAACGAGCCGATCCGCTGCTCCGTCAGCGCTTTGTCACGCGTGAGGCGGTGCCGCTCGGCTTCGCGCGCGTCATCCTCCTTCTGCAGCGCGATCCGCGCGATCTTGATCTCGGTCAGCCGATCGTTGTCAGCTTCCCGCTTGGCGCGGAGCTGATTCAGCTCCTGCTGTGCACGGATGATCTCGCTGCGCGAGGTCGTATTCTGCTGTTCGATGTCCGTCTGGACCGAGCGCGACGTCTCGCGGCGCCGTGCGATGTCCGAGAGGTTCTCCAGAATATCGCTGCGCTCGTCCGCGAGCGTTTGCACCTGCTGCTTTGCGTCGTGCAGGTCGCGCAGGATGATGTCGCGCTGCTCGTTCTGCTTGACCAGCGCCAGTTCGTCCGCGTGGCACTC
>CADAQS010000037.1 GCA_902790115.1 uncultured Eubacteriales bacterium | reverse complement strand
TCGGCGTCAGCATGGTCGTCGCGCCGGCATACCTGATCTACCGCAAGGTCAGCCTTGTGCTGCCGTTTTTCACGTTCGGCATGGCCGAATACTGCCTGCAGGCCGTGCTGCTCGCGGTCATGATGCTGATCTTGAAAAAGTTCCGCGCCGCATGGCTGCTGTCGTTTGCGACCGCCGTGCTGTACGGATTCATCCTCGACGGCTGCATGGCGCTGATCGCGCCGATCCCGCATACGACGCTCCTTGCGCGCGTTCTGTTCTATGTGTTCGGCATGCTGTTCTGCTCGATCGGCGTGTCGATGCTGTTCCACACCTATCTCCCGCCCGAGGCGTACGAGCTGTTTGTCAAGCTGCTGTCGGGCAAATTCGGGATCGACATCCACAAGTTCAAAACCGGCTACGACATCACGAGCATGCTGATCGGGGTCGCGCTGTCGTTCCTGTTCTTCGGGCTCTGGCACTTTGAAGGCGTCAAGCTCGGAACGCTGCTTTGCGCGCTGATCAACGGCACGCTGATCGGCTTCTGCTCGCGCCTGCTCGAAGCCTGCTTCACCTTCCGCGACGCGCTGCCGTGGCGTCCGTTCTTCGAGGGCTGAGTAAAATCTTCGATCGCCGCCCTGCGGGACTTCCATTTGTCCGAAAAGATGCTATAATGGGGTCAGTTAAAGATAATTAACAGGAGGACGAAAAGCATGTGGTGGAAGGTTGCGGAAGGCGTTCTGATCCCGTTTTTGGGGACAAGCCTCGGCGCGGCGTGCGTATTCTTTCTGAAAACAGGCATGAGCAAGCGGGTCGAAAAGGCGCTTGCGGGGTTCGCGTCGGGGATCATGGTCGCGGCATCATTTTTCAGCCTGATCGTGCCGGCGCTGGAGCAGGCTGCTCCGATGGGCAAGCTGTCGTTCGTTCCTGCGGCGGTCGGGTTTCTGATCGGCATGCTGTTTCTGCTTGTGCTCGACCTGATCGTCCCGCACATCCATCTCGATAAGAGCGAGGAGGGTCCGCGCTCGGGACTGAAGCGCACGACCAAGCTGGTGCTCGCGGTCACGCTGCACAACCTGCCCGAGGGCATGGCGGTCGGCATCGTCTACGCAGGCTGGCTGTACGGCAACGCGGAGATCGGAATTTCCGGCGCGCTTGCTCTGGCGCTCGGCATTGCGCTGCAGAACTTTCCCGAGGGAGCGATCGTTTCGATGCCGCTGCTCGCGGAGGGCATGCCGAAGGGAAAGACTTTCCTATACGGCGTACTGTCCGGCATTGTCGAGCCGATCGGCGCGGTGCTGACGATCGTCGCGGCCGGGCTTATTCTGCCGGTGCTGCCGTACCTGCTGAGTTTTGCCGCCGGTGCAATGATCTACGTGGTCATTGAGGAGATGATCCCCGAGATGTCCGAAGCGCCGCATACAAACATCGGCACCATATGCTTTGCCGCCGGGTTCGTCCTGATGATGGTGCTCGACGTCGCGCTGGGATAACGTCCGGCTGCCGGAAAAGGGCAAGACGGTTTGCGGCGAAGGATTGGATTTCAAACGATCAAAAGAAGAGGCGAAAGCCTTTTCTTTTTTGTTTTGGCGAAAGCTCGACACCTCATCCGACGGCGCTGCGGGAGTTTTCATAAAAAAGGCTTCCCTTCGAGGGTAGCGAAGCGTCGCTGCGGGGGTTTTCCTAAAAAGGCTTCCCCTTCGAGGGGAAGGCTTTAGAAGCGCGCCAACCAAAGGCTTCCCCTTGAGGGGAAGCTGGCAGCCGTTAGGCTGACTGATGAGGTGGTGCTTGCGCGTGTCAGACACCTCATCCGCCTCGTTCCTCGGCACCTTCCCGCACTGCGGGCGCTCGGATCGGTGCCCTAATTCGAATAGAACCTGACTGCTAAACTGCAATCAGGTTCACTTTTGTTCACGGCATAAAATATAATCGGTCGTAACCTCATAATAGTCAGCGAGCTTTATAAGATGACGTATCGGCAATTCGCTTGCGCCGCGTTCATAGCGAGCATACATCGTTTGCGAAGTACCGAGTACTTCTGCAATCTCTGCTTGTGTTTTATCGTGATCTTCCCGCATGTCACGCAGTCTTTTTTGATAATTCATGCCATTAGTTTCTCCACTTCATTGACAGAATACTACAGTAAATATATTTACTATTGACTTTAGTAAATATATTTACTAAAATAGAGTTGAAAGCAGAGGAGGTGCAATATGGCTTTAATTAGGTGTCCGGATTGTGGCAGGGAAGTATCAAATCAAGCAAAGGCATGTCCGTTTTGCGGCTGTCCTATAGGCTCAGCTTCACCGGGAGTGCTTCGGGTAGAGTTAAGGACATTCCTGAAGTTAATCGGGAATGTCGGCATGACGGTTTCTTATGAAGGTGAAACTGTCCGATTAAGCCGAGGATACTATAAGGATTTTTCAGTTCCCGCAGACGGAAAGAAACATATTGCTAAGCTAGCTTGTGAAAAATATGGTTCTATTTTCGGTGGTGCAGAATTCACTGTTGAATTGAATTCCGGGGAGAGTAAACATGTAATTGTCACTTACAATGACGGAAATCTTTTTAACAAATGGGAATATAGAGAAGAACTAATCATTACACGTTGAAGGAGAAAAGTATGGAAAGTAAAAATGGTGGAGGAATTATTGTAATAGTGGCATTGATACTCGTTGCACTTCTGCTTTTGGGATCGTGCGGAAGTTGCCTTTCCGGAAGTTCAAGCAATTCGAATTCGGGAAAAAGTCAGAGTAGAACAAAATGCAACTACTGCGGAGGCAGCGGAAGGGTTAACGGAGATAAATGCCCTTGGTGTGGGGGAAAAGGCACCACATATGACAACTATTTTAACAGTATTTTAGGAGATTAATTCAAAGTATAATGATGTGACAATTACATTCAAAGCAGGAAGCTATAATGAACTTCGTTTAGCAAGAACCGATTGCTAATCGGAAAAAACAAAAGAACCGCTAAAATGCGGTTCTTTTTCAGTTCAAATACTGTGGAAATTTGGTTTTCAGAAAAAACCGGTATTCGGGATGCGTGATTGCGCTGTCGTACTCCTGCCGGGTCGTGGTTTCGAGCCACCTGCGCATCCGCTCGGGCATATCGGCATAGCGGAGGACGGTGAGCTTCCCCTCCCGTTCAGCTTCGAGGATTGCCTCGAGCGCGTCGGGCACGAACTCGCAGCCGGTCACACGAACCGGTCGATCCGCCACCGCGGCAAACGGGATGTTCACGGCAAAATCCGCCGGATCGACCGCTTCGGCGGAATAGATCCAGCCGGAAACGCCCGCATACGTCTCAATCAACGCATCCGGGTAGTATTCCTCGATCCGCAAAGTGC
Source organism: uncultured Eubacteriales bacterium (assembly GCA_902790115.1). Lineage (GTDB taxonomy): Bacteria > Bacillota > Clostridia > Christensenellales > CAG-138 > UBA3792. The sequence continues at coordinate 9,139 of CADAQS010000037.1, read as the reverse complement.
CGTCTTTGTTGAATCCGTACGGTCCCCATTTCTGCCACGGTCCGTCATAGGCGAAGCCCTGTTTGCGGCAGAGCCGCTCGATCGCATTCGACAGGTAGACCAGCACATTCTCGCGCTTTTCGGAAAAGTAGATCAGTGGAATGCCATGATTCGACACGCGCGGTTCGAGCGTTTCGATCCCGGCAACAGGTGAAGCATGATAATACATGTTCCTCTCCTATGCGGCCTTGCGTGCGCGGAGCACGCGCAAAAGTGTCCCGAACCCGATGCCGGTCAGCGACAGTCCGGTTCCGACAAGCAGCAGGCTCCATGCAGGCGTGTTCCACGGCGAGACGCCGCCGTTTGCAACGATATTCGAAAGCTCAAACGTCACATACTCGAGCAGCAGAAACAGCGCGCCGTAACAAAGCGGAAGCATCCAGCGCGCATGGCCGAAGGCTCCGTCGAGTCCGACAAAGAACGACGTGATCAGGATCGCTGCCGGCACGATCAGCCAGAAGAACAGCAGCGAGTAGCCGCCCACATCCGACGGATCGCCCATGCACCAGAACGCAATCAGCGCAAGCATCCAAATTCCGAGAAAGATCAAAAGCGGCAGCAGGCTGCGCAAAACAGTTTTTTTCATAGGATCCGCTCCATTCCGACCTTCTGCGGCGCGAGGCCGAGCCGCTCATAGAAGCGCATCGCGCCCGGGTTGCAGGTCCACACGTTCAGCGTCACGTTGTAACAGCCGACCCTTCGGGCGAACGCTTCCGCATGCGCGTACAGCGCCTGCCCGATGCCGCGACCGCGCGCCTCCTCTTCGACGCAGATATCATCGATATAGAGCGTCTTGACGTCGCAAAGCAGGCGATCCTTCTGCACGGTTTTGATCACACAAAACGCATGCCCAAGCACTTTTTCGTCCTCTATTGCAACAAACACCGGCGTCTGCGGATCGGAAAGGATCGAAAGCAGCTCCTTTTCTCCGTACTTGGTCGCAAGTTTGAACAGGTCCGGCCTTCCGTTGTGGTGAACGAGATTTACCTGCTCAAGCAAGTGCAAAAGCGCCGGAACGTCCTGCGGTCGAGCATTACGGATCTCCATACTGATTCCTCCAAAATGCGTCCGGTACGGAGTCGCCGTGCCGGAATGAGCTCATGCATAGCTGTGGATGCCGGGCAAAAACGTGTTGACGCCGATGTAGGTGAACATCACGCAGATGAACCCGACGACCGCAAAGATCGCAGCCGCCTTGCCCTGCCATCCGCGACGGATCCGCAGGTGCAGGTAAGTCGCATAGACGATCCACGTCACAAGCGACCACGTTTCCTTCGGGTCCCATGACCAGTAGCTGCCCCATGCGCGCTCCGCCCAGATCGCGCCGGTTACGATCGTGAACGTCAGAAACAGCAGACCGAGCGCAACGCTGCGGTAGCTGATCAGATCGAGCTTTTCACGGTTCGGGATGTGCTGATCCAAGAATCCTTTTTCCTGCATTTTATCGCGCAGCAGAAAGATGATCGACAGCACGAACGACACGCCGAACGCGCCGTACGCGATGATCGCAGTCGAAACGTGGAAGCCGAGCCAGTTGCTCCGCAGCGCGGGCATCAGGTCATGCACCTCCTTGCTCTGCATCGCGGCATAGCCGATCATCAGAAACGTAACCGGCATCGCAAACGCGCCGAGCACCGGGAACCGGAATTTCATCACGAAGACCAGGCTGATAAGGCACAATCCCCACGCAAACGACGTCGCAAACTCATACTGGTTCGTCAGCGGCAGCCGTCCCGCGCCGATCCCGCGGCAGACAAGCGCCGCCGTGTGCAGCGCAAGTCCCGCAATCTGCAGCACCAGCGCGACCTTTGACAGCACGTCTTTTTTGACCGCAAGGAACACAAAGTACAGGATCATCGCTGCAAAGTACAGCAACATCACCGCAGTAAAGAGTACATTTTCCACCTGAAGCATTTTGGGATTCTCCTATGCTGATTTCTGTTCCGAATCTATGGCGGCACTTTGGAACCGTTCCGCAAAGATCGCTCCGCCTTTTTGGCTGCGTCCCGCCACGACCCATGTGCCGTCCTCCTTCCGAACCGCCCACACCTTGACCGGCAGCAGATAGAATGCCAGCACGAGGCCGAGCATCGTGACCACGCCGCCCAAAAACGCGAGCCATGTGTACGCATCGCGCTTAATCTGGATCAGCGTATACGTCTGCGGATCCGAGAACTTCACTTCATATTCGTCGATCGTAACCGACTCGTCGGGCATCAGCACGTTCATGCCGAGGATGTCGCTGCCGTAGTAGACAGAGTACAGGTATGCCGGATTGTTCAGCTGTCCCGAAGCAGTCATCGGCCGCGAGCCGGGCATTGACACGTAGTCCGGGTAGAACGCGTTGAGATACACGACGAGGTTCGGCATGTCCGCGATCCGCAGATAATCGCCTGCGCACACGACCTCGCTCTGCAGCGGTTCGCCGTTCTTGGTGACGGAGACCGTAGCCGCCCAGCCGGTCGAGTTCTGATAGAACGTCATACCGAACAGCTTGGCAGGATGGTTGACCGAAACCGTCGCGGAGCGCGTATCCGGCGCCGACGTCGAACCCTGCGGCGCACGAAAGACCGTGATGTCCGCGGTGTACTGCTCGACCGTATCGTCCTCGCGAAGGCCGATCTGAAAGTCGTCGATCGTAAGCCACAGACCGGTGTCGCCGATCGGTCGCGTCTGCCCCGGCACGCCGTAGGCGACGTATTCCTTGTGTGTCATCTGCCCGAGACTGAACCCCAGGATCAGCAGCAGAATGCCGAGATGGCACACCCATGCGCCCCAGAGTCCGATGCGGTTTTTGCTCGAAACCAGAACTTCGGTGCCGTCCGGCGCTGCGCCGCGGACGGGCTTTGGCATGTGCAGCCGTGCAAAGAAGGCTTCGGGCTCGTTGACGCCGTCCGCGCGGACGGTGTTTTCTCCGGGCAGGTCAATCTGCGTTTCGGCTTTGGTTCGCCGGATCAGCGGTTTCAGCCGCACCACATTGCACAGCAGCAGGTTGACGCACAGGAACACATTGATCGCAAGGAACCACCAGCTGTGGAACGCATCGTCCAGATGCAGTGCCATGATGATTGCCGCGGTGCGTTCGTTGTACCGTGCGGCGTACCAGTCGAACGACTGCCCCTGCGTGACGAAACTTCCGATCGAACAGGCGACCGCGAGCAGTACAAGCAGTCCGATTGCGAACTGCATCGATCCGATCCATTTCCAGATTCGTTTCAGGGTATTCATAAAACCTCGAAAAAAACGCGGCAGAGGAACGCTTTCGGACACGTTCGTTCTGCCGCGCCGGTTGACAGAAGATTATTTGTTCAGGAGCGCCATGCCTTCCTGAATCTTCGCCTCGGAAGTATCGAGGCAGTAGAACGCCAGTTCGGAGTTATGTGCGCCCTCGGCATTTTCTACATAGCAGAAGTCGAAATACCACTGCGCCGCGCGGTACAGGCTGCGCACCGCATCCAGTTCTTCCTCGCTCATTCCGCCTGCCGCAACCGCATCCGCAAGCGCCGTCTTGAACGCAGACAGCGCGTTGCCGACCTCGGTCTCCCGCGCGGTCACGCGATCCTGCAGGCGCCGCACCATCGCGACCATATCCGTGTCGCCGTGGCAGCGGATGCAGGTCGACAGCAGCGTTTCGTTCTCGAGCGGGCTGACCAGCAGATGGCTGTGGTAGATCGTGCCGTCCTCGGCCTGCTCCATCGGCATATGGCAGTCGGCACAGTTCAGATCCGCGGCATGCTTTCCGGACAGATACGTTTCCATTTCGGGATGCTGTGCCTTAAGCATTCTGGTGCCGGTGCTCTGCTGAATCCAGTCATAGAAGCCGACCGAACCGTCGGGCATTTCCATCGCGTCGTAGAAGGCGAGGATCGCATCGGGCGTCATCGTTTCGACGTTCTGATACGGCATCATCGTCTCGCTGTCGGACGGCGTGAAGTAGTACTCGATATGGCACTGTCCGCACGAAAGCGTCGCAGGATCGATCTCGGCGGCGCTGCCGAGCGCCTTGTTCACATACGTATGCGTGATCGTGATCTGACCCGCGTTGCCGGCGTCGTTGCCGTGACAGGTATAGCAGGAGACGTTCTCCTCCATCATCGCCATGGCCTCGTCAAACGGCATCGAGTAGGCCGAAACGCCCTGATCGTTGACGAGCTTTGCAAAGTTCGGCGTCTTGCAGGTCAGGCAGTTCGCCTTGGCATGCGGGCGCTGCGTCTTGGCGACGTCCTCCAGCGTGTACTCATGTCCGCGCGCGCTGCCGTAATCCTTCGCAAAGCCGAACCCCTCATAAATGTTCACCAGATACGGATCCTGCTCGAGATAGTCGACCACATAACTGTTCTTACGGTTGTCACCCATCGTCGCGACGATGTACGGATAGGTCTGTGCCCAGTCGGACGCGTTGATCGTGCCGTCCTTGCTCGACGCCGCAGGCGCTTCGACGTTCTGATAGCGAATGTCGTCGCGCGTCAAAGGACCGAGATCGCCGCGGTTTTTGAGGTGGTACAGGATATCTTTGCCGCCGATGACGCCGCAGAGGAACAGCACCGCAAGCGCAACTACGATACCCGCAACAATCAGCTTTGCAGCCTGATTTCTTTTCTCCATTGCACTACCTCCGTTACGCCGGGATCTCCGCCTGTTTGGCGGCCGGCGGGATGATGACCTTGACGGGGCACTTTTCGGCGCATGCTCCGCACTGCGTGCAGTTGTCATAGTTGACATGCGCGAGGTTGTTCTCGACCGAAATCGCGTCAAACTGGCACTGCCGCACGCACATGCTGCAGCCGATGCAGCCCGCCGAGCAGACCTTCTTGACCTGCGGTCCCTTATCCCGATTCGAGCACTGAACGCGCACCTTCTTGCTTTCGGGCACGAGCTCGATCAGATTCTTCGGACAGGCCTTGACGCACAGTCCGCACGCGACGCACAGGTCGCCGTTCACGACGGCAACGCCGTCCGCAATCGAGATCGCGTTCTGCGGACAGACCGTGATGCAGGAGCCGAGCCCGAGGCAGCCGTAGTCGCACTCGGGGATGTTGACGCCCGCTAGCACCGCACTCCGGCAGTCGGGAATGCCGACGTAGGTCGCCTGGTTCTTCGTGACCTCACAGGTGCCTTTGCAGCGGACGAACGCAACCTTGCGCTCAAGGATCTCCGCGTTCTCCCCCATGATGCCGCCGATGCGCTCCGCAACCGGACCGCCGCCGACCGGGCAGACATTGACCGGCGCGTCTCCCGCGACGATCGCCGCCGCAGCCGCATCGCAGCCCGCAAAGCCGCACGCGCCGCAGTTGTTGCCGGGCAGGCATTCCCGCACGGCAGCTTCACGCTCATCCACTTCGACGTGGAACTTCTTTCCGGTGAACACGAGTCCTGCGCCGACGATGATGCCGATCACCGTGATCACGACGGTGGTAATCAGAATAATCTCCATCTCACACCTCCGTCAGAACGAGAGCCCCGAAAAGCCCATGAACGCAATCGACATCAGCGCCGCAGAAATCAGCACGATCGGCGCGCCGCGCAGCGGTGCGGGCAGATCCTCTTCGCGGATCCGCGAGCGGATGCTTGCGAGCAGCACGATCGCCAGCGTAAAGCCGACCGCCGTGCCGAAGCCCGCCAGCACGCTCTCGATGAAGTTGTACTCGTTCTGCACGTTCGTCAGCGCAACGCCGAGCACCGCACAGTTCGTGGTGATCAGCGGCAGATAGATGCCGAGCGCCTTGTATACCGCAGGAGAAGTCTTCTTCAGGAACATTTCGACGATCTGCACGAGCGCCGCGATGACCAGAATGAAGACGATCGTCTTCATGAAGTCGAGGCCGAGCGGTTTCAGAACATTGTCATACAGGATACTCGCCACGGCCGAGGCGATCGTCATAACGAAGATGACTGCGCCGCCCAGGCTCGCCGATGCCTTCATCTGCTTCGACACGCCGAGGAACGAGCAGATGCCGAGGAACTGGTTCAGAACGACGTTGTTGATCAGCGCGCCGCTGATCATGATCAGAATCAGGCTCTTCATTTCGCTTCCTCCTCCGCGTCTTCACAGCGCTGTGCGCAGGTCGCGCAGCAGCCGTCGCAGCCGGTATTCTCCACGAGCTTGCGCTGGCGCGTCTTGATGCCGATCGCGTTCATGATCGCGATGAACAGCGCAATGACGAAGAACGCTCCCGGCGGCTGGATAAAGATGCCGATCGGTTCCACGCTGTCCGGCAGGTACTGCAGGAAGTTGAAGCCGAACGCCGAGCCGCTGCCGAGCACCTCGCGAACGAGGCCGGCAAGCGTCAGCGCGACCGTGAAGCCCAGGCCCATGCCGATACCGTCCATGACCGCAAGATCCGGCGTGTGCTTGTTCGCATACGCTTCCGCACGGCCCAGGATGATGCAGTTGACGACGATCAACGGAATGTAGATGCCGAGCGATTTGTAAAGCCCCGGCAGATACGCTTCGATCATCAGTTCCGTGACCGTAACGAGCGAAGCCACAATGACGATGTACGCAGGAAGGCGCACGTCGTCCGGAATAACATTTCGCAGCAGCGAGATCACGAAGTTCGACAGGATCAGAACCGCCGTCGTCGAGACGCCCATGCCGATCCCGTTCATCGCACTGGTCGAAACCGCCAGCGTCGGGCACATGCCGAGCATCAGGACCAGGGTCGGATTTTCTTTGATCAGACCGTTATAGATCCGTTCCAGATATTTATTCATCTCAGTTTCCTCCCTGCATGACGCTGTGGAAGAAGTCCAGACCGGCATTGACCGCGTTCAGCACCGCCGCCGAGGTCACGGTCGCACCGGAGATCGCGTCGATCGTATCGGCACTCGCCGCGCCGCCCTTGTTCAAAACGAGCTGCTTGGAATTCCGGTCGTTGAACTGATTCAGAAACTCCGGTTCTGCGGCCTTCGAGCCTTTGCCGGGCGTTTCGTTGAGCTCGGTAAACGCGATTCCGCGCAGCGCACCGTCGGCCGTCAGACCCATCGAGAGCTTGATCTCGCCCTCATAGCCGTTTGCATTCGTCACGCTGATGACATAACCGACGATGTTGCCGGACGCATCCTTGCCGACGACCGCCTCGTTGATGTAGGAGCGGCCGAAGCTCGTTCCGTAAACGACGCCGTCCAGTTCCGCAAGGACTGCATTCGCAGCCGCGCTTGTCTCGAACGTTTCGGCGTCGGGGCAGACCTCACGATAGGAAGCCGCGTTCGCAGCGAGCTTCTGCTCCTCGATCGTGTCCTTCGTCATCGTGAACACGCCGGACAGCGCAACGCCCGCGAGCAGCGTGATCAGCGTCAGCGCAATCACGGGTTTCGGAATCCGCTGGAACAGCGGAACCGGCTTTTCGCCGTTCGCGAGCCTGATCGCGCGGGAGCGATAGGCGTACGGCTTCGGGATGATGTACATGTCGATCAGCGGCGTGAACAGGTTCGCGATGATGACCGAGTAGCTGAACGAGTCGGCGCTCTTGCCGAAGATGCGGAACAGCGCGCCTAGCACACCGATCAGACAGCCGTAGGTCAGCTGACCGAGCCGGCTGACCGGAGAAGTCGTGTAGTCGGTCGCCATAAAGAATGCGCCCATCACGACGCCGCCGCCGCACAGGTGCGCGAGCAGGAATTTCGGATCGAAGCCCTGTCCGCCGAACAGCGCCATCATCAGCGTGAAGCCGCCGAGCACGGAGAAGCAGATCTCGCCGTGGATGATGTCAAGTCCCCACAGCACCAGACCGCCGACCAGCATCGCCAGCACCGAGCTGCCGATGACGCCGTTGGTCGTGCCGAGGAACATCTGCGTGATGTTGACGGCCTTGCCCGCCATCAGCTGCGCAACCGGCGTTGCCGAGGTGACGCCGTCCGCCGCCATCGGGAACTGCGTCATCGCGTTGCCGAACGAGATCATGAGGAAGCACCGCGCCGCAAGCGCAGGGTTCACGAAGTTTTTGCCCAAGCCCCCGAAGCAGCACTTGACGACAAGAATCGCGAACATGCCGCCCATGATCGGGATGTACAGCGGAACTGACGGCGACAGCGACAGTGCGAGCATCATACCCGTGACCGCCGCAGATCCGTCGAGGATCGTGATCTTGCGCTTGGTCAGCGCACAGAACAGCCATTCGGAGCCGACCGACGCAACAATCGACGCAAGGATCACGAACAGCGCATGCAGGCCGTTGACGACGACGCCGACGATCGCAGTCGGCAGCAGCGACAGCAGCACCGTGTGCATGATGAACGAAGTCGTCCACCGGTCACGGAAGTGCGGGCCGGATGAAATATGCAATGTGTTCATTTCTTACCTCCCGCTGCCGCCGCGCGCTTTTGCGCCATCAATTCTGCCTTTGTCCGTTTGAATGCCTGTGTCAGCGGACGCTTCGCAGGACAAATATAGGTGCAGGAGCCGCACGCGACGCAGTCGAGTCCGTACAGCTTCTTTTCGTAACGCTCCATGTCGCCCGCCGTGATCGCGTCCGCCATCATCTGCGGCATCAGACCGCTCGGGCAGACCGTCGTGCAGCGGCCGCAGTGCAGACAGGTGGTCATCTGCAGGTCTGCGCGCTCCACCGCATCCTCGGCAAGAACCGTGATCGCGTTCGTCGTCTTGGTCACGGGAACCTCGGTCGAGCCGACCGCGATGCCCATCATCGGACCGCCGGACAGGACCTTGACCGCTTCCGTGCCTTCCTTGATGCCGCCGGCCGCTTCGATCAGCTCCGCAAAGCTCGTTCCGTCGGGAACGAGGAAGTTGCAGGGCTTTGCAATCGCTTCGCCGGTCACGGTCAGCGCATGCCGGAACAGCGGCTCGCGGTAGAGCACCGCGCGCTGGATCGCATACAGCGTGCCGACGTTGTCGACGATGCAGCCGACGTCCGCCGGCAGCTTGGTGATCGGATAATCGATCCCGGCGATCGTCTTGATCAGGCTGCGCTCACCGCCCTGCGGATACTTGGTGCGGAGCGCGGCGACGCGGATGCGTTCGTGACCCGCGACCGCTTTCTGCATGGCGGCGATCGCGTCGGGCTTGTTCGTCTCGATCGCGACGACGCCCTCGGCGTTCGGGAACAGCCGGAGCACGATCTCCATGCCCTCAACGATCTCG
>CADAQS010000036.1 GCA_902790115.1 uncultured Eubacteriales bacterium | reverse complement strand
TTCCATACTTATTTATTGTATTATACATCCGGAACCGCCATCTTGCAAGCAGGGGAGGCAGGCAATTTACAAAACGTTCGGAAACGGGAAAGCGAAATAAAACAGACAGGAGCCATAGTATTCTTGTTGAAAATATATAATTCTTTGATCGAAATAGGATACTTTCAAACTGTTATTTCACGAAAGGATTACGTCCTGGCGCAGCATAAAGAAGCGACGACAACGTCCTGCGGAATCAGCTAATCCGACCGAAACCCCGCCGAAACGGAGAAGCCGATTGAAACGTGCGCAAGGAAACCGCCATCCGCACTTTTATGGTTGCTCACAGGGCGCGGCGCTGAGAATCGTTTACGATGAAAATGCGTGTCTTTCACAGATTTTCGGCGGATCAATTATACGGAAGAACAGGGCGGAACAGCCTTGAATTCTGTCGGAAAATCTTTTATAATGGTACGCATCACCCAAGGAGGACATCTTATGCGGCCGAAACTGCTGGTCTGGGACTGGAACGGAACGATCCTGGACGACATGGAATACACTTATCAGATTGAGAACCGGATGTTGCGCGAACGAGGCCTGACCGAGATTCCGGACCGGGACTTTTATCTCAACAACTTCGGCTTTCCGATCAAAGAGTACTATATAAAGCTCGGGTACGATTTCGACGTTTATCCGTATGAGGAGTTAGCGGCTGAATTTCACGCGTATTACACCGAAGGATATCGGGCCTGTCCTCTGCGCAAGGGGGCTGTGCAGATGCTGATAGACGCGCAGAATGCAGGCATTTGGCAAACGCTTCTTTCCGCATCGCAGCAGGACCGGCTGCTCGAGCAGGCGGGCTATTACGGCGTGACCGGCTACTTTCAGGAACTTCTCGGGCTGACCGACGACTTTGCGCATTCCAAAGTGGATCGCGCCAAAAACTATATTGAAAACCACGGGATCGACAAGAAGGACGTGCTGTTTATCGGGGACACGGATCACGATTTCGAAGCGGCATCCTCGGTCGGCTGTCCCTGCGTGCTGCTGACCGGCGGGCATCAGAGCCGGAAGGTGCTGGAACGGTGCGGCGTGCCGGTATTGGATGGTTTTAACGAACTCCGCACCTTGCTGGAACTATGATATGCTGCAAATCACGCGTGAACAGGCAAAGTGGTTCCTGCTTGCCAAACAGGGACTTCTCGGCGCATACCGATGGAGCGGAAAGGAAGGCGCGCTGCAATACGTCCGACAGGCCGGCTGCATCCAGTATGACCCGGTGGACGTATGCGGCAAGAACGCCGAGCTGACGCTGCAGTCCCGCGTTAAGGGTTTTCGCAAACGGATGCTGTACGATCTGCTGTACCGTGACCGTCTGCTGGTCGATTATTCGGATAAGGAGCTTGCCGTCTGGCCGCGGGAAGACTGGCCGTACTTTGCGGGGTATCGGGAACGCAGCCGGATCCACGGCGCGGGCTTTGCCGGGATCGCGGAGCTTGAGGAGCAGGCGCTTCGCTATATTCGTGAACATGGCCCGGTCAGCAGCGATACGCTTCCGATCGAGGGAAAGATTTTCTGGCATTCCTCGATGCACTGGAGCGGCAACTGGCACAAGGAGTCTTTGGCTTCGCGTTCGGTGCTCGAACAGCTTTATACCGACGGCGTGCTGCTGATCCATCACAAGAGCGGATCCCGAAAGTATTACGATCTTGCGGAGCGGTATTTTCCGAAAGACCTTCTGGAGGCGGAGAATCCCTGCGCAGACGAAACGGCGTTTCTGAAATGGCGCATCCTGCGGCGGATCGGCGCAGTCGGCCTGCTCTGGAACCGCCGCTCGGATGCGTGGCTCGGGATTTCGATGACGACCGGACAGCGAGACGCCGCGTTTGCAGAGATGGAGCGCGACGGCGCGATCATCGGCGCTGCGGCAGAAGGCATCCGGCAGCCGCTGTACCTTTTGCGCGAGGACCTTCCTCTGCTGGAAGCGGTAACAGAGGATCGGATCGATCGAAAAGCGCGGCTGGAGTTTTTGGCGCCGCTCGATCCGATGCTGTGGGACCGGAAGCTGATCGAAGCGATCTTCGGCTTTCATTATTCATGGGAGATCTATACGCCGAAAGAGAAACGCCAATATGGATATTACGTCCTGCCGATCGTGTACGGACAGGAGCTGATCGGGCGAATCGAAGCGGCGGCGGATCACAGGAACGCGGTGCTGCAGGTAAAAAACATCTGGTTCGAGCCGGGAGTTCGGCAGACCAAAACGCTGAACGGCGCAATCGGGTGTGCCGCAGCGCGGTTTGCACGGTTCAATGACTGCAAAACCGTTGCGGATCTTTCGGATCAGGAATAAAAAACAGGCGGGAAGGTATTCCCGCCTGCTGTAATTTTGGACTCAGTTGAGTTTCTTTTTTTGCTTGACCGAGGCGATCTGCAGAAAGATCGAGGAGAACAGCGCAAGAACCGGAATCGCCATGAACCACCAATCCTGCAGAAACAGGTTCGGCTCAACGTCGAACGGCAGAGAGGGAACCAGCGCTTTTGCCGTCAACAGCAGAATATAGGCAAGCGAGCAGGATCGCAAGGACCTGAATACCTTTTTTTATTTGCTTAGCCTCCTTATCTCGGATCCACGATGGCGAGGACGTCGCCTGTGATGCGCGTGTTGTGACCGAACAGATGCTCGTTCCAGAACATGCCGGAGGACTGTCCGCCGTCCAGATTGTATGCTGCCTTCATGCCGAGCGAACTGAACAGCTCGGACATTTCGGTAAAGCTCATGCCCGGCGACTTGCCGTTGCCGAGGTTCTTGCCGCTGAGCGTCTTGATGTCACGTGTGCCGAGGATGCTGATGAACGCGTAATGGCCGGGTTCATAGTAGCCGATTGCGGTGCGCGGGTTTGCGGTTCCGACCGTGGAGTTGAACTTCGTCTTCGGATTGCCGTCCGCATCGAGCAGGGAAGGCCCGAAATAGAACGAATGATACGGGAACGAGGCAATGATCTCATCGTTGTTGATCGTATCCTTCTTACAGTCGAAGCAGCGCATCGTTCCATCCTGATAGATCACGCACAGGTCGGAGTTCTTGCACACGCGCGACTGGATCAGGTTGCCGTTGCGGATGATCAGACCTTCGTTGATCGCGTTCGTGACAAAGTAGTCGCTGTTGACGGCGATGATGGAGTTCAGATCCCGTGCAAACTCAAACAGCATACGGCCGCTGCCCTGACCCATGACGTAGTCGGTGGTCAGATTCTTCAGATCCCGCACATACAGATCGGCGATCTGATATTCGAGCTTGCCTTTCTTGTAGTGGTAGAGGTCGACTGCGACCTGATCGCTCGCGTAGGTATAGATCAGCGTGCGGACCGTACCGTCGCTGAGGGTTTCCTCGGTATTCGGTTCGGCAATCACCGCATCGCCGTCGGAGAACTTTTCGGCGTAGCGATCCCCGAGCAGACCCGGGATCGGCGTTGCGGTCGGTTCCGGCGTTGCCGTGGGTTCGGGCGTCGGGACGGCGGTCGCGCCGGGTTCCGCAGGCGCATCGGTCGGCGCCGGAGTCGGCGTATCGGTCGGAACGGCCGTCGGCTCCGCGGTCGGCGAGGGCGTCGGGGTCGCGATCGCGACGATGTCCTCCTGTTTGATCTGACGCAGATGCAGCCAGTCGAACGAATACGTGTTGATGACCATAGCGAGGATGCCGGCAAACAGGACGTCGAGAATCAGAATCCTTGCAAGCCGTTTTCCGCTGAACCAATAGCGGTCAAACGCGCCGATGCTGAACAGCAGCAGGTACAGAAGTCCGGTCAAAAGCGCAAGAACCGCAAGGATCCAGTGCAGGTATTCGGTCACGATGAACGTCGAATGCATGACAAAGTGCAGACCGGGGTTGTAATGGTCGAGAATGTAAAAGACAATGTAGTTGGCCGCAACGATCGCGGTGGCGTTCGCGAGAATGCTTGCAAGCACCCGCAATCCCTTTGCGGAAGATTTTTTAGCCATTCTGTTTCAGTTCCTTTCCGTTCTGAAAAACAAATGCACGCTGCAGATAGTAGGACAGCGGATAGCAGATGATTTGAGCAAACATGTTGCTGAGCCACGCCGGGACGCCGAGCCGCGTGAACAGCTCGAGGAACAGCGCGTTCAGCGCCAGGATCAGCACGCTCACCAGGAAGTATTTCCAAAAACTGCTGCCGCCGTTCTTTGCACGAAAGACAAAGCTGCGGTTCATCAGATAGTTGGCAACCGCCGAAATGATGCGCGCAAGCACAAGCGACCCGATGCGAAGATATGTGCCGCCTGCCGCGAACACGACCGGATTGAACGCTTCGAGCACGGCGCGCCATTCGGAAGACGGTTCGCGCGTGAACGAGAACATCGCCCGTGCGGTGTCCCAGTTCGCAAAGATCGCAACGGCGCCGTAGAAGAACAGGCAAAAGCCCAGAAGGTCGATCAGAAAGCTCAAAAACGAGGACGACAGAAACTTCAGAAAGGTCGGTCCCAGATACTTGAAGATGACCTTGTAGATCTTGATCGAATCGCGCAGCACGTTGAAGTGGGAGGAGGCGTTGTCGTCGATGTAGACGGTCTCAATCGGAACCTCATAAACGCCGACGCCGTTCATGCAGCAGTACAGCAGCTGATTAATCTCATATTCGTACCGGTCGCCGGCGAGCGCGAGCATTTCGGGAACGCGCCCGACCGAAAACGCGCGCAGTCCGGTCTGCGTGTCGTAGACACGTTTTCCGGTCGTCAGATGGAACATGCCGCGCGTGATAGCGTTTCCGAGCCGGCTGCGAAGCGGAACCTTGCCGGCAAAGCGGCGCGAGCCTGTAACGAGATAGTCCGGATTCTCCCGCCAGACGCGGCAGACCTCGAGAGAATCCTTCAAAAGATGCTGTCCGTCCGCATCGACGGTCAGAATGCCTTCGGACGCTGGATAGCGTTCGGAAATATACGAAAATGCGGTCTTCATCGCCGCGCCTTTGCCTTTATTGTGCGGATGGTGCAGCACGGTGATGCCGGCTTGTCCTTCCAATGCTTCAAAGATCTTTTGACACGGTGCGCTGCTTCCGTCGTCCACGATGACGATCGGAAAATCCGGCGCGTTCTCGCGGAAATCCCGCACGACGCCGAGCAGCTTTTCATCCGGCTCGTAGGCCGGGATCATAACGATCATGAGAGTCCTCCGTTTATAAGAAAAGCCATAGTAAGGCAGTATTAAAACCGCTACCAGTATAACATACTTTTTCTGTTTGAAAAGTAAAAAATGCATGTTGCGGAAAGATTTGACAATTTGGACGCATTTAAATGCGTTATTTTGGTAAAAACTTTGTAACGAATCCCGGATAAGGTGGAATTTCCAAAAACGGGCGAGTAAAATACAAATAGTTATCATGGAGAAACATCTCCAAAGGAGGACTTTGGATGAAAAATAAGAAAGTCATGCTGATCGGAATGGCGGCCGCGGTGATCGTGCTGATCGGAATTCTGCTCGCGCTGCTGCTGACGCCGGTCACTACATTCTTATACGGAGGCACCGGCGACGACTTCCGGACTGCCGGCACATGCAGCGCGCGGAAGGAGTCTCCCGAGCCGACCATGACGCCGGATCCGGAGGCGATTTTCATTGTCGATGCGACGCCGTCGCCCGAAGCGGATATGCCGACGCTTGCGCCGGACGCGACCGCGACGCCGGAACCGATCGAGAGCGAACCGACGATCGCGCCGATCGACGCATTATATGAGATGGCCGATACGTCGATGATGAAGGATATTGTCAATATCCTTTTGATCGGCGTGGACTTTTCGGACGAGCGTCTGACGTGGAACGGCAAGAAGGAATGGCACTCGGACGTTATGATCGTGCTGTCGGTCAACTTTGAAGAGAACCGGGCCGATCTGATCTCGCTTCCGCGCGACACCTATGCCAAGATTCCGGGCGTGGACGGCATCTATAAGCTCAATGCCGCGATCAACTGCGGCGGCGGTCTGTACAACGATGACGGATCCGCGAACCCAGCCGGCCTTGAAAAGGTCTGCGAAGCGGCGAAATGGATGCTCGGCGGCATTCCGGTCGATTATTACTATGCCGTGACGATGACCTCGCTGAAGTCGCTGGTCGATGTGTTCGGCGGACTGGATTACGATATGGATATCGACTTCACAATTCAGGGCCGTTCGTACAAGAAAGGACTGCAGCACATGAACGGGCAGGCCGTTCTGGATTATTGCCGCGTGCGCAAAGCCGGCAACGGCTTAAGTTCCGGCGAGACGGGCGATGCAAACCGCGTCAACCGCCAGAAGCGGATTCTGGTTGCTTTCTTCGAGGAAATGCAGAAGAACAACCTGATCGTCAAGATCCCGGAGATCCTCGCTTCCTTCGAGGGCGATCTGTTCACGAACTGCACGGCGGGGCAGACCGCAGCGCTTGCGGCCTTTGCCTATAATCTGAACCGGGATGATATCGGCCTGTATTCGATGAGCGGCTCTACCGTATCGTTGTTCCAGTGGAACTTCACGTTCACGGATCAGGCCAACCGCGTCGATATCATCAAAAAGGTGTACGGCGTGGACGCCAAGCAGTACCGCGACTATACGCTCAAGTCCGCGCGCTATCGCTGGGCTTCGATGCTGTATGACAAGTATATCGAACTGCTCGATCCGCTCGAGGACTATGTGCAGGAGCTGATCGACGAGGACAACAAACTCCCAGAGTTCACTTCGACGCCGGAACCGGTTGAGACCCCGGCGCCTACGCAGGCACCGACCGAAGCGCCGACCGATGCTCCGACGCAGGCACCGACCGAAGCGCCGACCAAAGCTCCGACGCAGGCACCGACCGAAGCGCCGACCAAAGCCCCGACGCAGGCGCCGACCGAAGCGCCGACCAAGGCTCCGACGCAGGCGCCGACCGAAGCGCCGACCAAGGCTCCGACGCAGGCGCCGACCGAAGCGCCGACCAATGCCCCGACGCAGACTTCGACCGAGACTCCTACCCAGGCGCCGACCGAAGCGCCGACACCGGATCCGACGCCGGAGACGATTACCGTCACGGTCAAGCTCGACTGGGACGACGGCGACAATCAGGACGGACTGCGTCCGGAGGAACTGCCGGTGAAGCTGTTGGCGAACGGCAAGGATACCGGAAAATCGGTCACGATCAAGGAGAATAAGAAAAAGTGGGAAGCCGCATTTAAGGGACTTGCCAAGACGGAAAACGGCGAGGAGATTGCATATACGGTCGAGGTCGATGAAAAGAGCGACGTGATCAGGAATCTGAAGGATGCCTATACGTTCAAGATCGAAGGTTCTGCCGCAAAAGGATTCAAGATTACCTGTAAGCATACGGTGAAGGCGACTGACGCGCCGACCGAAGCGCCGACTGACGTGCCGGCAGCGGATCCGACCGACGCGCCTGATCAGACGAATGCCGAAACGCCCACGCCGGATGTGCCTGGCGTAGAGGAAACGCCCGAAACGAATACGGCAGCCGGCAGTCGGTTCCTCCATGAGGAAAAGACCCGCAAGTACACGGAAGCACAGCGCCAGCTGTTTGAGGATTACAAGAAGGCGCTTGCGGAGCTCAAGGAATGCAAGGCGAACGCCGATAAGGAGGCGAAGAAGAGCAAGAAGGGCAGCAGCAACCAGCTCAATTCCGCTTCTGTCGCCTACCTGAACAAGCTTGCCGAGATCCAAACGCTTGCGATTCGGGTCGCGCAGGAATTCAACTACACGAAGGTCAAGAATTTCACCGTTGCATTCCCGCCGACCGGAACGGGCTGGAAGACCGGCTCTCCGTGGGCGGTCAACTACGGCCTCAACAAAAAATTCAACGAGGTCCGTGTGGACTTCAACTAAGCGACAACCGTCAGAATGCGGCGCTGCTACGGCAGCGCCGCATTCTTGTTCAAAAAGTGCCGTTTTTTTGAACAATTTCCGATTCGGTTGCAAAATTCCCCGGTATTTGGTATGATAAAAGCGATTTATCATGACGTGCCGGAGAGCATCGAAAGGAAACCAGCTTGCAGGAATTGTCGCGAATCCAACCCTACCGGACGGTCACACTGCCGTCCGAGGTCGAGATGATCGAAAAGCGGTCCCGCTTCATCGGCCGGTGCTGGCCGGTCTCGACCGAAGCGGAAGCGCTTGCCATCCTCGAGCGCATCCGCAAGGATCATTGGGATGCGACGCATAACTGCTATGCGTATGTACTGCGCAGCGGCACTGCACGGTATTCGGATGACGGAGAGCCGTCCGGAACCGCCGGGATGCCGATGATGGAGGGGCTGACCCGCATCGGTGTGACCGACGTGCTTGTGATCGTCACGCGCTATTTCGGCGGGATCCTGCTCGGCGCGGGCGGATTGGTGCGGGCCTATTCCAAAGCTGCCTGCGATGCGGTTCGCGCTGCCGGCATCGTGCGGATGCTGCCCTGCACGGCCTTTTCGGTCGAGATCCCGTATCCGTACTGGAATTCGGTGCGCACGCTCTGTGAACAGCACGGACGCGTGGACGGGATCAGCTTTGCCGAGGCGGTGCGCTGCACTGTCTGGGTGGAACAGGAGAAAGCGGATGCGTTCTGCCGCGCGCTGACCGAGCGCACGGAGGGACGGATCGGCGCAGAAGCGATCGGGACGGACTGGTTCCCGTTCCCGGAATCGGAGGATCGCACATGAAACATACCCGGATATTCGCCATTTTGCTGGCGTTCCTGCTGACAGGAGCGCTTGCTTTCGGTGCCGTCCGGACGAAAGCCGATCCGGAGCATCCGATCGAAATGTCGATCCTGATCGATCCCGAAACCCGGCTTGAGACCGACGGCAGCATTTCCTACATGACCTTTACGCTTGCGAACCGGAGCGACCGGCCGTACACGATGTACGACGCGCATCTCAACGGCGGCTTTGATGGCGAGGAACGCACGCTGAACGGCGAGATTACTGTCGCGGCAGGCGGTACGCGCGAGTTTTCTCTCTATGACATCCCGGTATCCGACGAGCAGCTGGATACGGACATCACCTATGTTCTGACCTGGACCGAAATCCTTTATGAGCCGGCGCCGACGCAGGATCCGACTGCGGTTCCCGCAACGCCGGAACCGACGGCGGAGCCGGACCTGGCCGAGACTGCCGAACAGCCGGGGGGCGGTGCGGAGCCGGCGACGGAAGCACCCACAGCCGAACCCGAAGCGGAGACGCCCGGAACCGTGGAGATGGTCGAGGTGCGGCATCAGCGCAGCGCCGAAGCGACGGTGCGGATCGAACGGTTCGTTCCGCCGGAGCTCAGCGTTTCTGCCGTGGCGAGCGCGGATATGGTTGCCGCCGGGGAAACGTTCACAGTGACCTACCGGATCGCCAACGAAACCAAGTATGACATGAGCGGACTCGAACTGACCGATCCGAACGTCTTTTCCGGCACGATTCCGCTGCCCGGCACGGATCTGATGGCCGGCGCGACGATCACGGTTCCGGTCGAGTACACCATGTCGGAGAACGACATGGTGTTCCACCCGGTCATCCGTTACATTGCCGCGCAGCGCGAGACCGTGACCGAAGCGAAGGAAACGCTGACGGTCGGCGCGGTCGTGATCGGCATGCGGATCGACGTGCAGCAGTATCCCTCGAACGAGGAGGGAACGACGTTCGCGATTACGGTCTCGAACACCGGCAATCGGCTGCTGCGAAACGTGCAACTGTACGACGAGATCAACACGCCGATCGAGAGCGCATTCGATCTTGCGGCACAGCAGCAGAAGGTGCTGACGTTCAACGTGCCGTCGGCGTATTCGGCGGGACTGATTCGCACGGTCCGGTTCCATCTGACCGGAACGGATTATTTCGGCGAATCGTTTACCTATACCGATCCCAACAGCTATGACTGTATCCCGTTTGTGGCATCCGACGCGGTACGGCTCAGTCTGCTTGTCACGCTGACGAACGCATACTATGATGAAAACGGAAAGCTGTGCGGCGAGATTCAGTTCGAGATCCGCAATTATTCCGATGTACGCATCACCAACGCCGTGCTTACGGAGCTGACCCTGTTCGGCACCGTTGTGTCCTATGACGAGCTGCAGCGCGGCGAGACGTTCCATTCGGTCGTCTATCAGCTGGACAACGTTCCGAACCTTGCGTTCCGGATGAACGCCGTGGATCCGTCGGGACAGACCTATGCGACTGAGACGATCGGGCTCGATCTGTCGCAGCTTGCGACGCTTGCATCGCGCACCGTTGAACAGACGATCCTTTATAACAACAATACGTATCTCAAGGACCTTGTCGCAGAGATCGAGCCGGCAGTCCGTAGCGTTCTGTATGTGACGGCGCTGCTCGTCGTGATCAGCTCGATCATCTGTCTGATCCTGTGGTTTCTGGAATTTCGTGTTAAATCGCAGATCCCGGAAGAGGGATTGCTCGCCGAACAAACCGAAGAGGAGAAGCCGAAGCCCAAGGGCATGGATCATGTCCTTGCAGGCGCGCCGCCGGAGCAGTTCGGTTATACGGCACCGGCGAAACTGCGTTATTACGGCGCATCCACAATTACGTCGCGGCAGAATACTCCGCCGACGGGAAAATCGAAGGGATCAGAGGAGCCGTTTGCTGCAATCAAGAGCCGCATCGACGCACGCAAAAAGTTCGATCCTGTCCTGAACCGTCCGCAGCCGAACGCAGCGGAAGCGGGACTCGAGGAGGATATCAAGGTGTTCGTGCGCCCGAAGCGCAACCCTGCGTTGGACGCATATCTCCAGAAGTCGGAACCGTCCGTCTGGGCAAAACCGGACGCTGAGACGCCTGCAGACAAAGCACAGCCGGCCGAAGCGCCGATCCCTGAGCCGGAGTCTGCAGCAGCGCCGATCGAGCCGAAGCCGGCTTCTGCGCCGGAAAAGCCGGTCGAACCGATGGCAGAGCCTGTATTCGCTGCAGAAGAACCGGAGCGTTCTGTAAGAGCGACCGAACCCGAGCCTGCTTCGGAACCGGCTTTTGAAACGGAACAGGCCTTTCCGGATGCTTTCGTGATCGAGACGGATGCATCCGAAACACCAAAAAAGCCGGATCTTACACCGGCGGCAGAACCAGAACCGGACGCTGCTCCGACTGCTGCGGCGGTTGCAAAGCCATTTGCTGTTGCTGTTTCGGCGGAGGAACCCAGGCCGGAACTGGTTTCAGAACCGGAAGGACTTGTTTACGCAGAGCCGGAGCATGCCGCTGCTGCGGCAGAGCGTGAACCCGAGCCGGCCGCATCGGCGCCGGAGCCCGGATCGATTCCGGTCATCGCAATTGCTGAACCGGAACCTGCGGCTGTATCTGCAGCGGAACCCGAGGCAGATACAGCCGCAGCGCCTGAGCCGTTGTCCGTCGCAAAGGAACCGGAGATCGTTCCGGGGCAAGCGGAGAAACCGGGGGTTGAACCTGCCGCAGAGAAACCGGCGTTCCTTCCGGAAACGGAACCCGAACCGATCGCAGAGAAACCTGTCTCTGAACCGGAACCCGCATCGCGGCAAAGAGCACCGGAACCGCTCGTGCTCGAACTGCATTCGCTTCCGGCGCGCAGAGCGCTTCGGCCGCACGAAGTTGTGCGGATCGGCTGACCGGAGGCGCTATGCACTGGTACGGATTCGTTCTGATCGCGGCGGGGGCACTTGCCGCGCTGTATTTGATCGGCGGCTTTGCACTGTTTTGCTATCTTTGTCTGCCGCCTAAAAGGCATGCGTACGAGCCGCAGGGACGGTGGATACAGTATGCGAACGAGATGCGGGACACCGCCAGAGCGATGGCGGATTTTCCGCATGAGCTCGTTTCGATCCGGTCCTTTGACGGAACGGTGCTTCGCGCAAAGCTGTATCCGAACGAAAAAAAGGATCGGATTCTTGTGCTCGCGCACGGCTATCACAGCTCGCCGTCCAAGGATTTCGGCGCATGCTTTACGCGCCTTTACCGCGCGGGCTACACGATCCTTGCGGTTGACATGCGCGCGCACGGCGCCAGCGAAGGGAAATACATCGGCTTCGGCGCACTCGATCAAAAGGACGTCCGGTGCTGGATGGATGATCTTGTAAAGCGGTTCGGCAAAGACTGCAGGATCGGTCTGATCGGCATATCGATGGGCGCGGCGACCGTCATGCTCGTCAGCGGCGGACAGCCGCTTCCGCAGCTGAAATGCATCGTCGAGGATTGCGGTTACACATCGATTTCAGAGGTCGTGCATCATATCGAGCGCAAGCAGCATTATCCATCGATCAGCTTCTGCGCCGTCGCGTCGCTGTGGTGCAGACTGCTCGCGGGCTACTCGTTCCGCGAGACGCGCGCGATCGACGCGGTGCGTCGATCCACGGTGCCGATGCTGTTTCTGCACGGAGATGCGGACACGTTCGTGCCGTTTTCCATGCTGGAACCGCTGTATGCCGCCTGCGGAGCGCTAAAGGAGAAGGTCGTATTCGAGGGCGCCGCGCATGCGGAATCATCGTATAGAGAGCCGGATCGGTATGAAAAGACCGTGATCGGGTTTTTACAGCAGTATTTGGAACCGAAAGGGGAAAGAACAAAATGATCAATCGCGGATATCGGATCAGAACACAATGGATGGAGCGCGACGGCAAGCGGATTTACGGACACTGGTACCTGCCGAAAGAGGCGGAGGACGGACCTGTGCCGACCGTGCTGCTTTGTCACGGCTTCGGCGTGAACCGCAAGGACACCGAGCCGCATGCGCGCGCGTTTGCCAAGAACGGAATTGCCGCGTACAGCTTTGATTTCATCGGCGGCGGTCACGGAATCTTAAGCGACGGCGAGATGACCGAGATGTCGGTTCTGACGGAGGCGAAGGATCTGCTTGCCGTGTATGAGACGGCCTGCAAACAGCCGTGGGTGGACACGGAAAACCTGTTTCTGTTCGGCAACAGCCAGGGCGGGTTTATCGCAACCTATTGCGCTGCCGAGCTCGGCAAAAAGGTGCGCGGCCTGATCGCACAGTTCCCGGCCTATGTGCTGCAGGCGGACGCCAGGGCGCGAACGCCAAATCCCGAACAGGCGCCGGAGGTACTGTATGTGCACGGCAGCCCGATCGGCCGGATTTACAGCATCGACGCAACGTCGTTTGACATTTATGAGAAGATGCCGGCCTATCCCAACCCGGTGCTGATCCTGCACGGAACCGCAGACCCTGTGGTGCCGTATGCCTGCTCGGAACGCGCGGTGCAGCTGTTCCCGAATGCGAAGCTGATTGCGGTCCCGAACGCCGGGCACGGCTTTACCGGAAAGGATCGGGCGGAGTCCGAACGGATCGCGGTGGCGTTTGTGCGCGAACACCTTAAAAAGGACTGACCGCCGTTACATGAAAAAAGCCCCGTCTTCGGGACTTTTTTCTATGAAGGATCGCCGCTTGGATCCGGAAAGAACCGCCGCATGTCCTCAGGGAGCGGGGAATGCAGCGTCACGGTCATATTCTGCAGCGGATGATAAAACGACAGCTCTGCCGCGTGGAGCGCGGGACGGTCGATGCTCGGATCGCGCGAGCCGTACAGCCAGTCGCCGAGCAGCGGACAGCCGATGTGCGCCATGTGAACGCGGAGCTGATGCGTTCGTCCGGTCTTCGGAACGAGGCGGATCAGCGCAAAACCGCCGTTTTGCCGCAGGACCTGATAGTCGGATTCGGCGGGGGCACCGTCTGGACGGACGCATCGCTGATAGCCGGAGCCCTCATAAAACCCGATCGGAGCGGATACACTTCCGACAGGGGGATCGGGCATGTTCCGCGTGATCGCAAGGTAGACCTTCTGCATCTGCCCGCTGTGCTGCACCTGCTTCATCCACGCGTGCGCCCAGCCGCTCTTCGCGACGGTGAGCAATCCGGTCGTTCCGCGGTCGAGCCTACTGACCGGATGCGGGTTTTCGTCCGCGCCGAGATAGGCCGCCAGCGCGTTTTCAAGCGTGATCTCGTCCGGATCGCGCGCCGGGTGCACCGAAAGTCCCGCGGGCTTGTCGATCACGAGCAGATCCTCATCCTCATACAGGACGGAAAGCGGCATCGGCATCGGGCGGATGCGCGGATCCTTTCCGACGTCGCCGACCGACACGGTTACCCGATCGCCCGCGTGCACGCGCCGCGTTACATAGACCGGTTCGCCGTTCAGCAAAAGCGACCCGCTTCGTCGCTTGAGCCGCGATAAAAGCGCGTCGGAAACCCAAAGCCGTTTCGAAAGGACGTCTTTGATCGGGCAGTTTTCAAATTGCGGTTCGACGGTCAGGGTCAGTGTTCGCATGCGTACAGTATAGCAGGCGGATGCGAAAAAATCAATTTTACGGAGCAACAGAATGTATTTGATCGATTATGTACGCGCCGTCAAGCGGATTCCGTTTTCTCTGGAACCGCTCAACGAGGTTGATATGTGCGCGTTTGCGACGATTCCGTACCTCGCGCTCGACGGCATCGTCTCCGACCGGATGCAGGGAGCGGAGCGGTCTGTGACGGAGGCTGCACGGCTGTATGCGGCGGCGCACGACCGGAAAACGGACGGACTCGGTCTGTTCACGCCGGCGGAGTTTCTCGACGTGCTGCAGGAAATGGGCGGCTCGGTGCGATACGGCGATCTGCAGCTGTTCGGCTACCGGCGCGAATGGGACGCCGACAGCGAAAAGCAGTTCAACGCGATCGGCATCCGGCTTCCCTGGAACGAGATGGTGCTGTCAATCGCAGGAACCGACGATTCGCTGATCGGGTGGAAGGAAGATCTGAACCTTGCTTGTCATACCAATGTTGCGGGGCAGTTCTCGGCCGTGCGCTTCGTCAACGATGCGCTGCGCGAGAGAACGGAGGACTTTTCCATGTGCGGCTACTCGAAGGGCGGCAACTTTGCAGTCTATTCCGCAGCAATGTGCGATGCGCCCGAGCGGCTTCAAAGACTCTACGATTTTGACGGCCCCGGCTTTCCGAAAGCTTTCCTGAACGACCGCAGGTTTGCGGCGATTTCCTCGCGCTGTCTTCTGATCGCGCCGCGGTACAGCGCGGTCAGCATGATGCTGTTCAACCTGCCGCAGTACGTTGTGACACGCGGTGCGCTTCGGGGACTTTTGCAGCACGACTGCAGCAGGT
>CADAQS010000035.1 GCA_902790115.1 uncultured Eubacteriales bacterium | reverse complement strand
GAAGTTGCCAAGAAAGGTAATGTACAGCTAATCGGCTTTGGCACTTTTGAAGCCCGTGAGCGCCCTACCCGCACCGGCATAAACCCGCAGAACGGAAAACCCATCGGCAGTTCGACCGACCTGCAGGTCGCAGGGCTGATCCGGATTCTGACCAAGCTCGAGGAGCTCGATCTGCTCTCGCGCACGCCGCGGCTGTCGCGCATCGACATGAGCGAAATGATGAGCATTTCGATCGATACCGAGGGCGCGAATTACAGCATTGAGGTCGGCGACACTTCGAATCTCGATACGAAATTCCTGCTGCTGCAGAAGCACTGGGACGAGATTATGTCGCGCGCCGGGCAGTACATCGCCAACGGGTATTCGACCGCGACGATCTACCTGTACAGCAAGGGGGGCGTCGCCGTTTCGCCGTACGAACCCGGCTATAATGCCGCAATTGAGAACGTGCTGAACTACGGATTGCCGTCCGACGCGCCTTCCTCCGCGACCCCGCCTCCCGGTTCTCCGCAGGAGACGCCCGATCCAGACGCGCCGCCGTCCGAATCGCCGACGCCGCCGCCGACGGTCATGCCGCATCAGGGCGGATCGTTTACCGGCTGATCGCAAAACATGAAAGCAAGCAGTATTTCCGATATATTTCTTCCGGGAATGCTGCTTTTTTCATTTCCTTTTCAGAAAAACCGTGCTATACTGTAAGTGTTATTCATTGGAAAGAATAACGTTATCACCTTTTGGGAATAACGCACGGAGGGAACATGCTGGATCGGTACGGTCGCGACATCCGCTATCTTCGCATCTCCGTCACCGACCGCTGCAACTACCGGTGCCGGTACTGCATGCCCGGGGACGGTGTGGCTTTGTGCTCCCATCAGGACATTCTGTCGTTCGAGGAAATCACGGCGATCGCCGACGCCGCCGTCTCGCTCGGCATCACGAAGATCCGGCTGACCGGCGGCGAACCGCTCGTCCGGCGCGGGATTACCGACCTCTGCCGGATGCTGAAAGCAATCCCGAACCTTTCGGAACTGTCGATGACAACCAACGGCAGCCTGCTCTCAGACAAAGCAAAAGAACTGAAAGCCGCAGGCTTGGACCGTCTGAACATCAGCCTTGACACGCTCGATCCCGGAAAGTTTCAACAGATCACGCGCGTCGGCACGCTGTCGGACGTGTTTGCCGGCATCGACGCCGCCGAAGCCGCCGGTTTTTTGCGCACCAAGCTCAACGTCGTGCTGATCGGCGGGTTCAACGACGACGAGATTTTAGACTTTGTTGCGCTGACCGAAAAGCGTTCGCTTTCGGTACGCTTTATCGAGCTGATGCCGATCGGCGTCTGCCAAAGCTGGCCGAAGGAGCGCTTCGTTTCGACGGACGCCTTGCTGAAGGCCGTTCCCGCGCTTGTGCCCGAGCGAACGGACGGTGTGGCGACCGAATACCGCGTACCGGGATTTGCCGGAACGGTCGGACTGATCTCGCCGCTTTCGCACGCGTTCTGCGACCGCTGCAACCGCATCCGGCTGACCGCGGACGGGCGGCTGAAGCCGTGTCTGCACGCAAAAGACGAAATCTTTCTGCGAGGCCTGTCGGGGGATGCGCTATTAGAGACGATGCAAAAGGCGATCTATTGTAAACCCGCCGCACACCGCATGGACGCGCTGCACCCGAGCAGCGCCGGACGGAATATGTTTGAGATCGGAGGATGAAATGGAACTGACCCATTTCAACGAACAGGGCCGCGCGCGCATGGTCGATGTGACGCAAAAGGCCGAAACGGTGCGCCGTGCCGAAGCCGAATGCCGCATCTGCATGCGCCCTGCAACGCTGGATCTGATCCGTACCGGCGGTCTGCCGAAGGGCGACGTGCTCGCGGTCGCGCAGGTGGCGGGCATCATGGCGGCGAAGCGAACCCATGAATGGATTCCGATGTGCCATCCGCTGCTGCTGACCGGTATCGATATCACGTTTGCCTGCGAAGCGGATGCGATCCGAATCCGGTCGGTTGTGAAATGCAAGGGAGAGACCGGCGTTGAGATGGAAGCGCTGACCGCGTGTTCCGTCGCGGCGCTGACCGTGTACGATATGTGCAAGGCGGTTCAGAAGGATATGGAGATCACCGACCTGCATCTTTGCGAAAAGAGCGGCGGCAAGAGCGGACGCTATGTCCGGGAGGAACGGATATGAAACAGATCGAAACCGTCCACGCGGCGGGTCATGTGCTCTGTCACGATCTGACGCAGATCATCCCCGGCGAGTACAAGGGCGCACGGTTTTGCAAGGGACATATCGTGACCGAAGAAGACATTCCGGTGCTGCTGTCGATGGGTAAGGAACATCTGTACGTCTGGGAGCTGCAGGAGGGCATGCTGCACGAAAATGACGCCGCCAAACGGCTCTGCGCGATCACGAAGACCGAGACGATGAACCGCTCCGAGGTCAAAGAGGGCAAAATCGAGCTGACTGCTGCAATCGACGGTGTTTTTACGGTCGATTCCGAAAAGCTGTATGCGATCAACTCGATCGACGAGATCACAATCGCAACGCGGAAAGGCAATTTCCCGGTGAAAAAAGGTGACAAGCTCGCAGGCATGCGCGTGATTCCGCTCGTGATCGAGACGGAAAAGCTCGAAGCTGCGGAGCGCATCGCAAACGGCACGCCGATTTTGAACCTGCTTCCCTACCGGCTGCACACCGCCGCGGTGCTCACGACCGGCAGCGAGATTCTGGCGGGACGCATCGAGGATCAGTTTACGCCGGTGCTGATCGAAAAGCTCAAAGGTTACGGCATCGAGGTCGTGCAGCATGTGCTGACCGGTGACGACAGCGAAACCATCCAAAGCGCAATCGCTTCCGCGCGGAAGGCAAAGGTCGATCTGATCCTCTGCACCGGCGGCATGAGCGTCGACCCCGACGACCGGACGCCCGGCGCGATCCGGCAAAGCGGCGCAAAAATCGTGACCTACGGCGCGCCTGTTTTGCCCGGCGCGATGATCCTGCTCGGCTACTACGACGAAGGAACGCCGGTGCTCGGGCTGCCGGGCTGCGTGATGTACGCGAAGGCGACCGTGTTCGATCTGATCCTGCCGCGCATCGCAGCGGGCATCCCTCTGACCAAAAACGATTTTACAGAACTCGGCGAAGGCGGTCTGTGCCTCGGCTGTACGCCGTGCACGTTCCCGCACTGCCCGTTCGGAAAGTGAGAAGGCATGGTCTATACTGCTCTGGTAATTACCGTCAGCGACCGCTGCGCCCGCGGCGAAACTGCCGATGCAAGCGGTCCCGCCGTCTGCGCCATGCTGCAGGACGCGGGCTATTCGCTCCTTCCCTCCTTGCTCGTTTCGGACGAGCCGGACGAAATAAAAAAAGCGCTGCTGGACGCCGTCTCGCAGGATGCTGCGCTGATCGTTACGACCGGCGGCACGGGGTTTGCCCCGCGCGACAACACGCCCGAGGTCACAATCGCGGTTTGTGAGCGCCTCGTGCCGGGCATTCCCGAGGCGATGCGCTATGCGTCTCTCAAGATCACGCCGCGCGCGATCCTCTCCCGCGCGGCTGCGGGGATTTGCGGTCGCTCGCTGATCGTCAACCTGCCCGGAAGTCCCAAGGCCGCCAAAGAGAATCTCGAAGCCATCCTGCCGGCGCTCGACCACGGTCTTCTGATGCTGCGCGGCGGGCAGCAGAACTGTGCCGCGAAGAAATAAAGAGGAACTCTTCTGCGCTGCCTCGGAAGACGTTTTTTTGAAACAGCTCCTTTTCCGAAAAGCTTTTCACCCTTCCCAAAGCAGAACTCAGGAACCGAGGTTCTCCTTCTTTTCAAAGAACTGTCTTTCTGAGAAAAGCCGCAAAAAAGCACACCCGAAGGTGTGCTTTTCGATTTGTGACTATGGCAGCTTACGCTTTGCCGTTGCAGCCGAGCACGTTGACGATCTTGTGCTGAACCATCTTCTTGATCGCTTCGCGGCCGGGCTTGAGGTACTGGCGCGGGTCGAAATGATCCGGATGCTCCGCAAAGTGCTGACGGATCGAAGCGGTCATCGCGAGGCGCAGGTCGGAGTCGATGTTGATCTTGCAGACCGCCATCTTGGCAGCCTCTCTGAGCTGGGACTCGGGGATGCCGACTGCGTCTGGCATCTTGCCGCCGTACTGGTTGATCATCTTGACGAACTCCTGCGGGACGGAAGAAGATCCGTGCAGAACGATCGGGAAGCCCGGCAGACGCTTTTCGACTTCCTTGAGGATGTCGAAGCGGAGGGGCGGCGGAACGAGCAGACCGTTCTCGTCGCGGGTGCACTGCTTTGCGGTGAATTTATAGGCGCCGTGGCTCGTGCCGATTGCGATCGCGAGGGAGTCGCAGCCGGTACGCTCGACGAATTCCTGCACGTCCTCGGGACGGGTGTAGGAGGAATTCTCCGCGGAAACGTTGACCTCGTCCTCGACGCCGGCCAGCGTGCCGAGCTCTGCCTCAACGACCACGCCGTGGTCATGCGCATACTCGACGACCTGCTTGGTGATCTTGATGTTCTCCTCGAACGGGAGACCGGACTTGTCGATCATGACGGAAGAGAAACCGCCGTCGATGCAGCTCTTGCACAGTTCAAACGAATCGCCGTGATCCAGATGGACGACGATCGGGAGGTCGAAGCCTGCATTCTGCTCCGCATCCTCGATGGCAGCTTCGATCAGCTTCATCAGATAGATGTGGTTTGCATAGGCGCGGGCGCCCTTGGAGACCTGCAGAATCAGAGGCGCATGCTCCTCGATCGCTGCGGCGGTGATGCCCTGGATGATCTCCATGTTGTTGACGTTGAATGCACCGATGGCATAGCCGCCATTGTATGCTTTCTTGAACATTTCGGTACTTGTAACGATGGCCATAGATACGCTCCTTTACCAAATAACTTTAGAATTATTATAAACGCATTGGGAAAGAATTGCAATAAGAACTTTTTTAGGGTATAATACTTTTTGAAACATATCGGTTTCGAGAAAGGAGACCTGCAATGCAGCCCAAAATGCTCTCTCTGATCGTTCCTGTCTATTACGAAGAGGAGGTCCTCCCCGAGTCCTATCGCCGCATGGACGCCGCGATGCGTTCCACCGGTCTCCCGTACGAGATCCTCTACATCAACGACGGCAGCCGCGACGGCACGATGAAGATCCTGCGCGGCCTTGCCAAAGAGCACCCCGAGGTCAAGGTCTACTCGTTCTCGCGTAACTTCGGCCATCAGCTTGCCGTTACCTGCGGCATGGATCACGCCAAAGGCGACGCGCTGATCGTGATCGACGTCGATCTGCAGGACCCGCCCGAGCTGATCCCCGAGATGGTCCGCATGTGGCAGGACGGCGCGGACATCGTCTACGGCAAGCGCAAAAAGCGCATGGGCGAAACGGTGTTCAAAAAGTTCACCGCCGCGGCCTACTACCGTCTGCTTTCGGCCATGAGTGCGTACCCGATCCCGCTCGACACCGGCGACTTCCGCCTGCTTGACCGCAAGGTCGCTGACGTTTTCTTGAAAATGCGCGAACAGGCGCGGTTTTTGCGCGGCATGTCGGCATGGATGGGCTTTGAGGCCGTCCCGATCGAATACGTGCGCGAGGAACGCGCCGCCGGCAAGACCAAGTATTCGC
This sequence comes from uncultured Eubacteriales bacterium, assembly GCA_902790115.1. Lineage (GTDB taxonomy): Bacteria > Bacillota > Clostridia > Christensenellales > CAG-138 > UBA3792. Next base: position 7,128 of record CADAQS010000035.1, on the reverse strand, counting down.
TGAAGAAAATGCTGCGTCTCGCGGCCGACGGCATTCTGAACTTCTCCTCCGTCCCGCTTGAACTGCCGCTGACGTTCGGCATCGGGCTCGGCGTGCTCGGCGTGCTCGGGCTGATTGCGATGATCGTCTGCACCGCCGCGCTCGGCGTCGCCTGTCCGCAATGGCTGTGGCTCGCGGTCGGCGGCACGCTGCTGTTCGCGCTCGTGTTCACGGTGCAGGGCGTACAGGGACTGTACCTCGGCCGCATGTACGACGAGCTCAAAAACCGCCCGCTCTATATCGTCGCCGAAACGCTGAACGGAGAGGAATAAACCGTATATGCAAAAGACACGCTGCAAAAGCGTGTCTTTTCTATGTGTTCAGGGTCATCACACGAGCCGTTCGTTCGAGAACAGCTCGCGCGCGATGCGGATCAGTTCCAGCTCGGGCGCGCCGAGGTAGGAATCCTTGCGGTAGAAGATGCAGACGTCCCATGTTTCGGGCGTCGGGCCGAGCGAAAGCAGCTCGGTCGGCGCGGAGGGATTTGCGAGCCGCGTCGTAAAGTACGGAACGATCGCAAAGCCGAGCCCCGCCGCCGCCATGCAGTAGCAGCTGACCGTGCTCGCAAGCTCCATGCGGATCTCCGGCTTGATGCGGTGACGTTTGAAATACGCGTCGCAGACCATGCGCGACTCATGCTCGGGAAACAGCAGATAGAAAGGCTTGTTTTTCAGCGCGCCGGGCACGACCGTATGCGGGTGCGCGGCGTCCCTTGCGCTTCCGGGCAGCACGCCGGCCTTTGTCGCAAGCACGAGCTCTTCGCGGAACAGTTTTTCCGAGCAGACACCCTGCGGAATGCCGCGCCGGCTCTCGGGCAGCAGCACAAGATCCACCTGGCCGCTGTGCAGCGCGTCCATCAGCTTCTGATCGCTGCCGGTGAACACATCCGGCACGATGCCCGGATAACGTTCCGAAAACAGCGGCAAGATCCGCGGCATCATATACGAAGCGCGGTCGCGCGAGGTGCCGATCGTCAACTTTCCGGTCATGTGCTGCGTGATGTCGCGCAGTTCCTTCTGCAGGCGCTCGTCCTCGAGCAGAATCCGCCGTGCGCTCTCCATATAGCATTTGCCCGCGTACGTCAGCGTCATCGGCGTCGTCGTGCGGTTGAACAGCTGCACGCCGAGCTCCTCCTCCACGTTCTTCACATAATGGCTCAGCGCCGACTGCGAGATATACAGCGCCTCCGCCGCATGCGTCATGTTCTGATACTCCGCAAGCGTCAGCATGTACTTAAGCTGTCGAAAATCCATTTCCCTTCCCCCTTTTTCCGGGTCTATTGTAGCGCGATCCCGATTAAAATGCAATACAAGGCATGAGATTTATCTCATGGTTGTGATGCAGAGAATGATATTTTACAGGAGCACCGCCGCACTTTATAATAAGGTTGTAAAGGCGGCGTAAACCGACCGGGATCCGTTCCGGCGGGGTGCGCCGTATGTACGGAAATCCCCGCGGGCGGCGGACAGATAAGCCATACAGGAGGAAACAATGATCAGGCTTTATGACGAAGGCATTTATCTGGTGAACGGGACCGAGATCGTCCCCGAAAGCCAGAGCGCAAAGCTCGGTGCGGCGGCGAACAAGGCGGAGGCCAAGAAGGGCACAATCGCCTACGGGATTTTAAAGGCGCACAACCAGAACGACACGATGGACGCGCTGAAGATTAAGTTTGACGCGCTGACCAGCCACGACATCACCTATGTCGGCATCATCCAGACCGCGCGCGCTTCGGGCATGGACAAATTCCCGATGCCGTACATTCTGACCTGCTGCCATAACTCGCTCAACGCCGTCGGCGGCACGATCAACGAGGACGACCACATGTTCGGTCTGACCGCCGCGAAAAAGTACGGCGGCATCTTCGTTCCGCCGCATGTTGCGGTCATGCACCAGTTCATGCGCGAGATGAGCGCGGGCTGCGGCAAGATGATCCTCGGCTCCGACTCGCACACCCGCTACGGCGCGCTCGGCACGATGGCAGTCGGCGAAGGCGGCGGCGAACTCGACAAGCAGATCCTCGGCGACACGTGGGACAACGCGTATCCCGGCGTCGTGGCGGTTTACCTCGACGGCAAGCCGCAGCCGTGGGTTGGCCCGCATGATATCGCGATCGCGATGGTCGCAGCGGTCTACGCAAACGGCTACGTCAAGAACAAGGTCATGGAGTTTGTCGGACCGGGCGTCGCATCGATGACAACCGATTACCGCAACGTCGTCGATGTCATGACGACTGAAACGACCTGCCTGTCCTCGATCTGGCGCACCGACGACGACACGAAGGCATACCTTGCCGAGCACGGCCGTCCCGAGGAGTACCGCGAGCTGAATCCGGCGCCGGTCGCTTACTACGACGGCTGCATGTACATCAACCTTTCCGAGATCAAGCCGATGATCGCGCTGCCGTTCCATCCGTCGAACGCGTACACGATCGACGAGCTGAACGCGAACCTTACCGACATCCTCCGCGAGACCGAAAAGGCCGCCGAGAAGGTCAGCCAGGGTCGTGCGCCGTACACGCTGCTCGATAAGGTACACAACGGCAAACTGCAGGTACAGCAGGGCATCATCGCCGGCTGCGCGGGCGGTACCTATACGAACATCTTTGAAGCCGACAACCTGCTCCGCGGCAAGGTCATCGGCGCAGGCGAATTCACACTGTCGGTTTATCCGTCTTCGATGCCGGTTTATATGGATCTTGCCAAGAAGGGCGTTTTGACCGACCTCATGGCCTGCGGCGCGGTCATCAAGACGGCGTTCTGCGGACCGTGCTTCGGCGCAGGCGATACGCCGAATCACAACGGCCTGTCGATCCGCCATACGACCCGCAACTTCCCGAACCGGGAAGGCTCCAAACCCGGCAACGGTCAGATGTCGACCGTCGCGCTGATGGATGCGCGTTCGATCGCGGCGTCCGCGGCAAGAGGCGGCGTGGTCACGAGCGCAGAAGAGTTCGCCGAATGCTTCGGCAACGTCCCGGCTTATCACTTCGACCGCAGCCCGTACGATGCGCGCGTCTACAACGGCTTCGGAAAGGCCGACCTCGAGTGCGGTCTGTTCTATGGTCCCAACATCAAGGACTGGCCGGAGCGTCCCGCGCTGCAGGAGAACATCCTCCTCAAGGTCTGCTCGAAGATTCTCGACCCGGTCACGACCACCGACGAGCTGATCCCGTCCGGCGAGACGGCTTCGTTCCGCTCCAATCCGCTCGGCCTCGCTGAGTTCACGCTTTCCCGCCGCGATCCGGCCTACGTCGGCAAGACCAAGGTCGTCGATGCGCTGGAGATCGCCCGCGAGCATCACGAGCATGTGCTCGATCGCACGCCGGAACTCAAGGCCGTTTTCGATGTGATCCACACCCTGCCCGGCCAGGAAGCCGTCGATCCCGACACGGTCGAGATCGGCTCGACCATTTACGCGAACAAGCCCGGCGACGGCTCCGCGCGTGAGCAGGCAGCCTCGTGCCAGCGCGTGATCGGCGGTCTCGCAAACATCACGCAGGACTATGCGACCAAGCGCTATCGCTCCAACGTCATGAACTGGGGCATGCTGCCGCTGCATCTGAAGGGCGAGCCCGATATGTTCGACGTGGACGACTACATCTACATTCCCGGCATCCGCTCCGCACTTGAGCAGAATCAGCTCGACGACATCAAGGGCTACGTCAGCCGCGACGGCAAGGCGACCGAAATTGGTCTGTACATGAAGCCGATGACCGAGAACGAGCGCAAGATCGTCGAAGCCGGCTGTCTGATCAACTTCAACCGCGACCGGAAACTGCAGAAATAAGCACCGAAACACCATACAAAAAGCCGGCATCTGCCGGCTTTTTTTACATTCCCGTTTTATCGGATCGTAAACGTCAGCGCATATTCGGGGTATTCGGTCATCTGCAGGTGCGCGCCGTAGGATTGCGGCAGGTCCGTCTTCTTCTGCAGCGACAGATCGATCCGGTCTCCTTCGCCGTTCTCCATATACGATACATAGCGCAGCGCCGGCACGAGCGTGACCGTGCGAATCTGATCGATCCGATCGAGCGGCAGATTGCGAAGATCCTGAATGTGGAATGTGATCGTTCCGTCGTCGTTCTGCAGGCATCCGAATGAGCCGATGCCCCATTTGCCCGCCTCTCCGTCGATCAGGACGTTGAACCAGACCGGATTCAGCGGGAAGGAGCTCCACGCTTTTCGCGCTTCGCCGGTCATCGAGTCGGGCAGCGTGATTTTGACGCTCAGATCGTAGATGCCGAGTGCATCGGTCGATGCGCCGGGCTGCGCCTGCATCGTAAGACCGTCGAGCGAGACCTCATAATTCGTCATCACGGTGTGTGCGTCGTTCCTGTCATTCGTTTCCTGCCAGTAAGTATAGGTCACGATCGTTTCCCCGCTCCAGGTCACGGCTTCGGCATTTACGGCGATCTCCGTCTTTTCCAGCTGCCGATACCCTTCGGTATTGATCACCGCGGTGCCGAGTTCGACGGTCACAAGTTCGGTATCCGGCAGGTCGTCGTCCTCGCAAACGTGCACATGGTAGCAAAGCTTCAGCGCAAGCGTTCCGCTCCCGTCGGCAAGCGCTTCGACCCGCTCCGGCGCAAGATCCATCCATACGACCGCGCTGACAGAATGTTCCGCCATGTACTGCAGCGACAGATCGTTGATCTTCTGCCGTTCCTCTTCGGTCGGATCATCGTGCAACAGGTTGTTCTGCTGCAGCACGTCGAACAGCGGCTGCACATTCTTTGTGACCGTTGTGACAAAGCCCGAGGCTTTCGACCCGTCCGGCAGCGTCGCAACGCACTCCGCCATCGGACGCTCATAGAGCGGCTTTTTCCCCGCGGTGTATTCCTCGCCCGGGCCGTTCTCATAAAGGTCCCAGACGCGGTACGGATCGACCTGCACCAGCGTCAGCGTACCGCCGGTTCGGTTTTCGAGCACAGGCAGCGCCGCAAGGCCGTTCATCTGCAGCGTGATGTAGGCTTTCTCGCCGTCGTACAGCGTGTCGCCGATCGTGATGTCCGTGTTCTTCTGCAGCAGTTCCGATACCGCAAGCGCCTGCCTGCTGTTGACCGCGCCGTTGTCCCGCTCCGGTTCTTTCACCCGGATCTCGGTGTCCCCAGGTTTCGCGGTCGCGATCATGCCGTCCAGCACGGCGATCGGCGGACGCTCCTCGGGTGATTCGGTCAGGTAGTCCACCGGCCGCGTGATGCCGAACCACGAAAGCACCTCGGCGCGCGCAGACGGGATCGCCGCGACCCCGGCGAGCAGTGCCGCAAGCGACGCCAGCATCGGGACAAGTACCCGCCGGAACGCAAACGGCTTCCGTTCCGGCACACAGGCAGCATAGGTCAGAATACGGGCGTCACTGACAAGATTGTCCTGCACGGCCCGTCTGAAAAATTCCCGTTCGTTCATTGATTGCTCCTTTCCCATTCCGGTTCCGTTCGATCCTGCGCCTCCATGGCTTCCCGAATGCGGCAGCGGGTTCGCCAGAGGCGGTGCCGCACGGCGTCCTCGCTGCAATGCAGTTCCTCGGCGATGCGCCGCACCGGCATCGAGAAGCCGTAATACAGCACGAACGCCTGATACGAGAGCAGCGGTTCCTTTTGCACCAGCGCAAAGACTTCGCGCGCCCGTTCCCGGGTGTAGAACAGTTCGTCCGGCGGCGGATCGCTGTCGGGCAGACGGTCGGAGAGCGGCTCCTCATGCGCCGCTGCGGCAGCACGGCGCCGGTAGTAGCGGGCGAGTTCCTTTTTGGCGATGCCGTACAGGTACCGCTGCGGATCGCGCACCGCGCCGCCGTGCCGCTCCATGTAAACGAACAGCTTGCGGTAGATCTCCTGCAGAAGATCCTCCTCGTCACCTGCCCGCCGGATGCGCGCCACCACAAAGCGCAGGATCGCATCACGGGTTTCGGAATAGATCTGACAGAATGTCTGATGTTGTTCCATGGTATCCTCTTTTCTGAAAACCGGTTTCACCCATAAAGAGGCGCCGTTTTCCAAAAGTATGACAAACTTTCCGAAAAAAAGCAATCAGAATGACAGGCTTATCCGAACGCGTTCAAAAGCGGGAGCGGCGAACGCCCCGCGTTTTCCGGCAAACCGCACAGCGCTTCCACCTTGGAAAGCCCGCCTTTGCCACAACTTTTTCACAGGATTTTGCACAGAAAATACTTGCAATTTGCAGGAAATCATTGTAGTATAAATTGACTAAATATGAAGGAGGCATTTTGCCATGTCTATTAAAGTTGCTATTAACGGTTTTGGTCGTATCGGCCGTCTGGCTTTCCGTCAGATGTTCGGCGCAGAAGGTTATGAAATCGTTGCCATCAACGACCTGACCAGCCCCGCGATGCTGGCGCACCTGCTTAAGTACGATACCGCGCAGAAGGGCTACTGCGGCGTGATCGGCGAAAACAAGCATACCGTGTCCTCCAAGGAGCCTGTGTTCGAAGAAGACGGCAAGACCGTGAAGGTCCCCGGATCCATCACCGTGGATGGCAAAGAAATCACCATCTATGCCGAGCCGAAGGCCCAGAACCTCCCCTGGAAAGAGCTGGACGTTGACGTCGTCCTCGAGTGCACCGGTTTCTACACCAGCAAGGCCAAGAGCCAGGCGCATATTGATGCAGGCGCCAAGAAGGTCGTTATCTCCGCGCCCGCGGGCAACGATCTGCCGACCGTTGTTTACAACGTCAACAACAACATCCTGACCAAGGAAGACAAGATCATCTCCGCAGCGAGCTGCACCACGAACTGCCTCGCGCCGATGACCAAGGCCCTCAACGACAACTTCCCGATCGTTTCCGGCATCATGACCACCGTGCATGCATACACCGGCGACCAGATGATCCTCGACGGTCCGCATCGCAAGGGTGACCTGCAGCGTGCCCGCGCAGGCGCAGCGAACATCGTTCCGAACAGCACCGGCGCAGCGAAGGCAATCGGCCTCGTTAGCCCCGAGCTGAACGGCAAGCTGATCGGTTCCGCACAGCGCGTTCCGGTCACGACCGGCTCCACCACGATCCTCGTTGCGGTCGTTAAGGGTAAGGACGTCACCAAGGAAGCTGTCAACGCCGCTATGAAGTCTC
>CADAQS010000034.1 GCA_902790115.1 uncultured Eubacteriales bacterium | reverse complement strand
TTGATTCTTGCCGCAAATTAGCCGTGTTTTTGACCTCTCGCAGTACGGAGTACAGCTTCGGATCAAAGAACACGGCTTCTGAAGGCAATCTGAACAGCCGCGCGGCTGCCCAAAAGGGCCGGACCGTTTGCGGCAAGGGAAATGATAAACACTTGACGGATTCTGACCTCCTTCTGAACAGCCGCGGCTGTCCCTATCACCTCCGGAACATTTGCGGCAAATGGTTACAAAACCTTTTGCAGCCGGCAATGGTATCATAAAAAGCGCCCTTCTCGGGGCGCTTTTGCTCGATTTTCCTCACATCGGCAGGGTCAGGCTGTACTGCGTGTCGTCGAGCGGGTCGACGCCGAGCGAGAGCACCTCGCCGGTCAGCGCGTTGATCGAGATCGTGCGCGGAGGCAGGGCAGAGTCGTCGCCGTTGTCCCGTCCGTAGGAGAAGGTGAAATGCCACGCCGGCAGCAGCGTCGCGCCGTTTTCACGGTCGGCGGCACAGTCGTAGCACAGCTCTGCGCGCAGCACCGTTGCGGTGCGGCGCACGGTCGTTCCGGCGCAGGTATCGTACAGCATCTGCGCCGCGACGGCATGGATCTCGTCGAACGGCAGCAGCGTGCAGTCGGGCGCGAGCTGCTCCGTGATGCGGAGCGGGTTCTTCCATTCGATCAGGTAAATGCCGCTCTCGCCGACCAGAAACGACAGGCTTTCCTTGGCCCGGTAAAAGCCGTGGGTCGGTCCCGTCGGCGCGGCGGGAATGCCGCCGATCTGTTTCTGACAGGCGATGCGGTACCACTGCTGCGCGCAGCTGCTGCTGCCGCAAAGATGCATCCGCGCCGGCACAAACTCGTCCAGACCGGCCGCTTTCAAAAACTTCGTAACAAGCTGCAGCGCTTCGTAAGGCGTGCGCCGCATGGCATAGACCGCGGGCACTTCGGTATCCGGCTGCAGCGCGTCCGTCATGTCGGCAAGCACGCTGTCGCGCGAGCGGACGGCAAGGTACCGCTGTACCGCGCCGGTGTTCCGGCAGTAGCAGAATACGGCGTCGCGGTAGCGCGACAGGATCTCCTTTGCCGCCGTCGATTTTCCCTCCGTCACGGACGGGTCGGGCAGTCCGTTGCAGATCCGGAACACATCGCCGTACGTGTGGACGGGCGTTGACCAGAGCGTCAGCCCCCGGTACTGTCCGATCACGCGCCCTGCCGAGCGCAGCTCGATGTTCTGATCCGAAAGCGCGATCGGCAGAATCGTCCGCTCGGCGGTCTCGGGCGCGGTCGCCAGCCGCTTCTCATACAGGCTGATCTGATCGGCCTTTCCCTCGGGATGGAGCGACAGCGAAGCGTTGTCGCGCACGGCGGCGATCATTGCGGTCAGCTCGGCCTTGGTCAGCGGGTCATTGGCGCCGGACGAATAGTCATAGGCAGGCGCGTCGCCGTAGATCGCCGCATACAGCCGCTGCGCCAGATCGTCGTCGAACGGCGCCGCTTCCGCGGCATACACCGGGATCGCGTTCACCTCGGGCACGATGACCGGCACGGTTCCGGTGATCGTAAGGTTCCCTTCCGCGTGGGTAAAGGAGACGGTGTCGGGGATCTTGTACTGCGTGCGGATGGAAAGCGGCGCAGGGGATGTCGCGATCACAACCGGCGCTTCGGTCGCCGCGGGTTCGGGGTCGTTTGCAAAAGCGGGTTCTCCCGCGGCCTGCGGCACGGTTCGCAGCGTGTCAGACGGCGCGGCGGGCGCGGCGGTCACGCGGTAGGCTTCGGCGTCGATGCGCTCAAACCGCTGTGCGCAGCCCGACAGCAGCGACAGGGCGAGCAGCGCCAGAACAATTCGTTTCATATTCGGTCCTCCTGACTGCGGGCGCTTTTCGTTCCCGCAGTCTTACGATACCACGCGGGCTGTCACGAAGTCCGCCGCGTCCGGTAACGATTCTGTCTCGTTTCGGTCACCGACGGTCACGGTCACGGTCGTGCCGCGCCCCGGAGACGTTTCGATCGTCAGCGTGCCGCGGTGCAGCTGCACGATCTGCCTGACGAGCGCAAGGCCGAGCCCCGCGTGTCCGCCGGTGCGGCTGCGCGCCTTGTCCGCGCGGAAAAACGGCTCGGTCACGCGGGCAAGCGCGGCTTCGGGGATGCCGCTTCCGTCGTCCGCGACGGTCAGACGGTTCCCGCTGCCGGTGATGCGGACGGTCTTTGCGCCGGCAGACGCCGCATTGTCATACAGATTTGTCAGCACGGTGCACAAAAGATCCGCGTCGCCCGCGGCACGGAAGCCGGAAAGATCGAGGTCGGCGGCAGAGCCGCTTTTTTCGGAGGCTGCCTGCAGCAGCGGCCGCACGATCGCGTCGAGCTGCTCGCCGCCCAACGGAACGCAGTCGATCCGCTCGCCGTCCGAGAGCGTGATCAGCCGCATCAGCTTCTGCGTCAGCGATTCGAGCCGCCGGCTTTCGCGGTGCAGGAACGCGATCGACTCGCGCTGCTGCGCAGGGGAGAGATTCAGTTTTTCGAGCGCCTCGCTGTAGCCGACGATCGACGTCAGCGGTGTTTTCAGCTCGTGCGTCAGCGCGCCGAGCAAAAGCTTTCGCTCCTCGGCGACCTCGGTCACGCGCAGAAGGTGCGCCTGAACGCTTTGCCGCATCTGCTCAAAACTGCGTCCGAGGCTTGCGATCTCATCGTTGTGCTTCACAGCGACCGGCGTCTGATAATCGCCGCCGGCGATCCGCCGCGCCGCGCGTTCAAGCTCCTTTAAGGGCGAGAGCAGCGCGCGCGTCAGAAGCGGGGTCAGCACCGCGATCAGCAAAAACGCGCCGCCGCCGATCAGGGCGAACAGCCGCGTCAGCCCCTGCAGCTCAAAAAATACCGGCGAGCAGTCGGAAAGGACGTACAGGGTGCACGTGCCGGCCTGCGCCTTTGCGGCATACAGCCGCTTTGCGCCGACCGAGAGATACGCCTCGTCGCGCCCGTCCAGCAGCCGGTCGAGCGCAAGACCGGAATCGTTGTACAGCGTTTCGCCGCCGTAGGTCAGCTGCCAGCGCGCGTCGCCGGTCTCGAACTGCCGGAACAGAAACTGCAGCCGGCTCCGCTCGACCAGCGCGGGACGCTCCCCGGGCTCTTCGACGGCGATCTCATACGATGCGGCGACGTACGACAGCAGCGTCTGCGCATTGTCGCGCACGCTGTCCAGCGAGCGGCGGTAAACCGTAAGCAAAAAGAGCGCGCCGCACAGTATGAGCGTCAGCGCGCAAAGCCCGATCGAAAGCAGGCTGAGTTTTCGGGAAATCTTCATACGCCCTCCGGACCTTTGACGTCGAGCCGGTAGCCGACGCGCGAGATCGCGCTGATCGGCAGGCCGGTCTTTTTGCGCAGCTGCGAGATGTGGTTGTCGATCGTGCGGCTTTCGCCCATGAAATCGCTGTTCCAGATCTCCGAGAGGATGCGCTCGCGGCTCAGGGCGACGTTGCGGTTTCGGATCAGAAGCACCAGCAGGTCGTACTGCGTCGGCGTGAGCTCGAGCGGCTGTCCGCCCTTGGTCACGCGGCGGCTGTCCGGCTGCACGGTGATGTCGCCGACCGAGATCTCGGAAGGCTCGGGCGCGTGCCGCGCAAGCACCTTTTCGATCCGCACGAGCAGCTCCATCAGCTCGAACGGCTTGACGATGTAGTCCTCCGCGCCGTCGCGCAGCCCGCGCACCTTGTCCTCGACCGCATTCTTCGCGGTCAGGAAGATCACCGGAATGTCCCGGCCGCGGAAGGTTTCGAGCAGCTCGAATCCGTCCGTGCCCGGCAGCATGATGTCGAGCAGCGCAAGGTCGAACCGTTCGCCCTTTTCGATCCGCGCTTTTGCGCGCAGCCCGTCGGTCTCCGAGCTTACCGCATATCCGGTCACCGAGAGATTCATGCACAGCAGGCGGTTGATCGCCTCGTCGTCCTCGACCACAAAAATCCGTCTCATAGATCGCCCTCTTTTCCATTCTGCTTTCAGTATAGCACCGCGCTGTCATCGAAAGCGCACAGAATTGTAAGGAAATTGTAACGATTGCGGCGGATCGCCTCAATATCCCGCATCGCGGTCGAGGATGCTGCCGTCGATGGCGTTGACCGTCAGCAGCGATTTTTCGGAAAACCATGCCTTCGTGCCGATCAGATCCGATTCCGCGTGCGGATAGGCGGGGTTATAGTCGTAGCCGAGAAAGTCCCATACCGGCAGCAGATAGCGCTCCTTTGGCGCATCCTTCTTCTTGACCTTCATATAGGAGAGGCAGATGCGCTCGATGACCATGCAGTTGACCGGCGTTTCGCCGTTTTCGGGCGCGTCAAGGTAGATCGAGCGGAAGATCTGCCGCTTGAAGGCGGCGAGGATCTCGGAAAATGGAAGCAGCGCGACGTTCTCGTTCTCGACGCGCACCGTCTCGGTGATGCAAGTCCAGCTGATTGCGGCGATCGACCCGTTCTTCATGAGCACTTCGACGCGCTCGGGCAGCACCGGATCGTCATATTGAAACGATACGCCCGCCGCGTCCATGCCGGTGTCCGAGCCGTGATAGGCGGAATACGGATAGCACGGGATGCCGTTTACGGTGCGGATGAGCGAGACCGTGTACTGCTCGGGCGGGAAGTCCTCGACCGAAAGGTTATGATACTTTAGAAACAATTCGTTGTCGAAGCAGATGCCGGCCGCGGCGTACCGTTCGCCGGAGATCTGTGCAAACTGTTCCTCCGCAGCCTGCATGATTGCGCGCTCTTCATCGGTCTTTGGCGCGTGCCCGTCGTGATAGACCGCGTTCTCTCCGACTTCATCAAACAGTATCAGCTCACCGTCGGCGAACGCAAGATAGCGGTTGTCCGCGTCGGCAATGACCGTACGCTCGTCGGAAAAGCTTCCGCTCCACGGCTGCATCGGTCCCGGTTCGGGCAGGTCGGCAGCATGTTTCAGAACGCCGTTCAGGTTGAATTCGTTCGATTCCCGGTATTCCGCATACGGAAAGTCCTCGCCGTAGGCGCGGTCGTCGCAGTTGCCGATCCTTTTCAGGTATTCGTCGATCGTGTGCTGCCACATCGCCTTCTGCGAGCGCTCGGGATTGAAGGCAAAGTATGGGCCTTCGCCGAACAGGTACTTCGTGATGCGCTCGCGCTCTCCGGGCGAAAACGTTCGGACCTGCGCCGTGTATACCGGCACGTTCGCTGCGTTCGGGATCTCCACGTCGGCGTCGATCGAAACCTGCAGCGTTCCGCCGAAGATCGTGCCTTCCGCGCTGTCCCGCACGTGTTCCGGCGCGCCGAGCGCGGCACGGAGCGTGTTCTCCGGTTCGGATTTCGGAACGGGCGCGTCCTTTGCTTTGGCGTCCGGCAATGCGGACGGTTCGGGCATTCTCTCATAGGTGACGGCGGGGGCGGTCGCCGCGATCAGCTCCTCCAGCCGTCCGTCGGCCTTATTGACCACAATTTCCTGCTCCGGCGTCGGGACGCAGGCCGCAAGCAGCAACAGCAGGGAAACCAGAACGGGTTTGCATTTCATCATCGACACCTCCTTCGATGCCTCGATGATACCGCAAAACATGTAACAGAGTCCTCACAGACTTGTTGCAGAGTTGTAAAAACGGCAAAACAAAAACCGGGCGCCGTGAAAACACGGCGCCCGGCGCCCGGCGGGAACGGAAGGGGAAGGTCCATCGCCGGGCAAGGGAAGGAGAAAACGCTTGTTAAGACTGCGGCTTGTATTCGCCGAACGTGACGGTCACTTCCATCTGCTTGCCGTCGCGCTGCAGGACGAGCGTTGCGGTGTCGCCCGCGTTGTAGCCCGAGATGATGTCCGACAGCACCGTGTTCGAGGTCACGCGCGTATCGTCCACCATCAGGATCAGGTCGCCGACCGAAATGCCCGCGGTCTCGGCCGCGCTGCCCGCTACGACGTCCGCCACCTGCACGCACGAGACCGTGTTCGCCGACCAGAAGCCGTAATCGCTGCGCAGCGACACGTTCTGCGTGTACACGCCGAGGTACGCGCGCCCGGTGATGTAGCCGTAGTTCAGAAGGTCGTTGATCTGTCCGAGCACGTTGTTGATCGGGATCGCAAAGCCGAGTCCTTCGGAATTGTTGCCCGACGCCTTCGCGTTGACGATGCCGATCAGCTTGCCGGACGAATTGAACAGGCCGCCGCCCGAGTTGCCCGGCGAGATCGCCGCGTCGGTCTGGACAAGCTCCATTTCGGTCTTGTCGATCGTGACCGGACGGCGCAGCGCCGAGATGATGCCGCTCGTCGCGGTGCCGCGCAGCTCGCCGAGCGGATTGCCGATCGCGATCACGTCCTCGCCGACGGTCAGCATGTCGCTGTCGCCGATCTCGGCCGCGGTCAGGTTTTCGGCTTCGATCTTGATGATCGCGATGTCGTTGCGCTTGTCGGCGCCGACAAGCGTCGCTTCGTATGAGGTGTCGTCGTTTAAGATGACCGAAATCGAGGTCGCGTCCTCGACGACGTGCGCGCAGGTGGCGATGTAGCCGTCCTCGGTCAGAATCACGCCGCTGCCGCTGCCTTCGCCCTCATACGACTGTCCCCAGTACGTGACCGGCACCTTCACGTCGATGCCGACGACGCTCGGCGCGGCGATCTCGCAGATCTGCGCGCGGGTATAGGTTCCTTCGGTTGCAAAGCTCTCCGCCATGCTGCCTGCGGACGGCGCAAGCTGCTTCTGCTCGCCGGATTCCTGCGCAGCGGGCTGTGCGGTCGGCACGGAAGCCGCCGCCGTGGGCGTGCTGACGCTTTCGGGCGCGGGAAGCGCTGCCTCGCGGTCGGTCAAAAACCGGTTCGAAAGCAAAACGCCCGCAAACAGACCGATCACGGTCGCGATCGTGACGCAGCTTAAAAGCACCGCAAGCCCGACGCGGACGCCGTTTTTTGCTTTCTTTTTCGGAGCGTTCTTCTGCTCCGGATTTCCATACGAATATTCCATAGTTCTTCCTCCTTGGTCGAATCCCGAGGATCCGAAGGACGGCGGACAGCGCGCCGCCGACGCTTTCGGCTGTTCCTTTTTGATTTTCTATATAGTATCTCCGAATTATGAAATCCGTATGTCAAAAATGGAGCAAAGTTGCGGAAATTTCTCGGATACTCTTTGACATTTTCGGTTTTTGGATTGACGAAGCCGGGTTTGTGCCGTACAATGAAGGACATGGAAACGTCAAAGAAAGTTCTCAACTGGATCGTTGCGATCCTCAAAGGCACCCTCGTAGGGCTTGCCATCGTCATCCCCGGCGTGTCCGGCGGAAGTATGCTGCTGACCATCGGCGTCTATGAGGACGCGGTATCGATCACGAGCCGGGACAAAGCCGTCCGCACCCGCGCGATCAAAAAGCTGATCCCGTACGCGCTCGGCATCGTGCTCGGCGTAGCCGCGCTGTCGTTTGTGGTCACGTGGCTGCTCGCCAACTTCGAGCTGTACACGATCCTGCTGTTCTGCGGTCTGATCCTCGGCGCGCTGCCGATGCTGATCAAACAGATCCGCGGCGAAAGGATCCGCGTGTCGTACCTTCTGATCGCGCTTTTGATGGTGCTGATCATGGTCGGACTGCCGTACCTCAACAACCGCACGAGCGAAACGTTCGAGCCGCTCGAAGCGTCCGAACAGATCCGCCTCAACGACCGCATCGTGCTCGTCGAAAACGGAAAAAGCGAATCGATCACCGTGCAGAAGGGCGACGCGAGCCTTTCCGTGCTCAAGGTGAAGTCCGCAAAGAGCGGGCTTGCGGGTCTTCGGGCAAGCGTGTCCGACGGCGTAATGCTCGAGCGCGAAGCGGACGACACGTTCTATAACGTGCTGCCCGTCGTGCCGGACGCGAACGGCGCGACCCTGACCGTGGACGGGAAGACGTATACGGTTTACCGCGCGGTCGATACGCTGTCGAACGGCGTGCCGTCGGCGCTGCTCGCGGCCGTGCTCGGCTTTGTCGCCGCCGGAACGATGATCGTGCCGGGCATTTCCGGCTCGATGGTGCTGCTCGTGCTCGGCTACTACAACAGCGTCATGACGCACCTCAAGAGCGCGATCGTCTCGGTGTTCACGCTCGACTTTGCGGGGCTTTTGCCGCACCTTCTGGTGCTCGTTCCGTTTGCGATCGGCGTCGTGCTCGGACTGTTGATCGTCTCGAAGGTCATCAAATGGCTGCTCGACCGGCATCCGGTCCCGACCTACTACGCGATCATCGGGCTGATGCTGTCCTCGCCGTACGCGATCTTCCAAAAGGCGACCGTGTTCGACGGCAACTTCCTTGCAAGCGTGCACTGGTACACGGTGCTGATCGGCGCCGTCTGCCTCGCGGCGGGCTTTTTGATTGCCTCGCGCCTGTCCGGCGACGAAAAACAATAATCGTTCGGAAAGCACAGTCGACAAGCAGGCTGTGCTAAGACGGTCGAAGAAGGCGCCAGACCATTTGCGACAATGCAAAAATCCATGATATTTTAGGAAGAAAGGTGCAGTTTTGCACCTTTTTTGCATATTTGCCGCAAAGGAACCGCGTTTTTGCCCGCTCGGAGCAGCAAAGTACGCCTTCGGGGCAAAGAACGCGGTTTCGGAGGAGGTTTGTCAAGGGGGATATTTCAAACGAAGAACGGAGGCAGAAGCCGTGCTGACCGACGGCCTGCCGGGCTACCGGGCGTACCAAGAGAAGGTGCGCTACCGGCTGATCCCGTTCGTCTGGTGATCGGTTGCCGCCGCAAAAACGCAATCCCGTCCCGAACAGACTGCCCGCTTCGCGCGGGCTTTTTTTGCGGCCGGAAGGCTGCGCACAGCAAAAGGATTGGAAACCGTCCGCACGCAAAAGGAGCCTTTCCGCCCGCCGCGCGCGTGTCGGAATCGGTCGAATTTTAATGAGAAATATATTTCATTATGTCCCGATTTCGACCCCACAAGCGGGGCGGACTTTGCTATACTGAGTTTGTCCGGCGGAAGTCGGACGAGCGTATGCAGGAAAGGAGATGGTAACGTTGCAGGTATGGGAGATGAAACGGATTGCAAAGAAGGAGGTTGAACGGTATCGGGACAGCGCGGCCTTTGTGCGCGGCTATCTGGACGGCGGCGGCGCGGGCGATTCAGACCGGTATGCACAGCGGCAGCGCTGGGTCTGGGCGATTGACCGCGTGCGCGAGCTTGTGCGAAAATCGGATCCGGACAAGTCCGCATTCTTTGAACGGTACTGGCGCTTCGATGCGCCGCATACGCGCCGCAACGAGCAGGAGACCATCGTCAGGCTCTCCCTCGAGCTCTATGTCTCGCCCTCTACCCTCTATCAATGGTGGATTTTATCAGAAAGGTCCTTTTCTTCCACGGTGAAGAAAAGGACCAAAAGAAGCCGGAGACTTCTTTTTTGAAAGCTTTGGGAAGGGAGGGAAGTTTTCAGGTTGGCGTACTGCCCAAAAGACTTTTCTCCCTTCCCCAAACACAATCCATTCACAGAGGTTTGCCTTCTTTTCTTGGTTCTTCTTTTCTTCCTCACGGAAGAAAAGAAGAACACTTTCTAATCAAATCCACAAAAAAAGCACTTCCGCAGGGGCAACGGGAGTGCTTTTTGGATTGCCCGTAACCGCGGGGATGCGGCGGAGCAAGTCGCTTATTTGAGCCGTGCGGGGGATACCGGGCCGCAAGACGCACGGTACGAGCCGATACCGGCATTGTAGCGCCGAAATGTCACAAAGATGCGGAAAGACTGTTAGGAAACTGTCAATTCGCTGCGGAATCTTTCCGAACAAACGGGGCGCGCGGCTCGGCGAAGGCGCGGCGGGAATTGTGAACAATGTGAACAAAGGTTCGGAAACCGGGGCGGGGGAAATGCGTTACGATACGGGTGAAAAAAAGCGCCCGCATTCCGGGCGGAAAGGACCGAACATGAAACAGAAACCGATCTTTACGAACGCGTCGGAGCTGCCGATCACGCTGAGCGTGCAGGAGCTGGCGTCTTTTTTGGGCATCTCCCGCACCGGCGCGTACCGGCTGAGCCGGACGGCGCGCTTTCCCGCGGTGCGGATCGGGCGAAGGATCCTGATCCCGCGCGACCGTTTTCTGCGCTGGCTGAACAGCCTGCCGGGAGGGAACGATGGCGAAGCGTAAAACGTTCTATGTCGTTTCTGACGTTTACGGCAGCGGCCTGAGCTGCATCGCGATCGCCGTATTCGGCTACCTGTGCTTCTGCGCCGATCGGAGCGGCGAATGCTTTCCGCCCATGGAGAAAATCGCGGAAAACGTGAATGTCTCCGCCCGAAGCGTCCAGCGTGCCGTGCAGGAGCTCGTCGCGCGCAAAATGATCGCCGTCCTGCCGCACTTTGCCAGAACCAAGAGCGGCGCCCGCCGACGAAGCTCCAACCTCTACCGCATCCTGAACCTGCCGAAAGACCGCGGCACGCCCGAAGAGCCGGCACAGCGGGGTGACACAGCGACAGCCCGGCAGGGTGACACAGCGGCGGCACGGCAGGGTGACACAGCGGCAGGGCAGCGGGGTGACACAGCGGCAGAACAGCGGGGTGACACAGCGGCGTACCCCCCGGTGACACCGTGTCCGGACCCCGGTGACACCGTGTCGGGGGAAATACATCATAATAGCAAAACTATAACAGCAAATTCCACAATCCCTGTTTCCCAAAAGACTGTTGCTGCGGAGAACGGAAGAACGGACAAACAGGCGAACGGGGAGGACGGAAGGATGGAGATCTGTCAGACGGATTTTCTGCCGGAGAACCGGCAGCCGACTGCAGGGCAGACGGATCCTTTGCCGGAGAACCGGCAGCCTGCCGCGGCGCGGCAGGAGAGCGGCGCATGGAGCGGCGCATGGGCGCGAAACGCCGCATCCATGCCGGAACCTCTGCCGCCCTTGCCCGAACCGGAGGATTGGTCTGCGTTCTGGGCGCGAAACGCCGCATCCGCGCCCTTGCCCGCATGCGAGCCGGATGCGCCGAAGCAGGACGAACCGGAGCTGAAACAGGATCTTTTGCGGATGGGGCTGGACCGGTACCGCGACCGGACGTTTGCCGCCGAGGTCGAGCAGGCGGTGCGGACGATGTACCGGTCGGAGAGCATCCGGGTCAGGGGACAGACGATCGGGCAGGAGGTGGCGCGCTACGTTTTGCGGCAGCTGACGGCGGCGCACATCGAGTTTGTCGACCGGCAGATGTTCACCGCCGCCGCGCCGATCCAAAACCGGCAGGCGTACCTGATCGCGTGCCTGTACAACGCCCCGGTCGAATGGCTGCTTGCCCGCAAAAAAGGCGGAAAACCCGCCGCGCCGCCGCTGTGACGGCAGCGCCAAAAAAGCTCTCCCCTCTGGAGGCGCGGAGCGAAAGAAAAAAGCGCGGCCTTCGCCGCGCCTTCGGGTCGGATTTGTCTCGGGCAGCCGAAAAGGCTGTTCAGAAGGAGGTCAGAATCCGGTTTCTCCAAACGAAGCGTATACTTCGCTATCGCGAGTTTGGAAAACCGGATAGTTTGCGGCAAAGAACAAAGAAAGGGCCGTGCCCTTTCTTCGTACAAGGTTTTGTATTCCATTCGCCGCAAACGGTCTGGCCCCTTATGGACAGCCGCGCTCAGAGGTTGAACTGTTTGGTGATAATATCCACAATCTCCGCGCCGATGCGCTTCTGGGCTTCGCCGGTCGAGGCGCCGATGTGCGGCGTGCAGGAGACCATCGGATGCGAATAGAGCGCGTGGTTGGTCGCCGGTTCGGTTGCGAACACGTCGAGACCCGCCGCGCGGACCTTGCCGGATTCGAGCGCCGAAAGCAGCGCGTCCTCATCGACGTTCTTGCCGCGCGAGGTGTTGATGATGCAGACGCCGTCCTTCATCTTCGCGATCGTTTCCGCGTTGATGATCGCGCCGCCGTCCACCGCCGGGGCATGGACGCTGATGAAGTCGGACTTTTGGAGCAGTTCGTCCATCTCGACGTACGGGATGCCGAGCTTTTCCTCGAGCCCTTCGACGTGATAGATGTCGTAGGCGATGACGTGCATGCCGATCGCCTTCGCCATGACGCCGAGGTGCTGTCCGATGCGGCCGAAGCCGATGATGCCGAGCGTGCGTCCCTGCAGCTCGATGCCCTTGGCGTAGGCCTTCTTCTCCCACTTGTCCTCGCGCATCGTGTGACCGGCGATCGAGAGAAAGCGCGCGCAGGCGAACATGTGGCCGAGCGCGAGCTCCGCAACCGACTGCGAGCTGGCGCGCGGCGTGTTGCGCACGGTGATGCCGTTCTCCTCGGCATATTGGACGTCGATGTTGTCCACGCCGACGCCGCCGCGGATGACGAGCTTGAGCTTTCCGGCTTCCTTTGCCGCGTCGATGTGCGGCACGCGGACCTTGGTCGCGGAGCGGACGACGAGCACGTCGTACTGCTTGACCGCTTCCTTGAGCGCTTCGGGATCGTAGAACTGCTGATCGACGACGCAGCCTTTGGCTTCGAGTGCGGCGACCGCGCCTTTTTCCATACCGTCGGATGCTAAAATGCGTACCATGTCTGCTTCCTCCTTATGCGTTTTCGGCTTCGTATCTGGTCAGGAATTCGACGAGCGCTTCGACGCCCTCTTTGGGCATCGCGTTGTAGATCGACGCGCGCAGACCGCCGACGCTCTTGTGTCCCTTGAGGTTGTCGAACCCGGCCGCCTTGGTCGCCGCAACGACCGCCGCGTCCTTGTCCTTGTCGCCGGTGACGAACGGGATGTTCATCAAGGAGCGGTCCTTCTTCTCGACCGTGCCATGGAACAGCTTGGACTGATCGAGGAAGTCGTACATGATCTTCGCCTTCTCCTCGTTGCGGCGCGCCATCGCTTCGAGACCGCCGTATTTGAGGAGGTACTTAAAGACCTTGCCGCAGACGTAGATCGCCCAGCAGTTCGGCGTGTTGTACATCGAGCCGGCGTTGGCGTGCGTGTCGTAGCGGAGGTAGATCGGCGTCTTGGGGTCGATGTCGTCGCGGATCAGATCCTCGCGGATAATCACGATCGCAAGACCCGCCGGGCCGACGTTCTTCTGCACGCCGCCGTAGATCAGACCGTAGTCGGAAACGTTGCAGGGCTTACTGAGGAACATGCTCGACTGGTCGGCGACGAGGATCTTGCCCTTGGTGTTCGGGAGCTTCGGATAAGTCGTGCCGTGGATCGTCTCGTTCTCGCAGATGTAGACGTAGTCGGCGTCTTCATCGATCGGCAGATCGGAACAGTCCGGAATGTAGCTGTAGTTGCGGTCCTCGCTCGAGGCGATGACGTTGACCTTGCCGTACTTTTTCGCCTCGGCCGCGGCCTTCTTCGACCACGCGCCGGTGACGATGTAATCGAATACGCCGTTACGGCACAGGTTCAGCGGGATCGCGGAGAACTGCAGCGTTGCGCCGCCCTGGATGAACAGAACCTTATAGTTGTCGGGGATCTGCATCAGCTCGCGAAGATCCGCTTCGGCTTCGTCGATGATCTGCTGAAAGACCTTGGAGCGGTGCGACATTTCCATGACGCTCATGCCGCTGCCGCGATAGTTCAACACTTCCGCTGCGACTTCCTCCAGAACCTCAACGGGCATCGTTGCGGGGCCTGCCGAAAAGTTGTAAACGCGATCGTACTTCATTGCATAACTCCTTTGTCGTTTTTGAAGCGGGATTTACTCCCTCTTTACCTGCATTGTAGCCCATTTGCACGGGAAAAGCAACCGAAAAAACAAAATAATTTTTGCTATTTCAAAAAACTTTTGGGTTTTATAACCCTGCGGGCGGATTCGCCGCGCCGCGCCCCGAAAACGCGCCAAAAGCCTTCGCGCAAAAAAACCGTCCGGGATCGACAAAAAGCGTTGCGCGCCCATCAAAAGTATGGTATACTGAAAAAAATTTCAAAGGAGATTGTTTATGCAGGCTGAAAACGTATTTGTATTCGATCATCCGCTGATCCAGCACAAAATCTCGCTTCTGCGCGACAAGAACACCGGCACGAAGGATTTCCGCACGCTCGTCAAGGAGCTGGCGATGCTGATGGTTTACGAAGTCACCAAGGATCTCGAGCTCGTCGAGACCGAGATCGAAACGCCGATCGCAAAGACCAAGACCAAGGTTCTGTCCGACAAGAAGATCTCGCTCGTTCCGATCCTGCGCGCAGGACTGGGCATGGTCGATGGCGTCACGTCGCTGCTGCCGAACGCGCGCGTCGGGCACATCGGCCTCTATCGCCATCCGGAAACGCACGAGCCTGTCGAATATTACTGCAAGCTGCCCGCCGACGTCGCCGAAAGCACCGTCATCGTGCTCGAACCGATGTTTGCGACCGGCGGCAGCCTGACCGCGACGATCGACATCCTCGAGAACCGCTACGGCTGCAAGGACATCCGCCTCGTCTGCCTGATCGCGGCGAAGCCGGGCGTGGAGCGCGTCATGAAGGACCATCCGAACATCAAGCTGTACTGCGCGGCGCTCGACGAAAAGCTCAACGAGCATGCGTACATCGTTCCGGGCCTGGGCGACGCGGGCGACCGCATCTTCGGCACCAAGTAACAAACCCGACTGCGGAGACCGCCAAGGTCTCCGCTTTCCGTTCCGAACGAATTCCGAAACAACATCCGGCCGGAGGCAGTATCCATGGAGCAAAGCATTCTTTCCGACGCGCAGACGCTTCGCGCGCGTTCCAAGTCCGCGCTGATCCGCGGCATCCTTTCGGCGGCGATCCCGTCTGCCGCCGTCGTCGTCTCGGAGATCGTGTTCTTCGCGATGTTCTTCCCCTACGTGTTCAGCGGAAAGGTCGAGGATTCCCCGCAGGGCGTGTTCGTTTTCGTCGCGATCCTGCTCGCCATGCTGCTCGTTGCGGGCATCGTGATGCTCGTACTCGGCTATCAGGCGTGGCAGCGCGCAAAGTCCGTCGCGCTTGACGCAAGAGCGGCCGCGATCCGCCGCCCGCCGATGTCGATCGTCGCGCACATCCTCGGTCTGCAGTCGTTCGTCACGGGCATTATTCTCGTCGTGATCATGGCGCTGTATCTGATCTTCGCCATCGTCGCCGGCGTACTGACGAGCATGGCTTTCTGACAAAAGCAGCAAAGCGCTTCCCGCAGGGGAAGCGCTTTTCTTTTCGGATCGGTCAGGATCCCCGTCTCTTTTTTCCAAACGGTACCCGCACAAGACGGTTTCCCAAACGCAGGGCGTACGGATCGAGCGGCGTGCGTCGGAGAGCTTTGCGGACGCCGAAAAAGTAGCGGAACATCAGCCGCTGCTTCCAGAGATAGGCGTCCCGGACGTCGATCTCGACCGTGCGGCACGAGCGCGCAAGCCGCGCCTTCGAAAACAGCAGCGTCGTCACATGCCGCAGGCGCCGAAGTCCCTGCGTGTACAGATAGGCGTCGAGATGATAGCAAAGCTCGAACGCGACGCACGCTTCGGAAAACAGAAACTCCCGCCCGTAGGTCTCCCGGTATGCCGCGCACAGCACGTCTGCCGCGGCGCGGCAGAGCGCCCTTCCCCCGAGCGTTCGCCGTAGAGCGTTCCACGCCGTAAGATCCCTGGAAAGATCGACCGAAAAGCCCTCGGGCACGATCGTCGTGTCGGCAAGCACGCGCGCTTTTACGGTTTCCAAAGCGGCGGGATCGGGTGATTTTTTCATACGGTTCCTCCTTTTTCGGCGGACAGGGAGCCGGTAAGGCTTCGAAGGTTCCGGCTGCCGCGGACGATCATCGAAAGGGCGATCAGGATCACGGTCAGCGCGACCGCAGATCCGAAGATCAGGTTCATCCGGAGGCGGAACGCTTCCTCGTCGCCGAAGTGCAGCAGCAGCGTGTTCTGCAGAACGTAGATCGACAGCAGCGCCGCGGACAGATTGATCAGCTTGGACGCGGACAAAAGCGGACGGTCGGAACCGCGGAACCGGATCAGCTGCACGATCGCGGCGGTCAGACGGTAGAACGCCCACGCCGCCGACCCGTACACGAGCGCGCTCAGGTTCACATAGTCGATGCTCTGCCGCTGCGACTGCAGGATCACAAAGGTCATCGCAAACTCGAGCAGCAGCAGCTGCCAGCCGCACCGGCGATAGTTTTTCCAGGCATATGCCGCGCCTTTTCCGGTGCGCCGCCCGAGATAGGCGTGAAAGACGAGCAGCAGCCGGATCGCGGACAGGATCAGGTAGTAGAACGCTTCCGCCGCAAACAGCAGCGCATGGAAGTATCCGGCGGCGATCAGCTTGAACACGGCATAGAGGAGGTTCACCGCCATGCCAAAGGCGAGCGTGACCTCGGAGCGCAGCTCGGCCGTGTCGAGATAGCGGTCGCCGTACGACAGCTTGCGTCCGCCGCGCCGCTTCAGGTACAGCAGCCGCCCGAAAAGATACAAAAGCAGCAGCATCAGCGCGCCGGCAAACAGCCAGCCGAATAACAGCATCGGCTTTGGCGAAGCGTCGATCGCGTCCGACAGCGCGATCAGCAGCAGGTACAGCGGCGCGCCGATCACAACGAGAAACGGCAGCAGCAGGAAGATCGCTTTGACGATCCGGCGGCGCATAGGGACGCTCCTTTCCTTCGGGGTGATCCGATTATATCACACCGTTCGGGCGTTGTCACCCGGTTGCCGCTTTTTCGGCGCCGATCGCGTCAAAAGGGCAAAATACACCCCGCAGAGCAGTCCGAATCCGCCGGAGATCACAAGTTCGAGCAGCGTCCCGGCGCGCCGCAAAACCGCATGCGGACCTGCCATCGCCTCCGCCGCCGCAACCGGCAGCAGCCGGCAGAGCCCACAGCAGAGCGCGCCTGCCGCCGCCGCAAGGAGCAGCCGCTCGAGCAAAAAGCGCCAAAGCGACGGGATGTTCGAAAAACTGCGGATCTGCAGCAGGATCGACAGCCCGCCGAACATCGAAAAGAACGCGCAGAGCCCGAGCCGCAGCGAAAACGGGACGGGCAGGCGGGCGGCGAGCGCGCAGCCGCTGCTCATCTCCAAAAACCCGGACAGCAGCGCCGTCAGCGTTTCTTCCGACGCCGGCAGGATCGCCGCAAGCAGGCGCACCGCGCCCGCGCCTTCCAAAAGGGCGAGCAGCACCCGGCAGAGCACGATGCACACGCCGATCCGCACGATCGCCTCGCCCGCGGCGCCGATCGCGTCGGCAACGTCGGCGGCGGAAAGCCGTTTCGGACGCTTTGCGTTCCCCGCCGCGCCGCCTCTTCCGAGCAGCAGAAACAGCACGAGCGCCGCACCGTACACCGCGCCGCAAAGCGGCAGCGCGGTCTCGCTCCGTCCGAACAGCCCGACCGCGACGACCGAGATCAAAAACGCCGGGTTGGGCAGGCTCGAAAGCAGCAGAAACCGCCTTCGCTGCCGGTCGGTCAGGTCGGCTTCGGCGCCGATCACGCGCGCGCCCGCAGGGTAGCCGCCGGCAGCGCCGAGCAGCAGCGCGCGCACCGCGACCGGGTGGAACGGCCCGCAGCGTCCCCCTGCCGGCGCGCTTTTGAGCAGCAGTCCGGTCAGCACCAGATGCGGCGTCAGCGCCGGAACCACATGCAGCCACCACGACGTCGCGCCCTCCGCGGCGGCCGCCGCCGCGCGTTCGGGAAACGCGATCAGCCCGATCAGCACCAAAACGATCATCCAAAGCATCCGATCACCTCCGAAAAAGTGTATGCGGCGCGCACGCCGATCTGCCGCGGCGCGGGCAATTTCAAAAACAGCGCGTTAAATACGTTTGACATGCTGCTGCCGGCTGTTCCAAAAGGGCGGCAGAAGAGTGATTCTCCAGAGGGTGTTTTCAAACTTGCCGAAGAAAAAAGCCTTCCCCTTGAGGGGAAGGTGCCGAGGAACGAGGCGGATGAGGTGTCGGATTCGAGTAAGCAACACCTCATCAGTCAACTTCGTTGCCAGCTTCCCCTCAAGGGGAAGCCTCTTTTTTCCGTAAGAGCGCACTTATACACCACCATGCGGCGGTGATACCCTGATGCATCGGGACGTGCGTATGGATTTCCCATACAAAGGAAAACGGATTGCATCATCTGCATTCCGTTTATAATATCTGATCTGTATTTGAAGGTACATATTGCATGATTTGCTCTACTGAACAATCCAAGATTCGACATAAGTCGTTTATTGTTGTCGTATTTAATGGTTTGTTCTTTCGCAGCTTGTCTATGGTCGAACTGGATAGATGATGCTTTACAATCAACGTATAAGTCGATTCACCGGACGCTTTCAATGTATTCCAAAACGGCTCATAGACGATCATATTTTCACCTCCATGATTGCATTGTATTTTCTGATTTCTTTCTTGACTATAGTCGTTAGCGAGACTATAATGAAAGAAAAAAGGAGAAAGGGTATGGGCAAACATCCGAAATTAGAAAACTTAAACTCGTTATTCGCTTCTAACAAAGACTTTTCATTAACAGATGAGCAATATGAAAAAAAGACGGGTATTCCATTACCGAAAAAGATAGATTATATTTTGAAAAGATCTGCGCTTGCTAAAAAATGCAAGCAGTTGGGATACTCAATGACCGTACAGGAAAAAATCGTGTTTTTCAGAAAGGATAAGAAGCAATGAAGCGCATAGTGTGTCTTTCTCTTGTAGCAGTTTTCCTAATCATCCTTTGTTCTTGTAAAAGCATCACAATCCATATTGGACCGGCAGAAACCGAAGCACCGACAGAAACGCCATATGTAAAATCCCAAGAGGAGAAAAACGAAGATATCTATCAAGAAGCAAAAGAGAGGATGGAAAAATGTAACTTCGATGGTGCAGAGTCTAAATTCGAACAGATTAAAAGCTATAAAGATTCAGCACAGTATATTGAAGAATGCCAAATATTGTTCAGGGCTAAATTAATTTATCAGTTAGCTATAAAACACCTTAAGGGGCAACTAAAAAATCCAGCATCATTACAAATTCATGGGGTTAAATTTCATGAGCCAACATCATCGTGGATGAGTGAAGAGGAAAAGAAAAAGTATGTAGGCATCACAATTGATTATTCGGCGCAAAACGGGTTCGGAGGAATGGAAAGAACCACTTTCTATGATGCTTTGCATTCAAGTGAGGATAACTATTGGACTAAACTGCAAGACGTACCATATTGGTATTATTTAAAGAAAATCGACGTATCATCTATATCATATTAAGCATTGTAAAAAAAAAGTGGAAAAAGCACAGCCTTTTCGCAAAGACTGTGCTTTTGAAATCCCCCCTTGACAAAGTGCCTCGGAATTCGGATTTTTCGCCCGAAGGCTGTACGGACGCTGCGACCGAAACAAGGCGTGGAAGAAGCGCAGCGACGCGCAGCGACTATGGTTCTGGACGGAACGAAAAAACGAATCTTTTGCGGCAGATATGCAAAAAAGGTGCAGTCTTGCACCTTTTTTCCTGCAAATAGCATGGATTTTTGCCTTGCCGCAAATGGTCTGCCCCCTTTTAGGACAGCCGCAAAAGGAGCGGACGACGCCGCTCCTCTTTCCGGGATTTGGAATTGTTTCCCGGAAGGCTTTCGCCTGGATCAACCTACTGGGCGTAATGGTCCATCAGGTAGGAGGCGGCAAGCAGAAGATACAGTCCGCCGAAGCATACCGCCATAAAGATGTCGTGAAACCGCCGCCGGACGCGGAAGGCCTTCGTGAGCTCGATCAGCTCCGCAAGATACGCGAAGGCGCCGAAGCAGTACGCGACGCCGCGGATCAGAAGATGATGCGAATGCAGGAAAAAGGATAGCAAAAACAGAAGCGCCGTCAACAGGGCGAACAGGTTCCGCACGATCAAAGCCGCGGGCTGCGGCGCGTGCGCCGGGTTGTTTTCAGAAGTTGCCGGATCCATCGCTGCATACCTCCTTTTTGCCTGCACCCGTGACCGGGATTCGGGCACGGTTCGCATGCAGGCTCCTTTTGTTTCGGCCGGGAACGGATCAGATGGTCAGCAGTTCGCTGTAGGCCTTCAGCGCACCGTCGGTTTCGTGTGCCAGCACGCGCTTGGCCAGCACTTTGCCCAGCTGCACGCCCTCCTGGTCGAAGCTGTTCACGTTCCAGCAGAAGCCCTGGAACATCACCTTGTTCTCGAAGTGCGCCAGCAGCGCGCCGAGGGATTCCGGCGTAAGCTGTTCCCCGATAATGATGCTGGAGGGACGGCCGCCCGCAAAGCTCTTGTTGGGATCTTTGTCCTGCTTGCCGCAGGCAAAGGCCATGATCTGCGCAGCGACATTGGCGCACAGCTTTTGCTGGCTTGTGCTGCCCTGAATGTCCGCGTCCATTCCCGCCTGATTTTTACGGAATCCGATAAACTGCAGCGGAACGACGTCGGTCCCCTGGTGCAGGAGCTGATAGAACGAATGCTGACCGTTGGTGCCCGGTTCGCCGAAAATGACAGACCCGGTGGGATAAGCGACCGGCTCGCCGAAGCGGTTGACGTGCTTGCCGTTGGACTCCATGTCGAGCTGCTGCAGGTGCGCGGGGAAACGGCTGAGCGCCTGCGAATAGGGCAGCACGGCGGTGACCGGATAGCCCAGTACGTTGCGCTCATATACGCCGATCAGCGCGTCAAGCATAGCGGGATTCTTCAGAGGATCGCTCTCTTTTGCAGTCAGATCCGCCGCGTGCGCACCGCTTAAGAAGCGCGCGAACACTTCCGGACCGAACGCCAGCGACAGTACCACGCCGCCGACGCAGGAAGTGGAGGAATAGCGCCCGCCGATGAAGTCGTCCATGAAAAACGCCGCCAGATAGGCATCGGATTTTGCGAGCGGTGACGTCTCGCTGGTGACGGCG
Organism: uncultured Eubacteriales bacterium; assembly: GCA_902790115.1. GTDB lineage: Bacteria > Bacillota > Clostridia > Christensenellales > CAG-138 > UBA3792. The sequence goes on along the minus strand of CADAQS010000034.1, from coordinate 3,453 downwards.
ACCATGTGCCTGGAGGGGTCCAGTCCCGCGCCAATCAGCGCGTTTTTCACAAAGGTTTCGTTGGTCAGCGTTTCAAGCGTTGTGCCGGACTTCGAAACCAGCACGAACAGACTGTGCTTCAGGTCGATCGATTTCAGCACGTTCGCTGCGTCGTCGGGATCCACGTTGCTGATAAAACGGGCTTCGAGCCGGAATGCGCCGTTCTCTCTGGCCCAGTTTTCCAGCGCCAGATACATGGCGCGGGGTCCCAGATCGCTTCCGCCGATACCGATCTGCACAACGGTCGTGAATTTCTCGCCGTCCGCGTTGGCGATCTCTCCCGCATGAACCTTCCGGGCAAACTCCGCCGCCTTTTTCTGCTCGCCGGTATAGAACGCGTACTTGTCCACGCCGTCCACGATCACGGCATTTCCGAGCTGACCTCTTGTCAGCTGGTGCAGCACCAGACGCTTTTCACCGGTGTTGATCCTTTCGCCGTTGTACAGCGCGGCGTACTTCTCCTCCAGCTGCGCCTCCCGGGCAAGCTCTTTCAGAATGGAGAGCAGTTCGTCGTCTACGGCCTTTGCCGCGTAGTTGTAGGCAAGTCCGCAGGCCATCGGCACCGTGTACTGATAAACGCGCTTTGCACCGCTTTCGCCCGCCATCGCTTCCTGCAGGTTGACGCTGCCTTTTTTTGCTTTCAGCTTTTCAAAAGCCGTCAGCGTATCGAGATTGTTCCAATGCAACATGGTTTCGTTTCCTCCTTGAACCGGCATGAATGATTGAAGTTTCTTCCGTGTGACCGTTTCGGCACAGAGGGGATTTCGTCCGGGCGTTCCTCCGATCCAAAGGAACGCCGGAGATTTCTCACGGCTTCGTTTTCGGGATCGCAGAAGGGCCGGCAGGGATCCGCCTTACCGCACGGAAACGTCAACAAGTCGTATGGAAACGTTTTTTGCTTCCCGCGGTTCCCCTCTGTCGATTCCAATCCATCCATAAAAGTTTACCATTCCCGCGGTGATTTTTCAATCCCCCAGAAACAAAAATCGCCGTCCTCATATGAGAGCGGCAAGCGGGGATTTCTCTGAGATTGCCCTTTCGTCCGTTTCCCGTGAGGACGGATCTGGTTGAATTCGCAAAAACCCATCTCCCGATCCTTTTGGGGACGCAGGTCACCGTTTCCCGAAAAGAGATACCGCGGCCGGTCAACCGGATCCATTGAGCAGAAAGAAACGCTCCCGTATTGGGAGCGTTTTTGATTGGCTGTTTAGTCTTTATTGAAAACATGTAACATCCGTTTATAGCCCGTCGGCTGTGAATTCCGTACAATGCCCGTCGGCTATTCCTTAATCCCTTTTGGGAAAAGTGCATAGAAAAAGGAGCGGAGGATCGGTCCGCTCCTATGGTAAGGAGGTGCGGCAGCCCATGACAAAAACTGCCGCGTTTTATGGAAGAGAGGTATAAAAAAAGCACCGTTCAGGTGCTTTTATTCTGCGTGGTTCTTACACGATAAGCATATATCGCGCCAATCGTCTTTTACAAGATAGCGCTCATTCGTAGCGCTTGGTTTCAGCATTCTTTCGGAAACGTCCTGGTTAACCGCGCAATCGACCGCGTCGATCATTGAATCCACGAGCGGAATGTCGCAGCGATTACACTTGAACACAGTGCATTTTTTTCCGTTGTAAACATACGGGGAGTCTTTGTCTGTGTCAGTATAAACCTCGATGTCCAATTTGGCACCGCATTTCGGGCAAAGTGCTTTCCCTGTTTTGTGATAATCAATAATAACCTTCGGCCAGTTAATCACAATTTCCTCTCCTTTTTCAACCTTTCAATAAAGGCGTTTTCTGTATTGCATGCCTCCGTTTCAAAACGTACCGGATTCTTTATAACCTCTCCTGTACCGTACAGTCTATATTGTTCGACGTGCGTCTTTTCGTGTATTATAGTCCTTATAAGCTCTTCTTTGGTCCTGAACGCATTCGGAAAAAGCCGTATTTCGTTTATGTTTGTCGCATCTACCATTCCAAAAACGTGGATTTTGAGCAGTTCTGGATTCTTGTCTATTGCAACGCTTATCTTTCTCTCATATGATATTCGACGGAATAAAGCTGTTTTTTTCGTCAATCGGAAGCGGCACGTCCGTCATGCAGACAATACCGCCGTTTCCGACGTGCTTTTCGGTTTCTTTCAAAACGGAAAACGCGCGCAGCAGTTTGCGATCCGGTTCGCTCGCTTTTTTGATCTCCACCGGATGCAGAACGCCGTTCTCTTCTACGATGAGATCGATCTCTTTCGTGTTCTGATCCCGGTAGAAATTGAGATTGACCTTGTTCTTCCCGTAAGCGATGTTCCGAACAAACTCGCCGACCACATGATTCTCATAATAATGCCCCGCGACGGCTCCGTTCATCAGAACATCCCGGGATGTCCACGAGGACAGATACGCGCAGAGTCCGGTATCGCAGAAATACAGCTTCGGCGTCTTGATCAGCCGTTTCAGCTCATTGGAAGAATACGGCTCCAGCAGCGTGATAATGCCCATCGACTGCAGGATTTTCACCCACTCCTTCGCCGTGGCGCCGGTTACACCTGCGGAAACCGCAAGATCATTGTAATTCAAAAGCTGCCCCGTAAAAGCCGCGCATGCTCTTAAGAACTTACGGAACCCTTCCGTATCGGTGATTCCGTTGTCGTCGACGGCGTCGCGCATCAGATAGGTCTCGATGTAGGAATTGAAGTATTCCTGCATCTGTTCCGGATCCAACGCCTGTACGTCGGGCATGCCTCCGCGCCAGATCCGCTCAAACGTATCGACGATGTTGTTCTCCGGGAACATCCGCTTCCGGTCCGCCCATGCGGAGAAAGAAAAGTCGATATCATTCTCCGGATAGATCCCCAGAAGTTCATGCTGCGAAAGGCTGTACATCTTCAGAACACAGAGGCGGCCGGCAAGGGAGTCGCCGGCTTTCTTCATCAGCTTTTTGCTCTGCGATCCGGTCAGCCAGAACAGACCCTTTTCTTCACTCTCGTCGCAAAGGATTTTGATGCGTTCAAACAGTTCGGGCGCTTTCTGAACCTCGTCGATCAGAATCGGCGGGCGATAGGTCTGCAGGAACAGCTTCGGATCCGACTGAGCAAACTGCCGAAGCTGCGTATCGTCCATCGTGACATAGGCACGATTCTGATCCTTTGCGAGCTGCTTCAGCATGGTGGATTTGCCGACCTGTCTCGCACCGACCACCATGACCGCCTTGAATGCCTCACTCATACGCAAAAACTTGCGTTCCAGTTCACGACGGATATAGATCATCATTCCGCTCCTTTTAACGTTAAAATGAAGTTGACTATATTTTAACCTAACTTTCTCATACTGTCAAGAGCGGTTGTGCGCGTTTTTTGCCTGGTGGTCGACATTCGATACAGCATCTTTTTGAAAAAATGACTGAGGAAAAGATGCTGAGAACTTCG
>CADAQS010000033.1 GCA_902790115.1 uncultured Eubacteriales bacterium | reverse complement strand
TGTGTGCGTTTTTTCATAGGCGTTCCTTTCAGTAAAAAATGAAAACAACAAAACCCGCTTGCCGAGCAAGCGGGTTTTTCTGGTCGAGGCGACTGGATTTGAACCAGCGGCCTTTTGGTCCCGAACCAAACGCGCTACCAAACTGCGCTACGCCTCGAACATGGAGCCAAAGAGGGGACTCGGACCCCTGACCTACGCATTACGAGTGCGTCGCTCTACCGACTGAGCTACTTTGGCGTGCCTATTCATTATAGGCACAAGAGCGGATTCTGTCAAGAACAAATTTCAAAAAACTTGCGACATTTTTTCGAATTCCGATCAGCCGCCGCTGCTCCGAATCAGGATCCGGAGTCCGTCATCGGACGGGAACACCTGAATCGCATACGCCTTCGTGCGGAACGTTTTGGACTTTTGCGACTTTGCAGCGGCTTCACAGCCGCGCACAAATGTTTCCGCATCGGAGAACTTGCCGCCGAGCGCCGGATACACCTTTTCAAACAGATCCAACAGCATCTGCCGGATCGCTTCGTTCTGCCGGTTGAACGCCTTGGCAAGCTCGGAGGTCTCCTTGAGATCGGCAAACAGCGGAACGAGCAGTTCCATGGAGCGCATATTGCTGGCATCCTGTTCGATCTCGCAGCTCCATACGGAACCGTCGGGGCATAGGACGGTTTGATCGTCCTGCAAGGCAAACGAAGCTTCCGAAAAAGCGGTCAGAATCTCATCGTATAATGCAGGATCCGTCGGCACTTTGGCCGGTTCCGCAGCGGTGCGCTGTTCTTCGGACGGGGCATATTGTGTGCCACGGCAGAACGCGTCGCGATTCAAAAGTCCAAACACGGTCAGAATGATCACGATCGCGATCACCAGAACCAGTTCGATCAGCTTCGCCTTGGCGGAGGTCAGAAACTGGTGTTTACGCTGCTTTGCCATGGTCAGTCGATGTCGCGCATGACGGTTTCCGGCGGAACGTCAAGCTGGTGCGGATTGCGGATGTAGCTGCGCATCAGTTTGAAAGCAGAAGCATAGTAGAACCCGTCGCAGATGCGCTCATCGCACACAACCGTGTAATCGACGTACTTTTTTGTCGCCGGCGTGCCGTCGGGTTTCAGTTCGGTCTCCTTTCGCTTTGCGCCAAACGACATGAAGGCAGGGACGTTGCCGAAATCATACAGGTGATGATAGACCGGAGGAATGCCGAGCGACCCCATCGAGGTGATGAAGAACGATCCGTGGAACGGGCTGACTTCCAGCAGGGATTTCGGCAGCAGGCCGAAGTAGTCGATCAGCTTCAGGAACCAGATGGAAAACTTCAGCAGAACGCCGGGAATATGCGCAATAAAACCTGCCGTCTTGTCGAAATCGCTGTCAGCGTTCTCCTCGCGGCTTTCCTCGAGCAGCTTATTCAGCTTTTCGTAGACGATGTCCGCGGTATCGGTCGGGGAGAAATGCATCTTGACGATGGTTTCCTCGGCTTCGAGCGTCATTTCCCGCTTGACGGTCAGAAGAATCTGAATATCGTTGTCACGCGCAAACAGTTTCTGCCCGGACAGGAACCGGTTTACACCGGGACGCTGTGAGACGACGCGCACATAAGCCGCAAGCAGCACATGCATGATGCCGAAACCTTTGAGACCCTGCTTGCGCTTTTTTCGGATATAGTTTTCTACCTCGGTGATTTCAAAGGAATCGTGAAAATAAACGCTCGAACCGTTGCGGTTCGGCATGATATACAGTGCGACACGGTTCATCGCAGGCAGCGAGCGGATCAGCCGCCCGTCCTTGCGGTCGCCAAAACGACGTTTATAGGGCTTTTCCGGCTCCGGAGCCTTTGACGCGGCAGTCTGCTCCGCTTCCGGATGCAGTTCGTTTTCTTCCATAATTACTCCCTCAATCGGTCTTTTTCCTTAGTATAGCAAAAATTTCGTTTCTTGCAAGCCTGTTTTTCGTTGCAATGCGCATCAAAACCCGATATAATGCGGTACGGGAGAGAAGCTATGAATCGTTTACCGGAAATTTTAGCGCCAGTCGGCTCGGAAGAGGCGTTAATCGCAGCGGTGCGCAGCGGTGCGGACGCCGTGTATTTCGGATCGGGCAGCTGCAACGCGCGTCGCGGCGCAGGCTCTTTCGAGGGCGATGCGCTGCTTCATGCGGTGCAGTATTGTCACGCTCGCAATGTGCGGGTCTATGTCACGGTCAATACGCTGCTGCGCGATGAAGAACTTGCAAACGTTGCTGACACGCTGACCGATATTGCAGCAAGCGGCGCAGACGGCATCATCGTACAGGATATGGCAGTCGTTCCGCTCGCAAAAGCGATCTGTCCCGATCTTGCGTTGCACGCTTCGACGCAGATGGCAGTTCATAACGCGGCCGGGGTAACGGAACTGGAACAGCTCGGTTTTTCTCGCGTGGTTCTTGCACGGGAATTGACCGGCACGGAGATTGCAAAGATCCGGGAGCAGACGCATGCCGAACTCGAGGTATTCGTGCACGGCGCACTTTGCATGAGTGCATCCGGCATGTGCTATCTGTCGGCAAGCCTTGGCGAGCGCAGCGGCAATCGCGGAACGTGCGCCCAGCCCTGCCGTCTGCCGTTTGTATGCAACGGCGCGCAAAACTGTCTGTCCCTGAAGGACATGTCGCATCTGGATCATCTCGAAGAACTATCCCGGATCGGCGTGACTTCGTTCAAAATTGAAGGGCGGCTGAAACGACCGGAATATGTTGCGGCAACCGTGGACGCCGCGCGCCGTGCGCGCGACGGAGAGACGTATTCCGTAGACGGACTGCGTGCCGTCTTTTCCCGCAGCGGATTCACCGACGGCTATTATACGGGAAAGCGGAATCATACGATGTTCGGAACCCGCTCGCAGGAGGATGCCGACCGTTCCAAAGAGGTCCTTTCGTCCTATCGGGAACTGTACCGCAGCGAACGCGCTTCGGTTCCGGTTTCCGTCAATCTGTCCATACGCGAAGGACAACCGGTCTGCTTGTCCGTTTCAGACGGAACAAACGCAGTGACGTTGCAGGGCGAAGCGCCGCAGATTGCCAGAACGACGCCGGCGACGAAAGAATCGGTCGGACGCAGCGTCGCCAAAACCGGCGGTACGCCTTTTTTCGTAACGAACATAACCGCCGAGATCGATCCGGGACTGATGGTGCCTTCCTCTGTACTGAACGCGCTGCGCAGGGAAGCACTCGAAAAACTTCTTGCGTTACGTGAAAAAACACCCCGGCGGACGATCCGCACGCCGAACCTTTCGCTGCACGGTTCGGGACGTCACGCGAACGATCCCAAATACATCGTGCGCTTTGCAAACGCGGAGCAGGTCTTTTCGCATCCGGCGATCGCGGTTCGGACGCTGCCGGTCGAGCAGCTTCTTGCGCATCCGGAACTGATCGATGAATCCATCTGGTGCGAACTGCCGGATTTGTGCTACCCGATGGATGAGGAACGGCTTTCGGAACAGCTGAAATCCCTGTATGCGCTCGGTGTCAGGGATGCCATGCTCGGCAACATCGGCATGGTTCGTCCTGCGCGGGAAGCCGGGATGCGCCTGCACGGTGCGTTCGGACTGAACGTTACCAACCGTCTTGCCTGCGAGCAGTATGCAGCGCTTGGCTTTGAGAGTCTGACCGTATCCTTTGAGCTGTCCTATCCGAAGATGAGAGATCTCCATAGCTCTATACCGCTCGGCTGCATCGTTGCGGGTCGGCTGCCGCTGATGCAGTTCCGCTCTTGCCCTGCGCGAACGGCAACCGGATGCGGTGCCTGCAACGGTTCGCCGGTCCTCACGGATCGTACCGGGAGAACGTTCCCGATCGTCTGTCATCAGCGACAATACTCCACGCTTTTGAACAGCGTTCTGTACGACACCGCGGACAAACGCCTGCCCGAACTGGATTACTATCAGATTCACCTTACGATCGAAACGAAGGAGGAGGCAAAAGCGCTTTTTGAAAGCGTTCTCCGTGGCGAAAAGCCGGAAGCCGAACGGACGACCGGCATGAGTTTCCGGAACCTTCTGTAACAGACCGAACCTTACAACCGCAGCTTTTCGGCTGCGGTTCTTTTCATATATGGCTATTATCAAGCATACAGTAGGAACATGGAAGGGACGAGCATGGAACGATGGAAAACAGAATTGCTGCCGAAACTCCCGCAGAAGGTGCAGGCAGTGCTCCGGGAGATCCCGGAACAGGAACGGTTGCTGGAGATCCGTCTCCGTGCGGATCGGCCGATGCAGCTGGTCTTTCCGGATCATGACAGGTTGGTGTATGGAATCAACGGTACGCCGATGCTCTCCCTTCGCGGGTGCGAAGACCTTCTGAGCACGCTTTGCGACCGATCCGTCTACGCGTTTGAGCGGGAACTGGAACACGGGTTTGTCACCGCGGCGGGCGGCTATCGGATCGGCGTCGCCGGCCGATGCTTCCGGACCGAGCAGGGCACAAACCGGCATACGGCGGTCAGCGGATTCTGCATCCGGATCGTCCGGGAAGTGATCGGAGCATCGGATGCTCTGCTTCCGTTCTTGATGCAGGACGGCACGATCGCTTCCACACTTTTGCTTTCGCCGCCGGGATACGGAAAAACAACGCTGCTGCGCGATCTGATCCGAACGGTTTCGTACGGGCTGAAAGGAATCCGACCGATGCGCGTCTGCGCGGCGGATGAACGGTATGAACTGTGCGGCGCTGCAGACGGAAGCTGTCCGTTTGATCTCGGTCCGCGCACCGATGTTCTTGCCGGGTTGCGGAAAGCCGATGCGATCGAACGCGCGGTTGCAGCACTGTCGCCGGAGATTGTTGCAACGGATGAACTGTCGGATCCGCGCGACCTGGAAGCAGTCCGAATCGCGAGCGGCTGCGGTGTCCGGATTCTCGCTACGGCGCACGCTGGGAGCAGGGATAATCTGCTGCGAAAGGAGCCGATGCGGCGCATGTTGAAGGAACGGATCTTCGACCGGGTTGTGCTGCTCAAAAAACAGTACGGCGCAGCCGCGGCATGGACGGTTTACGATGCGGACGGGCTCGTTTTGCAGGGAAAGGAACCAATATGCTGAAAACGCTCGGAATCGGATTGGTATTTCTGGTTTGTTTTTGGATCGGAACGGATCGCTCTCACAGGGCCGAGGAACGCTGCCGGATGCTTGAAACCGTTTGCCGGGATCTCGGCGCCTTGCTGGTCTGCATCCGGTCGGAAAGGCTCCCGCTTCGGCAATGTATCGATCGCTTGCCGGAGGGATGGGTACGGGAACGGCTTAGCACGGTTGATTCCGGGCAGGAACCGACAGGGAGCGGCTCTCTCGATGCAAAGGATCGGGAAGAGCTGGATCGCTTTTTCCGCGCACTGCAGAAAACCGATGCGGGAGGTGTTGCGGCAACCGGAGAAGCAGCGCTTGCCCGGTTGAACGAAAGCCTTGCTTCGGCAAAAAAAATCGCCGAGCAGAGCCGTCTGTTCCGGACGGTCGGCGCATTGTGCGGTGCTGTACTTGCGGTACTGCTGTGGTAAAGGAGTTCTATGGAGATAGAAATGCTCTTCAAGGTTGCAGGGATCGGGATCCTCGCGGCGGTCATCGTGCAACTGTTAAAGCAGAACGGGAGGGAGGAGGTTGCAACGGTCGCGGCGATTGTCGGTCTGATCTTAGCCACGATGCTGATGATCTCCATGCTCTCCGAACTGCTCAATACGATTCGGTCGACCTTTTCGCTCTATTGACAATGGAGAAGATGGTTCTTGTAGCGCTGATCGGAACGGTGTTGACGCTTCTGGTGAGGTCTGTGCGTCCGGAAGCGGCGTTTCCGGTAGGCATCATCAGCGCAGGCACGATACTTGTTCTTGCGCTGAACCGAGCGGACGGATTGATCGGCTCGATCCGACAGATCAGCGACTATTACGGCGTGTCGGATGCATATCTTACGGCTTTGCTGAAAATGACCGGGATTGCATATCTCACGCGTTTCGGCGCCAATCTGTGCCGGGATTTCGGACAAAGCGCAACTGCCGGAAAACTCGAACTCGGCGGGCGGATCTGCATCCTCTCCTGTGCGGTTCCGGCGGTGATTACGCTGCTGGAAACCGGTCTGTCCTTGCTTAGCGGTGCGGCTTCATGAAAAAAAGATGGCTCCTTTTTATACTGCTTTTGCTGCTGCCTTCTTTGACACTTTCGGAGGAACGGGAACCGCCTGAGGAGCTTTCCGCGATTCTGTCGGCGCTAGATCTTTCGGAATGGGATCGGTGGGCGGAACGGAACGATCCGGAACTGGGATTCGTTCCGTCGGATTTCTTGCAGACCGCGCTTCTCTCGGGAAGTGCCGAACCGTCAGCTGAGACGCTGTACGGACGGATTCGGTCGACTGTCATGCGCCATGCGGCGGCGGCTCTCCGTAAACTGATGCTGTATCTCGGAATCGGCGTTTTGTTTTCCCTGTTTTCGGCAATCCGGCCGGATTCCGGCTTTCAGCCGCCCGAAACGGTGCTGCGTCTGCTGTCCGGCTGCTTTGTCATGAGCATGTCGCTGCCGGTGCTGTCGGAGACGCGTTCGCTTCTGATTACAATCGGAACCGATGCGGAATACCTTCTGCCGCCGCTTCTCGGCTTTTTCGCTTTGTTTGATTTTTCGGCAAGCGGAGCGCTGCTTCGTCCGGGTATGCTGCTGCTGAACGACGGCATGATTGCACTCGTAATAAAGCTCGTGTTCCCGCTTGCAGTGATCGGCGGGGTACTGCATGCAGCCGACTGCTTTTCCGATCGCAGGCTCGGTTCCCTCGGGCAGTTCTGCCACCGTGCCGCAAAATGGCTGCTCGGAGCAGGAACCTCCTTGTATCTTGCCGTCGCGGCGCTTCGGGGAACCGTTGCCGTGCAAAGCGATACGCTGCTGTTTCGGACGACCAAGCTCGCTGCGGGAAGCCTTCCGTTTGTCGGAGGGATCGTATCCGGTTCGATGGATACGCTGCTTCAGTGTGTGATGTCTGTCCGGGCGGCGCTTGGGTTGACCGGGATCGTACTGATCGGCGGCGTGATGCTGCGGCCGCTGCTGCGTCTTATCACAGAGCGGATCGCTTTGCAGCTTTGTGCGGCATTGATCGCGCCGCTCGGCGTGCAGGCGTATGCGGAGACGCTGGAACATACGGCGGACCTTTTCCGGATCGCATCGGCTTCGCTTCTGATGGTGTTCGTGCTTGCGGCCGTGTCGGTCGGATTGGTGACAGGCGTATGGTATTCGATCTGAGCGGCGTACTGCAGTTTGCGACAAAACTGATCGCGCTGAGCACTGTCACGGCACTCATCGAAGCGCTGCTTCCGCCGAGAGAGCTGTTCGACGCCGTCCGTGTCGGAATCGGACTTTGGTATCTGGCTTCGATTTTTTCGGAACTTTCGGTCATACTTTCGGGACAGGGAGGATAGTATGCAACAGGAGCGGGAACGAGGCGGACTCCGTGCGGGTTGGGAACGGATCCGAAAGGACAAACGGTCGGTCTATCTTCTGTATGCGGCGCTTCTGCTGCTTGCTCTGCTGCTCTGCTATGCGGGAAACCGTTCCTGTTCGTTCGGCGACCAGTCGGATCCGGATCGGAACGCGGATGCCTTTAAGCGGGACCGGCTTGAACAGCGCCTGATCGACGTATTATCGAAGATCCGCGGCGCGGGAAAGGTCGATGTGCTGATCACCTATGAAACGACCGGCGAGACCGTTGCAGCCATGTCAAGCAGAACGGAGGAGGACGTTCGCGACGCCGTTTCCGGCGCGGACAGCACGACGTCCCGCAGCCTGCATTCCACGGTAGAACCTGCAACGATCAAAACGGATGCGGGGCAGGAGCCGATCATTTTGATCGAAAAGGAACCGGTTGTGCGCGGCGTGGTCATCGTTGCGGAGGGTGCTGCGGATCTGGCGGTTCGGCTGAACCTGATGCATGCGGCGCAGGCGGCGACGGGTGTATCTTCGGGGCAGATCGAAGTGTTGGAAATGGGATATGAACCATAAAACATCAGAACAAATAGGAGGATTGCTAAGATGAAACAACAGTTGATGCAAACATGCAGAAAGTTCCTGAACAAGCGGGTTCTGACGGTCGCGGGCATCTGTCTGCTGCTGGCTGCCGCGGTCGTGACGAATGTGCTTCTGAACCGGACGGAAACCACCGTGCCCAAAAAGTCGTCGGCTTCCGTGTCGGACAATGCCGTAACGGATGTATCGACGGTCGGCGCAGGCGGAGAGGGGTTCTTTGCCTCGTATCGGGAGGAGCGCGACAACGTCCGGACACAGGAACTGGCGTATCTCGATGCGATCGTAGCGCAGGGAGCGGATAAGGAGACGCTGAACGATGCGCAGCGGCAGAAACTTGATCTGATCAACTGCATGGAACTGGAACTGACCGTAGAGAATCTTGTCCGCGGAAAGGGCTTCGAAAACGTGATTGTTTCCATGCATGCGGGAAGTGTGAACGTGATCGTCGGCGCGGAATCGCTGAACGATGAGCAGGTAGCGCAGATTCTGGACATCGTACTGCGGGAGACCGGAGAAACGGCGGATCATGTGAAGATCAGCACAGCGCTCTGACCGCCTGTTTTTTCTAAAAGGAGCGTGTAAGTGGGTTGCGTTTTGCCGCGAAAGATGTTATACTGCTTGTGATATCCAAAGATTAACCAAGGAGGAATCAAGCATGGAATACAAAGCAATGAACGACGGTAACGAATCGGGCGGCAAAGTAGTTTTTGCAGAAGATGTTGTTGCAACGATTGCGTCTTTGGCAGCAGCTGAGGTGGACGGCGTTTACGGCATGAGCGGAACGGCGTTTGAAGGTATCGGTGAGAAGCTCGGCAAGAAGAGCTACACCAAGGGTATCAAAGTGGAAGTCGGTTCGGTCGAGTGCGCTGTGGATATGACGCTGATCGTGAAGTACGGTTTCCGGATTCAGGAAGTCTGCCAGAACGTTCAGAACGCGGTCAAGAATGCAATCGAGACGATGACCGGCCTGAAGGTTGTCGAGGTCAACATTGCGGTCAATTCCGTTGTTTTCGCGGAGGAGAAGAAGGTCGAAGAACCTGTCGAAAAGCCCGTTGAACAGCCGAACCGCGTCAAGTAAGCAAACATCGAAGCGGAAAGGACGAATCGTCTTTTCCTGCGGGCAGGACAAGCCTTGGGAAAAGGGAGGATCCACTTATGAAATTGGTCGATAAAATTCTGCTCGGTCTGCTTGCGGTCGTCGTGATCCTGCTGGGGCTTTGCGTAATCTCGGCCGCGGTGCAGTTTCCGCTGGATGTTCCGGCGCAGCAGGCGCTGCTATCCAACCTCAACGATCCGCTGACAGCCATCATCGTCGCCGTCGCTGCGGTCGTGCTGATTGCGATTTCGGTACGCTTGCTCGTCGCGCTGTTTTCACGGAAGAAAACGCCGACCAGCGTGTTGGTTCGTCATTCGGAATCCGGCAGTTCGTATATGACCGTTTCCGCGCTGAACGGAATGGTCACACGCTATGTGCAGGCAAATCCCATGGTGCGGGAATGCAAGACTTCCGTGACGGTTGTCGGAGAAGCGGTAAAGATTCTGGCGCGCGTAGGCGCAATGCCGGATGCGTTGATTCCGACGCTGACCGAGGAACTGCAGAACAACATAAAAACGTATGTGGAAACGTACAGCGGCGTTCGCGTGGAAGCGGTTGAGGTTGTCGTCGAGACGACCGAAGCTTCTTCGGCACCGGCGCGCGTGTCATAAGCAGGAGGGGCTATGCAAAACTTTAAGGATTTTCTGGATCGGAACAAATGGGCGCTGCTGTTTGTACTCGGCGCGATCGTGATCGTTTTGCTGTTTTGCTTCCTGCACTGGTGGGCATTCCTGGTGATTCCGGTGCTCGCGCTTGCCGTGTTTTTCGGACATCTGATGGACAAGGGCGGCAGCGAAGCCGTGAAACAATTCTTTGATAAACTGTTTTCTAAAGGAAACTGACAAAACATGGATCGTACTTTGGCAAGAGAGATAGCAATGAAGCTCCTGTACGCGGAGACCGTCGGCGGCGAGGATACCGTATCCGAGGCGCTGGAACAGTCCGACGCCATTGAGCTTTTGGACGAAGAGGGTCACGTGTTTTCCGAGTCGCTGTATCGCGGCGTGTCGGAAAACCGCGAAGCCATCGACGAACAGATCGCCGCGCATGCGACCGGATGGTCGTTCGATCGGATCGCAAAGGTCGATTTGTCGATCCTTCGCCTCGCGGTTTACGAACTATTATATCTGGACGAGATTCCGGTAGGAGCTTCCATCAACGAAGCGGTGGAGATCGCGAAGAAGTTCGGCGGGGAGAAGTCCGCAAAGTTCATCAACGGCGTGCTTGGCGCGATCGCGAAAGCGAATGCATAAGATGCCGCAGGATTGTTGTCTCGGAATCGATACAAGCTGCTACACCACTTCGGTAGCATGCGTTTCGGAACAGGGCATCGTCTTTTCCAAAAGGACGATGCTTTCTGTGCCTTTTGGCGGACGCGGCCTTCGACAGTCCGAAGGCTTGTTTCAGCATACCAAACAGCTCGCGCCCCTGCTCGAGGAACTGTTCGAAACGGTGGACCGGAATCGCATCGGTGCAGTTGCAGTCAGCACAAAACCGATCGGAACCGATGAAAGCTATATGCCGGTTTTTCTGGCGGGCTATATGACGGCTCGCAGCATCGCGGCCGCGCTCGGCGTTCCCTGCATTGAAACAAACCATCAGAGCGGACATTTTCGCGCGGCACTGGTCGGGCATGAAGCTTTGCTCGGCAAATCGTTTTACGGAATGCACATCAGCGGCGGCACGACCGATCTGCTCTCGATCGAGACCGACCGGCTTGCTCCGTATCGGATGGAGCTGCTCGGCACCTCGACGGATCTGCATGCCGGTCAATTCGTAGACCGTGTCGGCGTTTCGCTCGGACTTCCGTTTCCGGCGGGAAAGCATTTGGAAGAAATTGCGCGCGAAGCTGTGAGCCGGGATGTCAAACTGGCTTCTTCGGTTCAGGGCTTGAACTGTTCCTTTTCCGGCGCAGAATCCGCTGCGGCGAGACTGCAAGGTACGGTTCCGGACGCGGAACTTGCTTACGGCGTCTATGACTGCCTGTCCCGAACGTTTTCCAAGATGTTGCAGCGTGCACCGGAAAAGAACGGCAGACAGCCTGTTCTGATTTGCGGCGGCGTAGCTTCCAGCGGATTGCTGCGCGAACTGCTTCAAAAGCGGTGCGACGCGGAACTGTATTTCGGAAAAAAAGAGTTGTCCGCCGATAATGCGGTCGGTGTAGCTTATATCGGATGGGATCGGAGGGAAACATGGAAACGCTGAGACCCGTGTTTTCGGTACACGAGCTGAATGAATATGTCGATCTGATGCTCGGCCATGATCCGAATCTGAGCCATCTGACCGTGGAGGGAGAGCTTTCCGGCTGTAAGCGGCATCCGAACGGACATTTGTATTTTACACTGAAGGACGAAACCGCTTCGGTTTCCTGCGTCATGTGGCGGCAGTATACGCAGGCGCTTCGCTTCCTCCCACGTGACGGCATGCGTGTCCGGATGGTTGGATCCGCATCGCTGTATACGCGCGACGGCAGGTTTCAGCTGTATGCGACCGCGCTTCAAAGACAGGGCGACGGCGATCTGTATGCGGCGTTCTGCAAGTATCGCGATGAGCTCAAAGCGCTCGGTTGGTTCGACGAAGCAGTCAAGAAGACGATTCCGACGCTTCCGACCTGCGTCGGCGTCGTGACGAGCGCGGCCGGCGCTGCTTACCACGACATTCAGAACGTAATCGGCAGGCGGTTTCCTTCCATGCCGATCCGGCTCTATCCGGCGGCAGTGCAGGGAAACGGCGCAGCGGAGGAGATTGCAAAGGCGATCGATCTGGCATGTGCGGAGGGGATTGCGGACGTTCTGATCGTCGGACGCGGCGGCGGAAGCATGGAGGATCTGTGGGCGTTCAACGAGCCGCCGGTTGCCGAGGCGATTCATCGCTGCACGATTCCGGTGATTTCTGCCGTCGGACATGAGACCGATTTTTCGATCAGCGATTTTGTTGCGGATCTGCGTGCGCCGACGCCTTCCGCTGCGGCGGAACTGGCGGTTCCGGAGTATGCTGCGCTGAAAGGGCGCGTTATGGAGATCGGCGATCGTCTGCAGCGTGCGCTGATGAACGGCGTCCAAAAGAAGAAGGACAAGCTCGGCCTCGTCTGGGCGCCGGGCATGCAGCTTCGGATGCAGATGCTTTTGAACAGGCAGAGGCAGACGGTTGAGGAGCTTTGGCAAAATGCCGACCGGATCGCAAAGGACGCGCTGATGGAGCATCGGAATGCATTGGTCAGAAACCGGGAGCGGTTGGAAGCATACAGCCCGCAAAAGACGATGCAGCGTGGCTTTGCCCTGCTGTACGGCGCGGATAACAAATTGATTACAAGCGTGCAGTCGCTGTCGATCGGCGATCGGGTCACGATGAAGTTTTCGGACGGATCGGCCGAATCGGTCGTTTCGGGAAAGGAATCGAAATGAACGAAGAATTGACGTTTGAACAGAAACAGGAACAGCTGGAACAGATCGTGTCGCAGCTGGAGACCGGCAACGTTCCGCTTGAGGAGATGGTTTCTCTGTATGAAAAGGGCGCGACGCTGTATAAGGACTGCGTTGAAACGCTCGACCGGTACGAAAAGAAGCTGAACGAAGCGGGCAAGGAGAACTGAGCATGCTGGAACGGTACCGTGCAAAGGTCGAAGCGGCACTTCCCGCCTGCCTTCAGGGAGATTATGCAAGTCTTCTTTGCAACAGCATGGCGTACAGCCTGCTGGACGGCGGAAAGCGAATCCGGCCGTGCCTGCTGCTTTCTGTTTGTGATATGCTCGGCGGCGATGTCGATCCTGCCGTGCCGTTTGCCTGCGCGCTTGAGATGATTCACTCCTATTCGCTGATCCACGACGATCTTCCGGCCATGGACAACGACGACTTCCGGCGCGGAAAACCGAGCTCTCATAAGCGGTTCGGTGAAGCGAATGCAATCCTTGCAGGCGACGGGCTGTTAACGGCTGCAGCGCTCCTGCTTTCTGAGCAATCTGGATTCGATGCGGCAAAGGAGGCAATTCTGAACGGTGCGATGCGGATGGTCAGCGGACAGAGCTACGACCTGAACGCGACGGAGCGGACGGAGGAAATGCTGCATCTGCTGCATGAGCAGAAGACCGGCGCGCTGTTCCGCGCAGCGGTTGTTGCGGGCGCATGCCTCGCCGGAGAGTCGGATTCAGAGGGACGCTTTGCGCGTCTCGGCGACGCGATCGGGCTGCTGTTTCAGATCACCGATGATTTTTTGGATGCTGAACAGGATCGGAAACGGACGGAACAGAGCTTCTTTGTGCCGAAGGATGAGA
>CADAQS010000032.1 GCA_902790115.1 uncultured Eubacteriales bacterium | reverse complement strand
GCGATCTCCTTGTTGTCGTACTCCTCGAGCCCGCCGCAGGCAAACCCGACGTTGTCGATGTAGATCTGCCCCTCGCTCGGCCAGACCTCCGCGTCGAACAGGTTGCTGACGCGCGTCTTCTTCATGATATGGATCGCATCCGGCGGAATCGAGATGCCGACCTGCTGGCCGACCGCCGCATAATCCGTCGTATGCACGACCCACTCGTAGCCGCCGCAGTCCACGTCCACCTCATAGTGGACGCCCATAAACACGACCGAAACGACCGTGCCGGCGATGCGCGCATCCTTCGGATCGACCAGATCGATGTCCTCGGGACGAATCACGACGTCGACCTCGACGTTCTTGCCGAAGCCCGCGTCGACGCAGGCGTAGGTCTTGCCGTTCATCCGGACCTTGTAATCGTCCAGCATGACGCCCGGCACGAGGTTGCTCTCGCCGATGAAGTCCGCAACGAACGGGTTCTTCGGCTCGTTGTAGATATCCGTCGGCTTGCCGATCTGCTGAATCACGCCGTCCTTCATGACCACGATCGTGTCGGACATCGTCAGCGCCTCTTCCTGATCGTGCGTAACGTAGATGAACGTGATGCCGAGCTGCTGCTGCATGCGCTTGAGCTCGACCTGCATCTCCTTGCGGAGCTTCAGATCCAGCGCGCCGAGCGGTTCGTCGAGCAGCAGAACCTTTGGCTCGTTGACCAGTGCGCGCGCGATCGCGACGCGCTGCTGCTGACCGCCGGACAGCTGATCGATCCAGCGCTTGCCGTAGCCCTCGAGGTTGACGAGCTTGAGCATCGCGTTGACCTTCTCCTCGATCTTGTCCTTCGGCGTCTTCTTGACCTTGAGTCCGAACGCGATGTTGTCATGCACGTTCAGATGCGGGAACAGCGCATACTTCTGGAAGACCGTGTTGATCTCGCGCTTGTGCGGCGGCACCTTGGCAATGTCCACGCCGTTCATGCGGATCACGCCGCTCGACGGCATGATAAAGCCCGCGATGCAGCGCAGCAGCGTCGTCTTGCCGCAGCCGGACGGACCGAGCAGCGTCAGAAATTCCCCGTCGTTGATGTACAGATTGACATGTTCCAGCGCCACGTCGCCTGCATAATCCTTGGAAATGTCGATCAGTTCGATCAGATGCTTTTGTTCCATTGCGCGTATGCTCCCCTCTTAAAATGACGGCGGCGTGCTGACCCACAGCACTTTCGCCGGATTTTTCCCGTTGTTGACCAGATAGTGCACGCCTTTCGGCCGGATATAGAAGCTGCTGCCGCGACCGACGCGGTACTTATGCTCGCCGTCGATCAGCGTGACCGTTCCGGAAAGCACATAGCCGAACTCCTCTCCCTCGTGCGGATCGCTCCGCTCGGTCGACGCGCCGCCCGCAAGCGTCACCAGGATCGGTTCGAGCGCATTCTTCTGTGCGTTCGTCACGAGCCACAGAATCTTGACGCCCTCATCCTCTTTCTCGAACATGTCGTCGAACGTGTAGACAACGCGCTCCTCCTTCTGCTCTGTAAAGAAGGTCGAAATATCGGTCCCGAGCGCTTCGAGAATGTCCATCAGCGTCGCAATCGACGGGCTCGTCACATCGTTTTCCAACTGCGAGATGAATCCCTTAGTCAGTTCGGTTCTTGCCGCAAGCTCCTCCTGCGTCAAGCCGAGCCGCAGGCGCATCGCCCTGATCTTTCTTCCGATTTCCGGACGTCCCGATTCCATCCTGTCCCACGCTCCTTTCTCCGCTGCGCCGCAGCCGCTGCGACGCTTTGAAATCCGCTCGGCGCAGCCGTCGCATGCGGGTTACTGACACTAAACTTTTCGTTATGTTTTGCTGAACCGCAATATTTCTAAACTTTGCGTTTAGATTTACTAAACTTACGCATGTAATACTGCCATAAAACAAACGGAATGTCAACTGTTTTTATCAAATTATTCCGTCATTTTTCCGTAAATTTCCCCATTCTTCCCGCGCTTTTTTCAACCCCCGCCCGAAAGAAGGAACGAATCGAATGGAAAACCTTCTTTTCGTAATAAAAACGTTTTGCATATGCAAAAAAGCCACCGGGCACGCCCGATGGCTCTTTCGATTTGGTTTTATCCGAACAGCAGCAGTGTCACGCCGACGATCAAAAGGATCAGCAGCAGACACGGAAGACCGATCACAAGCAGACCGGACAGGGACATGGCCAGAAGATCCTTCTTTTCGACCGGCGTCTCCTCCAACGCTTCCTCACGGTTGCGTTCTGATTCACGCATTTTCGGCTCCCGTCTTTGAGGTCTTTACCTGAAACAGAAAGTTCTTGTTCTCGTCCAGCTTCCGCTCCGGATAATGGCAGGCACAGAAGTGGTTCGGCTCGATCTCGACGAGCGGCGGAGCCACTCTGCGGCACTTATCCGTTGCCATATAGCAGCGCGTGCAGAACTTGCAGCCTGCCGGTGGATTGACCGGACTCGGGATGTTGCCTTCGAGGATGATGCGTTCCTTGTCCGCAGAGCCGGGCTCGGTCGTCGGAATCGATGACAGCAGCGCGACCGTGTACGGATGGCGCGGGTCGGCAAAGATCGTCTTCTTATCGGCAAGCTCTACGATGTTGCCGAGGTACATGACCGCGATACGGTCCGAGATGAACTTGACGACCGACAGGTCATGTGAGATGAACATGTAGGTCAGGTTCTGCTTCTCCTTCAGCTCCTGCAGCAGATTGATGATCTGCGACTGAATGGACACGTCCAGAGCGGAAACGCACTCGTCGCAAACCACGAACTTCGGCTGCACGGCAAGCGCACGCGCGATGCAGATACGCTGACGCTGGCCGCCGGAGAACTGATGCGGATAGCGGTGGAGCATGTACTCCTGCAGACCGCATTTCTCCATCGTTTCGACGATGTACTCCCGCAGCTTCGAAGAACCGTGCTTGAAGAAGTGGTGCGTGACCAGACCTTCCTCGATGATCTGACCGACTGTGAAACGCGGGTTCAGACTCGAATACGGATCCTGGAAGATAATCTGCATATCCTTGCGGAGTCCGCGCATCTCCTTATAGTTCAGACGGGCAAGGTCGATGCCGTTGTCGCGCATCGCCTCATACTTCTGGAATTCCGGATCGTCGGCATACTTGGCCTTGACCGCATTCAGCTTTTCCTCGAGATCGGCGATGCCCTTGTTCAGTTCCGCAACGACCGCGTCGGTTTCCTGCAGCGCCGCTTCCGCGCGTTCCTTCTTGCGGGAAAGGCCGGTCTTCTGGAACTCCTTCGCTTCGTTCAGCGTATGCTCGAAATGCTCCAGGTTGACCTTCTGTGCTTTGCGCCGTTCCAGAACACGGTTGCGCTTCTTGTTCTCCCTGTATAGGTCGAGAAGAAGACGGATGCCTTCCGGATCGTCCTGCGCAAAGAAGCCGCCGAGGATCTTGACGATGTTGCTCGTGTGCGTCTGCACGTCGCATCTGGCGATATTGCAGTCCTGCAGCAGATAGAAATCCGCGCCGTCTTCGCCGCCGGCCGCATCGACTTTCTTCTGAAGTTCCTCGTACTTTTCCGTTGCCTTTTCGAGGCGCTTGCGGTACTTGCCTTCGTTGACGATCGTGTCGCGCACGTAGTCCGGCGTCAGCTCTTCAAGCGTCGTCCCGTAATACAGGGTGCAGCCCGCCGTCTGCGGATACAGCTGCAGCAGAACACGTCCGAGGGTGGATTTGCCGCAGCCGGACTCGCCGACGATACCCAGCGTTTCGCCCTCATAGATGTCGATCGTGATATCCTCGTTCGCGCGGACATACAGATGATTCCTTTGGAAGATCGATGACTTTGCGACCGGGAAATACTTCTTTAAATTAGTGATTGACAGTAATTTCTTTGTGTTCGGCACTGTTCCGATCCTCCTTGTTAGGATAGAAGCATCTGATCGCCTGGTTGTCGGCAACTTTGATCAGTTCGGGTTCTTCATCGATACATTTCTGCGTGCAGTACTTGCAGCGCGGCGCGAACTTGCAGCCCTTCGGCAGCGCCAGCGGGTGCGGAACGACGCCGGGAATCGGATCCAGACGGTCGCTCTCATTCTCCAGACGCGGGATCGACATCATCAGACCTTCCGTGTACGGATGGCTGCAGACGCAATCGGTGAAGATGATTTCGGACGGCGCCTGCTCGACGACCTGCCCGCAGTACATGACCGCAACGTCATCCGCCATTTCGTTGATGACGCCGAGGTCGTGCGTGATGAAGATGATCGCCGTACCGGTCGTTTCCTTCAGATCGTTCATGAGCTTCAGAATCTGCGCCTGGATCGTAACGTCCAGAGCGGTCGTCGGCTCGTCGGCGATCAGGATCTTGGGCTTGCAGGCAAGCGCCATCGCGATCATAACGCGCTGACGCATACCGCCGGACAGCTGATGCGGATACTGCTTGATGACGACCTCGGGATTCGGGATCTGGACGTCGTACAGCATCTGCAGCGCGTGTTCGTGCGCTTCCTTCTTGCTCATGCCCTGGTGGATCATGAACGGCTCGGACAGCTGCCGGTCTACGGAGAAGACCGGGTTCAGACTCGTCATCGGCTCCTGGAAAATGACGGAGATATCGTTGCCGCGGATCTGGTACATCTGCTTGGTCGTGAACTTCGTCAGATCGCGGCCTTCCAGCAGAATCTCGCCGCTTTCGATATAGCCGTTGCCGTCCAGCAGCTGCAGGATGCTCATCGCGGAAACCGACTTGCCGGAGCCGGACTCGCCGACGATGCCGATCGTCTTTCCCGCTTCGAGCGTATAGGAAACGCCGTTGACGGCTTTTACGATACCCTTTTTCGTGGTGAAAAAGGTGTGCAGGTTTTTGACTTCAAGTAAAGGCATAGTTTCATTCCTCCTTACTTGTCGTTCGTGGACTTCGGGTCCATAACGTCGCGCAGCGTGTCGCCGATTGTGTTGATGCAGACCGTGGTCATGATCAGGATCGCCGACGTGAACAGCCACTGCCACCAGAAGTTGATGGCCGCGGTCGCGTTGCTCGCACGGGACAGCATGTTGCCCCAGCTCGGCTGCGGATAGTTAACGCCGAATCCGAGGAACGACAGCGAAGTCTCGGTCTGCATGGACGCCGCAAAGCTCAGCGTCATGTTGACCAGAATAACCGAAATGATATTCGGCAGAATGTGCTTATACGCGATGCGGGTCTCCTTGACGCCCATGGCCTGTGCCGCGGTGACGTACTCGCTCTCACGGGCGACGAGCACCTGTGCACGCGTGATGTACGCAAATCCGGGCCAGCCGAGCACACCGAGGATGACCATGATCATATACAGTCGCTGATCGGTCGTCATCGAGACCTGCGCAAGCAGTGAGCTCAGGATCAGCATGAACGGATACAGCGGGATCGAGCTGAACACCTCAGCCACACGCATCAGGAAGATGTCGACCCAGCCGCCCAAGAAGCCGGCCATCAGACCGATCGAAACGCCGATCACGATCTCAATGATAACCGCGATCGCGCCGACCGTCATCGTGATCCGGCCGCCGGCGATCACACGCTCCGCGATATTCGCGCCGCGGTCATCGGTGCCGAACAGGTAACCCTTGAGTCCCCACTTGTTGAGCAGCTTGCCGTTTTCATCGACCGCATAGCTCTGGAATGCACCGGCAAAGAGCTTCTTCGCGCCGTTTACCTGCGGCGCTTCCGCCTGGCGGTAATGGTCTCCGCCGAACGAATAGACGTGACCGAGGTTGGTCAGGCCGGAATAGTGGTAGGTACCGGCTTCGATGTCAACGAAGTACTCGCCTTCCGCAAGATCCGGAACTTCGACCACGTCGTTCGGGAAGTCGCCCGTCAGCGCGATCGTGCCGTCATCCAGCAGCAGGCACAGGCTCGTGCTCGTTGCACGGAGCTCGGTGATCTTGCGCTTCTTCAAAAACTCGGACATCTTCACTGCGGTGCCGGTTTTGATCTTCGACCGCGCCATCGCGTAGAGGCCCTTCGTGCCTGTGTAGACGCTGGTCTGCTTCTTGTTCAGACCGACGATGTAATTCAGGGTGAAGTCAACATCGACGATGTTATCACGGCCGATGAAGTTGTCCATGTTGGAATACGACTGCTTGTTGCCCCAGATGTAGAGCGTGCCGTCGTCCATCAGAATCGCACTTGCCTGATAGCCGCAGGTGAGCTTCTTGATGTGATTGACGTCGATCTCACCGTTCAGAACGGCATCCGGGACCGGCTCCAGATTCGGGTTCTCCCGGATCGCATCGGTGACGGCATACTGACCGAAGCGGTTGCTGCCCCAGCCGTAGAACTTGCCGTCCTCGCCGATCGCGATGATGTGGTCCTGACCGGCTGCCACGTAAGCGATCTTTGCGTTCTGGACTTCTTCCGGAATCTCCTTGATGTTGATGCCGGTTGCACCGATCTGACCGATACCCCAGACATAGACCTTGCCGTCATTGGAAAGACCGACCGAGAAGCTGCCGTAGCTGTCGATCATCTTGACGTTGTCCTGCAGTTCCTTTGGAACGCTCATCAGAGACAGCGTCGGCGGGAGGTCCTTCTGCGTCGTCTCGGTGAACGCGTCATAGTACTTGGTCATGAAGTGCGGCGCGATGAACACGATGCAGAACATGACAAGCACGACGAACACCGAAAAGACTGCAAACTTGCGCTCAAGGAAGCGGTTTAAGATCTGGCGGCCCGGGCTGACGATCAGCTCGGAATCATCGGGGACGCCGTTCTTAAAGACGACCTCTTTCTGTTCCTTCTCCTTCTTTCCGAACCACTTTTCCTCATACTTGAGGCCGAAGAAGAAGCGAACGAACCATCTGGCAAGGATGCGGAATACATTTTCTTTCTTCTTTTCCATACCGTCCACCTCTTACTTACTGATACGGACACGCGGGTCGACGATGCCGTAGCAAAGGTCGATCACGAGGTTCGAGAACAAACCGAGGAACGTATAGATAACCTCGAGGAACATGATCATATCGTAGTCCGCCGTTCTCGTTGCGTTCAGGAACAGCAGACCCATGCCCTTGAATCCGAACATCGTTTCGAGGATCATAGCGCCGGAGATCGTGTTGAAGAAGCCGCCGACAATGATCGAAACCATCGGGATCAGAGCGTTGCGCCACGCATGGCTGTAGATGACCGTCTTTTCGGTCAGACCTTTGGCGCGCGCGGTGCGGATACAATCGAGATTCAGCGCATCAATCATCGAAGCGCGGCAGATACGCGTGATCGAGGCAAGCGAACCGAACGTTAAGCAGATCGTCGGCAGCGCTACGTGATGCAGCACGTCCAGAGCGTTCCGCCAGCCCGTATAGTTCGCTCCCGGTGTCTTCATGCCGCTGACCGGGAACCAGTGCAGGATCGAACAGAAGAACACGATGAAAATGATGTAGATGATGAAGCTCGGGGTCGAGAAGCCGATCAGTGAGAAGAACTGCGTAAACCGGTCAAACCGGCTGTTCTTCTTGACCGCGCACTTGATGCCGAGCGGGATCGTCACACCTAAGACCGCGATCTCCGTGATGATGCCGATCAGGAACGAGTTCCGCATATGCGTCGGTACAACCTTGACAACCGGCAGGTTGTAATCGTACGAGAACCCGAAATCCCCCTCAAAAATTCCGGAGAAATGACCGTCATAGAACGGATACAGGCCAAGCCAGCGCAGGTACAGAACCAGTTTGTTATTCGTGTCGGTTCCGTAGATCCGCTGATACTTGAGGTACAGCTCGTCAAACTTCGTGGCCTTTTCTTCCTCGCTCAAATGCTTCATCGTCTGGATCTCGTTTCTTGCGTCGGTATAGGCGCGGTTCGCCGGCATCATCTGATAGAGCATGAACAGGATAAAGGTCAGCAAAAAGAAGACGAAGACCATGTACACAAGCCTTTTGAGTATGTATCTTGCCATATGATACTCCTTAATACGCTGACGCGTTGTCGTATTGAAACGCACTTTTGCCGGAATCCTCCGGCAGTACATCACTTTCGAATTTAAAGATTAAGTAAAATGCCCTTTTGAAAGAAACGCATCCGGCGGCAGGTCCGCCGCCGGATGCGGGTTAGCTTACAATGTGACTTTCTGATTCAGAAAATTACTTGTTGAGCCAGAGGATATCCGCGAAGTCCTTGATGTAGTACTGCGAATAATCATCATACATCGACGGATCGATGGTCATGTTGTACGCATAGTCATACGCAGCGGAGTTGAAGCCGGTTGCGAAGTTGAATGCGCAGTACATCGGCGTGCCGGCATAGAAGCCGTATGCAGCCTGCTGATAGAGTTCGTCAAGCATCGGAGCGAAGTCGCCCAGCGTGTTGTAAACAGCCATGCCGATCTTCGCAACGTTTGCATTCTCACGGAAGCCGGTCTGGAGCAGATCGGTGAACTCGTTCGGCGTGGTGCCGTACCAGTTGATGACGAGCGGCATATAGTAGTTGCCGTTGACTTCTTCGGTCTTGTAAGCACCGTCAACCGACTTGTAGTTCTTGTCGTTCTCGTTGATCATGTCAGCCGGGATCATCTTGTAACGGATGCCCTCGCCTGTATAATCGGAACCGTCGGCATTGTAGACCCAGCCGTCAGCCTCGAGGACTGCGATTGCGGAGTCAGCGCTCGTTGCATAAGCATCAAGCTCCATGCCCTGGTCGATAGCCGCTTTGTACATCCAGGAACCGGTGTAGTACGGACCATGGACAACGCCGCCGTAACCGCCGGTGAAGTCCTTCGCGAACTGAGCGCGATCCATGCAGTACGCAATTGCCTGACGGACAGACACGAACTGAGCGGGACCGTAGTCAGCACGGAAACCGAGTTTGCCGTAACCTGCACGGCTGTAATGCGTGTAGACGTATGCACCGTTGGACTCGTCAGCGAGCTTCAGAGCGTTATCGGTGTCTGCACCGCCGGTGATAGCAGCGATGACATCCAGGCCGCCGGCCTTGAAGTCTTCGATCTGCGTTGCGGAAACGGTCTTCTTGTAGATGATGGTGCCGATCTGCGGCTTGACGCCTTCGTAGTTGCCCTTGTAGAACTCGTTCTTCACCAGCGTTGCGGTGGAGTCGGTATTGTCATAGGACTTGACTACGTACGGGCCGGACCACGGGAATGCTGCGTAGTTCTCTTCCGAAGTGTCGGTGCAGAGCTTCTTGATGTTGGCAGCCTGGACATACTTGCCGTCCGCATCCTTGGCATAGAATTCATCGGACAGGTAGCAGCCGTTGCCGTCATCCTTGATCTCAACGCCTTCGCCGAGCCAGGCAGCTGCCGGGCTTGCGGAGAATGCGCCGTAGATGATCTTATAGAAGTAGTTCGCATACTCGGCCGGAATCGTTACCGCGAAGGTGTAGTCGTCAAGCAGATGGATACCGGAGAGTTCCTTGGTGCCTTCTGCGCTGTCCGGACCGGTGTACTTCTGGTATGCATCCTTCCAGCCGACGATCGTCCGACCGTTGGTCTCACGGGCAGCAGCTTCGGTGTAGACCGGAGTCAGGCTTGCGAGCGTGAAAGCGATGTAATCCTTCGCAGTGACAGGGCTGCCATCGGAGAACTGCAGATCTTTCTTGATGGTGATCGTGTAGGTCAGGTTGCCTGCGTCATCGTAGGATTCCTCATGCTTGTCAACGACGCTAACCTCGTCCCAAACATAGCCGCCCTCTTTGGTCGTGGTAACGGTGTCGAGGCCGGTGGTCAGGCCGCCGATATCGTTATCGGAAGAACCCGGGGAGCTCTTGCCAAAGGACGGTACGCGGAACTGGCCGGAAAGCTCAGTGCTGCTGCCGAGGATGATGGAATTGTCCGCCTTCTCGGAAGACCAGTCGATCAGAGCGCGAGCAGGACCCCAGAACGGGTTGGTCGGATGCTCTGCAGTGCCCTTGATCTGCGCATTGTACAGATCGTAGTACTCGTTGCTGTACAGCGGGACTTCGGGGAGCAGGTAGTTCCAACGGGTGATGTAGAGTCTCCACCATGCCGCATACGCGTCATCTTCGGTCGGATACTCTTCGGTCGGGGTGGTGTTGTAAACCATCGCCATGGTCAGGAAGTCGAGGCCGAGCAGCTTCTCTTCGCCGTTCACGAGGACGTAAGCAAAACCGGTTTCTTCGTCTTCGATAACGTCGTCGAGGGTGACTTCCTTGCCAATCTTGTCGTACAGGGAGATGTAGTCCTCACCGTACTTGAAATTGCCAAGCGTCATGACTTCGAGCTCGTTTTCCGCTTCGCCGGCACCGGCAACTTCAAAGTTGGTCGGTTCCTTCTCTGCGGGTTCCTCAGCAGGCTCTTCTGTGGGCTGCTCAGCGGGCTGTTCTGCGGGCTGCTCAGCGGGCTGTTCTGCTGCGGGCTGCTCAGCGGGCTTCTCGGCAGCGGGCTGCTCAGCGGGCTTTTCCGCTTCGCTCTGCGCGGGCTGTTCCGCCGGCGTATTGGCTGCGGGAGCTGCGCATCCGACTACTGCAAGAACCATGACCAGTGCCAAAAGCAATGCCACAAGTTTCTTCATAGTGAATTTCCTCCTACTTTTTGTTTTTGTATTGTATAAATACTGATGTATAAATACCCACCGCATTTATATAATTACGAGTTCATTATACAAACGGCAGTCTCTCTTGTCAAGCTTCCATTGTAAAATTGCCGCAAGATTTCCCCATTTCATATATCAGTTTACACCGTTTTTTCATGAAAAATGGAAGATTATTCTACAATATTGTTCATTTTATTCATACGTTCCGCCGTTTCGATTGTTCCGAGGATCCAAAGTATGCAACCATTGCATAAAATGCAATCGATACACAGGAATAAAAACAGCCAATCTTCCCGCATGAACATCCAGTCAGAACGAATCGCCCGAAAAATCACGCTGCATATTAATGCCAGAACCAAAAAAGCGATGATTCCGACCGCCGATCGCTGCATGCGGACGAATCCGTGCATGTATTGATCGCGCCGCATCGGCTTTTGCCGGTACGGAAGCGAAAAAGCGCCCATCAAAGCATAGAACGCAGGCAGCAAAGCGACCGCGAGCGGGATGGTGACGAACAACGTTCCGCTTCCCTGATGGGTCAGAAGCAGGATCCGGATCAGTAATCCAAACGTCAAAACGGCGAGCGCCGCGGCGGTGATCAGCTTTGCAATCGTTTTCTTGCCCGGTTCACGGATTTCCGTCCATGTTCCGATGTAAACCGCTTTTTTCTTTGTCCGGCCCTTTGCGTCCTGCACCTCTTCGATTTTGAAGTCATCCACGTACTTCAGGCTGTCCGAAAAGCTCTTTCCCTTTCCGGTCAGATTTTCAAACAGTCCCATAGGGTTCCTCCTGTGCTTTTCTGATTTCGGTTCGCCGCTTACGGCAGGTCGTCCAGAACTGTTTCGGGCGGGACTTCCAGCAGCGACGGGTTCTTGAGGTAATGCTCGAAGCGCTTGAACGCGATCGCGTACTGCGAGCCGGAGCAGATGCGCTCATCCATTACGACGCCGACCGGCATCATGCGGACAAACTCGATCTCGCCGCGCCTGCGCACCGGCACTTCGCGCGCATTGCCCATCGCCATGATCATCGTCGTCGTGCCGAAGTTGTAGACATGATGATAGATATGGTTCGTGCGGATCGAAGCGAGGTTCGTTACGGTCATCGTGCAGTGGAACGGGCTCGCGTCGATAATCTTCTTCGGCAGCAGGCCGTGCTTGTCGGCCCACTTGAACACGTTGACGCCGAACCGGCAGAGTCCCGGAACCGCAAGGAGCTTGCGGATGATGTCGTCCGTGCTGTTCGTGTCTCCGGTCTCGCGGTTCTCGGCGATGTACTTGTCGATGATCTTCTGCACCTCGTAGATCGTGTTTGTGCGATCGAAATACATCTTGTTCATCGTGCCTTCGTGGATGCCCGGCTTCAGAACGACCATGCCGATCGCGACCTCGTTGCGGGCATAGATCGTCTTGTTCACGACGAAGCGGTTCAGATACGGGAACTCGCAAAGCGTGCGGATGAACGCCGCTAAAAACAGTCCCAGATGCGAGATCGTAACGCCTTCCTTGCGCTTGTCGTTCAAATACTGCTGCATCGGCTCGAGCGGAATATCCACCTCGGTCATGTTCATCGAGTCGCTGCGCTCCGCCAGAATGTGCGCAACCACCTGATACATCGGCTGCGCGGTCTTGACGCGTCTTCCGTCTGCTCTCATGTTCGGATCTCTCCCCCCCCCGAAAAGGATTTGTAGAAATACAGTATACCACAGACGGATCCCTTTGGCAAGCGCAGACACGGCGCAGCAGCGGCTTTCCTGCCGTTTCTTCATATTATATTGCAGTTTGCCGCCGGAATTGTTCCGATTTCAAATAGAATTGATGAAGATTTTGCATTTTGGACGCACATTTCCATGCGGACTCTGTTATAATAAGCTCCGAGGGAAAGTATATGGAGCGCGCAGTTCAAAACCGCACAAAGGCTTTGATCATCGTTGCCGGCGTTTTGCCGGTTTTCCTGTTTGCCGCTTTTTGGATCGCGCGGTTCTATGTGCACCGGGATTACACGGTCACGCTTGACCTCAAGGACTATGTTTCCCTCGGCCGCAGCGCACAGGGCGAACCGCTCGCGCTGCTCGACGTCGATGCGATCCTGACGGATCTGCACCTGCCCTCTCCGCATACCGATGCGATGGCGGAGCAGAAGTATCCCGACGTCCGCGCGCTGCTGAACATGCAGCTGTACCTTTCCTACACCGATGACCCGGATCAGATGCAGGTCGTCGTCCTGGCCGACACCGCAACGCTTGCCGACTACGGGATCCACATCGATTCGCTCTCGTGGCTGCAGCAGCTCAAAGGCTACGTTGCAAGCGAGGATGTCTCTCCGCTGCCGACGCCTGCACTGCCGGCTGTCACGCCGACGCCGTCCCCGGCAGACGGCGAAAGTCAGTATCTGTCTGCTCTGACGGATGCCGACGGATACGGCTACAACCTGCGCGCGCTCTGCGAGCGCATCCAACGCGAACGCGATCTGCTCTTAAAGGAGCTGTTCCGCAGCGGCGAATCGTATAAGGTCGAAAAGATGCAGGTCACGTTCCACACCGGAACGCAGGACGCTCGCTACGTCAACTGTTATCAGGCCTGCTACCGCGTCACGCCCGAGACCGAGGATGGCACGGAGCCGGTTTTGCAGTACTTCCGTGTACGCGTGTATGATCTGGCGCTGCTCAGCGACGGAACGGTCGGATTCCGGGACAATGTGGACGTCACACTGCACCAGACCGAGAACGAGTGCAAGCGCTCCCCGTCCTCCGCGGCGTCCGGCGTAACGCTTTCGGGCGGCGGTGTGCGCGTGCGCGACAGGGCGGCGTTCGATCAGAACGGCTTTGTAATCTTTCCCGGACAGCCGACGAGCTATCGCATGGCAAACGGGCTCTATTGGTCGCCGACCTACGACGTGTTGAGCGAGGACATGATCTGGAAGCTGACCGCCGTGGACGGTCACTCGCTTGCGAACCTGCTGCGCTATGCGCGAAAGGAGATCTACGCGCGCTACCACGTCGTGTTTGATCAGCGCACCGAACGCGCCCACCTTCTCCCACTCGTCCACGAGCAGGTCGTTGATGTCGGCCGCCCAGTCGCAGGCGCTCTTCACGATGTCCTTGTGCTCGCGCCACATGTCGCGCATCTCCATG
>CADAQS010000031.1 GCA_902790115.1 uncultured Eubacteriales bacterium | reverse complement strand
TCCCAACATCTTGTTATTGGAAAGGTTTTATTGCCCAAAATGCAGATTCGGACCGGCGCATACGGTTGGGTAATCCTCGGGGTACTGCTGTTTTCGACTTGTTTTTTCGGGTGCCAAAAACCGACGCCCGGCGATCCCGTTCTGACCCGCCCGATCACGCCCGTGCCGACCGCTTTTGAAGCGTCTGACGCGCTGTCCGAAGAGCAGATTCTTTTCGCCGCGCCGACGGACAGTTCCGCGCCTGTGCCGACCCGAACGCCGACGCCTGTTCCGACCGACACGCCCGCGCCGACCGATACGCCCGCGCCGACCGATACGCCCGAACCGACGCCGACGCCGGAGCCGACGCCGCACAGCATCGAGGGCACCGATCCGTCCGCGTTCGGATATGTGACCGAGCTTGAGATCGACGGCGCCGCTGTCGATTCCTATACCCGCTCGGCACCGATCCGGTTCGGCGGCGGCAGCGAATATGCCGCTGTTCCCGGCGTTCTGACGCTGCGCGGCAGCAATTACCGGCAAAACGCTGCCTACGGAACCGTTCCGACGCTGGAAGGCTCGCTGAAAAAGCTCTGGTCCGTCAGAACCGGCGGCCTGCCGAAAAGCGGCGGCGAAGGCAACTGGACCGGCAGCGGCTGGACCGGGCAGTGCCTGATGATACAGTGGCCCCAAACGACCCGCCGCATCATGAACCTGTACGATTGGGCCAAGGAAAAGGACGGCCTCGTCGAGGTCATCTATGCAACGATGGACGGCAGCGTGTATTTTCTCGACGCCGAGACCGGCAAGGCCACGCGCGACCGGCTCAAGGTCGGCATTCCGTTCAAGGGCGCAGGCGCGCTCGACCCGCGCGGATGGCCGATTTTGTATCTCGGCACCGGCGACACCTATTCGGATGACAAGGGCCGCGGCCGGTCGATGGCTTACAGTCTGATCGACTTTCGGCGGCTGTGGGAGGTCGGCAAGGCGCGCGACCGGTTTGCGCTGCGCAACTGGACCGCGTACGACAGCTCGGTGCTCATTGACGCTTCCTCCGATACCGCGCTGATTCCGGGCGAAAACGGCATCTTCTATACGCTGCACATGAACACCGTGTACGACGAGGCCGCCGGGACGCTGACGATGGATCCCGATCCGGTCGTCAAGCTGCGCTGCGATGCGCCGCGCATCGGGCCCGACCGGGAGCAGAAGTTCTGCTACGGCTTTGAATCGAGCGCGGTCGGCTGGAAAAACTATGCGTTCCTCTGCGGCAACGACGGTTTCGCGCGCTGCATCGATCTGAACACGATGCGCACCCTCTGGGTGCAGGATCTGCTCGACGACACCAACTCGACGCCGGCCTTTGCCGAAACCGAGGACGGCATCTTTCTGTACATCGGGAACACGGTCGAAAACACCGCGCGCCGCAACAAGGGCACTTCGTCGTTCTTCAAGCTCGACGCCATGACCGGCGAGATCCTCTGGCAGCGCGACTGGGAGGTTACCACCAACGCGCACATCACGGGCGGCTGTATGTCAAGCGCCGTGCTCGGCGAAAAATCGCTGAGCGGCCTCGTCTTCAGCGCATTCAGTTCGACGACCGGCACTGTCGGCGCAAGCGTTCTGGCGTTTGACGCAAAAACCGGCGAAACCGTCTGGCAGTACGATCTGAAGACCTATACCTGGTGTTCTCCGATCGCTCTGTATACCGAGGACGGGACAGGCTATCTGTTTCTCACCGACCGGAGCGGTACCGCCTATCTGTTCGACGGACAGACCGGCAAAGTCTTGCATAAACTGAAGATCTCCGAAAATATCGAAGCGTCTCCGTGCGCTTTCGGGGATCTCATTGTGATCGGCACACGGGACATGCATATCATCGGTCTCGGGGTGTCATGATTCTGGAGGTACTATGGATACTACGAAAAAAAAGAAGAAAAGGAGAAGAAGAGTTCAGCCGCGGTTCTATGTGATCATTTCGCTGTTTATCATCCTGATCCTGCTGCTGGTCGGTCTGCTGGTCTTTATGATCCTTGCGCTCATAGAGAACTCGGGACAGCGAACGGCATACAACGAATATCTCGAGCAGAACTCTACCGGCGTATACGGCGTTTCGGCAAGTCCGATCACGTTCGAGGACTTCAAGGCCTACGGCTCTCCGACGCCGACCCCGACGCCCACGCCGACACCGTCGCCGACGCCCAAGCCCACGCCGCATCCGGTTGCGACATCGAATCCCGAGCTCTTCGGCTATGCGGACAAACTTCAGGTGGACGGCAATGAGATCGATGCGAATTCGTATCATCGCAGCGAGCCGATCTCCTTCCCCGACGCGGATTCGTACAATCAGGTCAAGGGCATTCTGACCTTCCGCGGCAACAACTGGCGCAACCGCTCTTCCACGGATCCGGTCTCGCTGACCGAATTCAAGATGACCAAGATCTGGGAATACGGCATCAACGCCCTTGCAAAAGGCTCCGGCAGCGGCTCCTGGTCCGGCTGCGGCTGGACGGGGCAGCCCCTGATCGTTGAATGGCCGGCTGAAACGCGCCGCCAGATGGCGAGCATGAACGCCGCGGCGCGCGAAAAGGAAGGCCTCGTCGAAGTCATTTACCCGACCGAAGACGGTCACATCTACTTCTTTGACATCACCAACGGCAACCCGACCCGCGAATCGATCGATCTGCGCGTTCCGTTCAAAGGCACCGGCAGTATCGATCCGCGCGGCTATCCTCTGCTGTACCTCGGCTCCGGCGACATGTACGAGAACGAGAGCCAAAAGTCCCGCGTGTTCATCATCAACCTGCTGACGAATCAGGTCATCTATGAATTCGGCAAGCAGGGCACCGATCCGTTCGCGCCGCGCGTCTGGTACGCCTACGATTCCGCGCCGCTCGTCGACGCCAAGACTGATACGCTGATCTACCCCGGTGAGAACGGCGTCATCTACACGATGAAGCTGAACACGCAGTACGACAGACAGAACGGCATCCTCAGCATCAACCCGTCGAACATCGTCAAGCATGCCTATACGAGCAACATCTCGTGGGGCGCGGACATCGATCGTGCAGATCGGACGCACAAGTGGTACGGCTACGAAGGCAGCGCCGTCGCATGGAACGGATACCTGTACCTGTCGAGTAACGACGGTCTATTGCAGTGCATCGACATCAACACGTTCCAATGCGTCTGGATCGCCGATACTTGGGACGATACGAACGGCAGTCCGGTGCTCGAGGTCATTTCCGAAGACGAAGCGTACCTGTACGTCGGCACCTCGCTGCACTTCACCAAGGACGGCAACAACTCCGAACGCGATGACCGGCGAGATCTGCTGGCAGTACGGTCAGACCGTGGTCACGGTCTCCGGCGTTTCCGGCGGCATCCAGTCCACAGCCGTCGTCGGCGAGGGCAACCTCTCCGATCTCGTGTTCATCTCGATCGCACGCTACCCGAACAAGGACGCAGGCGTGCTCGTCGCGCTCGATAAGGCGACCGGCGCCGTGCGGTGGCAGTTCGATATGGACAAATACAGCTGGTCGAGCCCGGCTGTGGTCTACACGCCCGAAGGGAACGGCTACATCCTGCAGGCCGATTCGGGCGGAAACATCTTCCTGCTCAACGGCGCAGACGGAAAACAGCTTTACACGATCGCGCCGACCAAGAGCAACTTCGAAGCGTCGCCCGCCGTGTACGGCAACATGCTGATCATCGGCTGCCGCGGCGATCAGAAGATCTTCGGCATCCGCCTTTCCTGAAAAACACGCATCAAAAAACAGGCTCATCCATCTGAGCCTGTTTTTTTGATTCAAATTATTCGCCCTTGACGATCCGGTACAGCAGCTCGACGCAGTTGTCCTCGCCGATCGCCGCGGTGTTCAGGCAGATATCATAGTTCTCCGCAGCGCCCCATTTGCGGCCGGTGAAATGCTCGTAGTTCACGCGGCGCTTGCCGTCCTTGTCGGAAAGGCGTTTTTCGGGACTCTGCTCGGACTCGCCGTACAGCCGCACAATGCGTTCGGCTCGATACGCCGTCGGCGCATGAATAAACGCGTTGAATGTGTCCTCCCGGTCGCGCAGGATGTAGTCCGCGCAGCGGCCGACGATCACGCAGTCGCCCTTTTCGGCAAGATCCAGAATGACCTTGCGCTGCATCGTATAGAGGTAATCCGCCGCGCTCATGCCGTTCATGACGCCCGCGGTGCCGACCGTCGTAAACAGATACGACAGTTTACTTCGGTTCGGCGCGTACTCGCCCTTCTCCTCAATATATTCCGGCGCAAAGCCCGTGACGGTTGCAACCTGTTTGACCAATTCCTTGTCATAATAGGCAAATCCCAGTCTTTCGGCAAGTTTATGACCGATACTCCTGCCGCCGCTGCCGAACTGGCGGCTGATCGTGATGATCCGATATGCCATATCTCGTACCTTCCTTTCGGTTCCGATGGAAATATTATACACAATTTTTATGCATTTCGCAACCGCTTTTCGCAGTTCATTTTACACTTTCTTGACAGCTTTCCGGTTCGCTTTTATAATAGAAAAGAATCCGAGCAAGAGAGGAGTGTTTCCGATTGGATCCGAAATACAACGCGCTGTTCACCCCGTGGAAGATCGGCACCGTTGAGATCAAGAACCGCATCGTGCTGCTTCCGATGGGCGGAACGTCGCTGTTCGGCTGGATGGAACCGAACCACTTTGACAAGGAAGCCGCAAACTTCTTTTTGGAGCGCGCCAAAAACAACGTCGGTCTGATCATCCCGGGCATCGCCCCGATCAAGGACACGATCATGGGCCGCTGGCTCTGGCAGAACAAGGGCATGTTCCGCGAACTCAAGGACTACATGGACGAACTGCACAAGACCGGCGCAAAGCTGTTCGTGCAGCTGACCGCAGGTTTCGGCCGCTCGTTTGCGATCACCGAATCGCTGTCCCTGCTGCTCAAGAACAAGCTGATCGGCAAGATCGCGAAGCCGATCGTCGACGCCGAATATCTGTGCGCCGCGCCGAGCGAGCTCCCGTCGCGCTGGGCGGACGGCATCAAATGCCGCGCGCTGACCGTGCCGGAGATCGAGGAGATGATCTCGGCTTTTGCCAAGACCGCGAAGCTCTGTCAGGAAGCCGGCGTGGACGGCGTGGAGATCCATGCCGTGCATGAGGGATACCTGCTCGACCAGTTCACCTACGGCTACACGAACCACCGCACCGACGAATGGGGCGGCTCGTTTGAGAACCGCTACCGCTTCCCGGTCCGCATCGTACAGGCGATCAAGGAGGTCTGCGGCAGGGATTATCCGGTCTCGCTGCGCTATTCCGTCGTTTCCAAGACGAAAGGCTTCCGGAAGGGCGCCGTTCCCGGCGAGGACTACGTCGAGGTCGGACGCGATATGGCGGAGAGCGAAAAGGCCGCAAAGTATCTGGAGGAAGCCGGCTACGACATGCTGAACGCCGACAACGGCACCTATGACGCCTGGTACTGGGCGCACCCGCCGGCCTATATGCCGCGCAACTGCAACCTGGAGGACGTTGCGCATATCCGGAAATTCGTCAGCATCCCGGTCGTGTGCGCCGGGCGCATGGATCCCGACGTCGGCGCGGAAGCGATCGCCGAGGGACGCATCGACGCCATCGGTCTTGCGCGGCAGTTTTTGGTCGATCCCGAGTGGATCACCAAGCTGATGGAAGGACGCGAGGACGAGATCCAGCCCTGCATCTGCTGCCACAACGCCTGCTTCAATATGGCGCATTACAAGGGCGTCGCAAACGATCAGGACTTCTCCGATACCGCAGGCATGGCGCGCTGCGCGCTGAATCCGCGGACGATGCAGTCCAAAAAGTACCGCATCCTCCCGGCGTCCAGGCCTAAGAAGATCGCAATCATCGGCGGCGGCATCGGCGGCATGGAAACCGCGCGCGTCGCAGCGCTTCGCGGACATAAGGTCACGATCTATGAAAAGAGCGACCGGCTCGGCGGCATCTTTATCGCGGCAGCCGCGCCGTCCTTCAAGGAGAAGGATCGCGATCTGATCGAATGGTACAAGCGGCAGATCGCAAAACTGCCGATCGAAGTCCGGCTGAACACCGAGATCATGGACCTTGCCGCGCTTGACGCGGACGAGATCGTGGTCGCGACCGGCGCGGTCGCCAAACGTCTGCCTGTCAAGGGCGCAGAGCGCGCGATCGAAGCCTGCGATTACCTGCTCGGCAAAAAGCCGGTCGGCGAGACGGTCATTATCGTCGGCGGCGGTCTGACCGGCTGCGAGATCGCATACGATCTGTATCTGCAGGGCAAGAAACCGGTCATCGTCGAGATGAAGAACGATCTGATCGCGGTCAAGGGCGTCTGCCTTGCGAATTCCAGCTATCTGCGCGACTTCTTCGAAGCCAACAACGTGCCCGTATACCTGGAGACCTCGCTCAAAGAGGTGCTGGACAACGGCGTTCTCGTTGCGGACAAGGACGGCAGGACCTTCACCCTGACCGGCGACAGCGTGATCCTGTCGATCGGCTATACCCCCGCTCCGCTCGCGCCGAAGGCGAAAAACGTCAGGCTCGTCGGCGATGCGGATAAGGTTGGCAACCTCCGCACCGTCATCTGGAAGGCGTGGGACGTTGCGATGAAGCTGTAAACAGAAAATGCCGAAAGCGGCTCGGTCGAGCCGCTTTTTTGCGCGGCAAAAAGCAGTCTTCCGGCAGGGCAGGCTTCCAAAAAGCGGCAAAAGCGTTTGCCCCGGAAGGATCGAAGCAGACGGAATGAAGGAAATCGGACCGGACATCAAAATGCCGAAAGCCGCATCCACGCATGCGGCTTTCGGCTACGAGGAGGATGAAGAAACGAAAAAGACCGTTTGATCTTTTCGATATAGTCGTATCGGGGAGCGCCGTCACGGTTCGGCTTTGCAGACTCTGTTCCGGACGGCGAGCGCAAGCTCTGCTTCACGCGTTGTGATGTTTTCGCTACCGATGCGGATGCAGCGTTCGATCAGTTCCGCATCGTTGACCGTCCATACCGAAAACGGCGTATTGGTTTTTTGGAGCTTTTCGACAAACGTTTCGCACAGGCAGCGATGCGGCAGGTTGACGCCGGCAAGGTGATAGGCCTTGACAAAGCGGATCGCTTCGTCCATCCAGCTCTCCGGAACGTCGTATTGTTTCAGGAACACCCATGGATCGTTCATCAATTCCGCGAACTGCCCGGTATAGCCCTTCTGACACTGCGCAAAGTACAGCATCTTCCAGACTTCCTCTAAATTGATATAGATCCTTGCCTGTTCCGCGAGATGCGGATCGCGCGCGATCTGTTCCGGTGATACGCAGCCGGAAAGGATCAGATGGTTTTTATCCAGACCGTAGGCGGACGCCAGATGCAGAAGATCATACAGCGCGCCCTGTTC
This sequence comes from uncultured Eubacteriales bacterium, assembly GCA_902790115.1. GTDB lineage: Bacteria > Bacillota > Clostridia > Christensenellales > CAG-138 > UBA3792. Next base: position 9,557 of record CADAQS010000031.1, on the reverse strand, counting down.
CTTCATGTCGCAGTTGACGGACAAGCCGGCATAACGGACCTTGACGAACGCTTCCTTTACCGCGCTCTTCTCCCGCACGTTTTCCGCGGTCACGGGATCATGCGAAACGTAGAGATTGCCGTCCGGACCTTTACGGATATCGATTTCGACAATATCCGCACCGAGCGCAGCCGCTTTGTCGATGCTTTTCATGGAATCCCGTTCCGTACCGTCGCAGCCGGAATGTGCCGTGATATAAGGTTTTTTCATGCCTTTATCCTCTTATCTGTCTGCCGCGGGAGCCTGCCTCATCGTCCGATCAGGCTCTTGCCTTCCCACTCGGGATCGGGTGCTACGCCGAGGATCTCCGTCACCGTCGGCGCGATGTCCATAATGCTGACCGGTCCGCGGAGCTCTTTTCCTTTCTCAAACATCGGACCGAAGCAGCACATCGGGATCGTCATGTCCTCCGGCACGTTTTCGCCGTGGTTCCGGTCGTGCCCGCCGTGATCCGCCGTGATGATCACGCTGTACTCCGGCGGAAGGACGGAGACGATGTGTTCGATGCACGCGGTCGCCGTTTTGACGCAGTCCAGATACTCCGGCGACATCCAGCCGTATTTGTGTCCGCATTCGTCCGTCATGCCGAGATACAAAAAGCAGAAGTCCGGCAGAAACTTCAGCAGGTATTCTTCGCACGCTTCCGTCGCGTCGACGTCCAGATTGCGTTCCTGCCAGTAGTTGTGGAGGTTCATCATCCAGCTGAACGCGACCGTATTCCGGGAGGCATACAGATCCCGCAGCTGCTGCCAGCTGTAAAAGATCGCGTTGACCTTGTTCGCCTGCGCCAGCACCTCAAACAAACCGTTTACCGGATGATTCATCGGGACAAACGTATTGGTCGAAACGCCGTGCCGCTCCGTCGGAACGCTGTGAAACAGCGACATATGACACGGAAGCGTGACCGGCGGGTCGGTCGTCTGCGCCGAATAGCTGTAATTGCCACTTTCAAAAAAACGCTGATAACTGTCGCTTCCGCAGGCGGGAATACTGTCCGGCCGCATGCCGTCCGCCAGAATCAGCAGCACTTTGTTGCTCATAGATCCTCCAGCTCCTTCTGATTGATTGGATCAGCTGTACCGATACGGGATCACCTTTTTTTCCGGATGCTGATCGAAATACGAATTCCACTCCGAGATCTGATACCCGTCATGCAGCACGTATGCTTCTTTCGCAATGTCTGCCAGGAAGTGATCCGACCAGGTGTCGCTGTAAAAGCGATCGATCTTCCCGTTAGGGAACAGGCGGTAGAACGCCGGCACCTTGAGGTCGGCGCCTAAAAACAGCCCGTCGATCGTTCCGGTGTGCTTATCCATTTCCGTAGCGACCAGGTATTTGATGTGCAACCGGCGCATCATCGGTTCCATCAGAAACCGCGGCGTTCCGGTCGCAATGACGTCGTCCTCCCGCTGCACTTCGGCATACCACGGAAGCATGTACTTCTCATGTTCGTCCCAGTAGGCTTCCAGGAGTCCGTCGATATCGTCAAACTTTTTCAGCACGCGGTACATCATCGTTCTTGCAAGCGTTTTGGAGATGATCTTGTGCGCACAGAGCCACTCGGAAACGATATAAACAAAATGATTCCACGGCAATTTTCCGTCCCGATAGATCCATGCGAAGAAATAGTCTTCACTGTCTCCGTCAAAAATGGTCTTATCAAAGTCATATACATTCATGCAATTCTATCTCCGTTCAAAAATCCCGGATCTTCAGTCCGTCGTATGCAAGATGCGCGTTCCCGCCGTAAAGCGATTGAAGCTTTTGCTCAAATTCCTCATGAAGCATCCCGCACTGATGCCCGATGTGCGTGACGTAGATCTCCGTATCCGACGTTACCGCGCCGTCCCGCACAAACCGCCGGATCATGCGGTCGAGCAGCTCGCAGTTTAAGTGGGTAGAGTTTTCGGGTACGGGCTCATTGCCGAATGTGCAGTCAATGATCAGAAGGTCGAGCGCTTTGCCCGAAAGGAACTCGAAGTTCGATTCCCGATACAGGCCGGTATCGCAGGCAAACAGGAAACGCTTCCCGTGCCGCTCGAACAGGTAGTTGATCCCCGTCTCCCCGGGGAACTGTCCGCCGTGTGTCGCCCAGACCGGCGTTACCGTGAGGTCGTCCGCCTGATAGGTCTCATAGACCTTGACCGGATGAAACGTCAGATGCTCCTGAAAGAATCGGGAATGCTTGATAAATTCGTCCGAAGGACAGGCGGACAGAAATGCATTCGCCCGGTTCAGTCCCTCGTATGCAGCTTCCGACAGCCATACGTTCATAAAGATCGGTTCGCTGCACATCCGAAGATTCTCCCAGTTGGCATAGGAAAAATGGTCGGTGTGAAAATGCGTATAAAAATTGTTCCGTGTTTTCCGGAACGAAACACCGTACAGGCCGGCTGTATACGAGGTATCCGGCCCGAGATCGATCAGATTGTATTCGTCGATCTGAAAGCCTGCACGGCCGCGAAGATTTCTCCGGTCGCCGCTTGCCCGCACTTTTTGACAGTACGCGCAGTCGCAAAAGGGACTTGGTACAAGTTGCGCCGCACCGGTTCCCATAAAAATCATAGGTTATCCTCCGTTTTCACGCTCTGCCGATCAAGAGAACGTGTAGAAATAATCAAACTGGATAATGATCAGTTTCCCGAGCAGCGGGATCCTTCTCGCTTTGCACTGCAGTGCAAGGACGAACCCGCGGATCGAGAACACGATGATGTACAGCAGCATCGGCGCCATGATCAGGACGTTCGTCGCCATCGCAAGGTCGTAACGGATGACCAGACCTTCCACGCGGGCAAGGATGGAATTCAGCAGCAGCGGAAGCGTCCGGATATGGTCGTTCGTCGTCAGAACCTGAATCCAGAAATAGCCGTTCCACTTGCTGATCAGAATCAGCATGATCTGTGTGATCATGAAGGACTTCACAGACGGCAGCAGCACGCGGAAGATGATTGAAAACTCGCTTGCGCCGTCCAGACGCGCTGCCTCGACCAGCTCCTCCGGCACCTGCATGAACGCATTCCGCAAAAAGAAGATCGTCGAGCCGGAGTAGATGTAAATCAGAAAGTAGCTCAGATAGGTGTTCAAAATCCCGAGCCGCGAATAGATGATGAAGATCGGCAAGAAGATTACCTGCGCCGGGATCATGATATCCGCCAGGCTGATAAAGAACAGCGTCTTTTTTCCTTTGAACCGCAGCCGCGCGAATGCATAGGCTGCCATCGTGCTCGAGACCAGCTGAATGATCGATGCACCGAACGTCGTAATGATCGAGTTCTTCGCATATTTGAGGAAGTTCTGCTCGTTCCAGACGGTCGCGTAGTTTTCCCAATGGAATTCTCTCGGCCACCAGGTCGGGGGATTTTCAACGGCCTCCCACATGGATTTCACCGAGGTGATCAGCGTCCAGTAGAACGGAAGAATGAATACCATGATCAGAGCGATCAGCAGCAGGCATTCTATGATGCGGCCGATCAGCTTCAGAACCTTTCTTCTCTTATACGCACTGTTCATTTCCGTTCCTCCCGTCTTACTGATAATACACCTTGCGATCCAGCGCAAAGAAGTTGATTGCGGACAGGGTCGCGGTGAAGATCAGCAGAATGACCGCAGCGGCCATCGCGCGGCCGTACTGATTAAACATCATGCCCTGCTGATAGACATAGTACGCGATCAGGTTGGTGGCGTTGTCCGGGCCGCCGTCGGTCATCATCTTGATGACGTCGAAGCTCGTGAACGCGCTGCAGACCGTCGTGATCAGCAGGTACAGAAGCGTCGGGGAAAGCAGCGGGATCGTGATCTTGAAGAACGTGTTGATCGGCTTGGAACGGTCCAGCCGTGCCGCTTCGTAGATATAATCCGGAATGCCGCGCAGTCCCGCGATGATCAGCAGAACGCCGTAGCCGGTGCTTTGCCAGATGGACACCATGATGACGGACGCCATTGCGGAGTCCGCGCCGAGGTACCAGTTGGACGTCGGAAGGCCGAACGTGGAAAGAACGGTGTTGAACAGACCGCTTTTCGGCGCCATCATGCCCATGAAGATGATTGCAACGGAAACCGATGCAACGATGTGCGGCGTAAAGATGACCGTCTGCGTAAAGTTGTGCAGAGGTGTCCGCTTGTTCAGGAAGATACCGATCAGGAGCTTGATCAGAAGGCCGACAAATACGATGAAGAACATGAACAGCAACGTATTGCCGATGACCTTGATGAAGTCCTCGCTTTGAAACAGATACCGGAAGTTGTCAAACCAGACCAGCTTCTTTCGGCCGGAGATCGGATCCCATTTATGGAAGCCGAGATAAACCGCGAAGCACATGGGGAAGATCGTCAGAGCAAGACAGGTGATCATAGCAGGTGCGATCAGAATATATGCGTTCTTCATCAGCTTGTTGAAGAACTTATAGAATCCCCCGTGCTTTTTTACTTCAAACCTGTCACTTATCTGCATGGAAAACCTCCTTCAGACCGGTGATCGGGAACGGCTCGCACCGGTTCTGATCCCGATCGAAATAATAAAGGTCTTCAAGCGGCACCGAAAGCCGGTAGGCTTCTCCGGAAGTCATCTTCTTCTTATTGCGCATGACGAGCGTTCCTTTTCCCGGGACTTCAAAGGTCATCTGATAGTCGTATCCGAGATACTCCGTCGTCAGAAGGTTCGCATCGAACGAGACGCCTTCCGCAACGGGTTCCGTCGTCAGCGCACGCGGCTTGAAACCGATAAACTGATCATCCGTCGTCTGGAACACGTCCATGCCGGGATCGCCGATGAACTGGGCGACAAAGACGTTTGCCGGATTCGAATACACGTTCTCCGGCGTGTCGTACTGCATGATCTTGCCGTCCTTCATTACGACGATGTCCGTTGCCATGGTCAGCGCTTCCGTCTGATCGTGGGTCACGTAGATGAACGTCGTGCCCATCTTGTTGTACAGCTGAATCAGCTCGGAACGCATCTGGTTCCGCAGCTTCGCGTCCAGGTTCGAAAGCGGTTCGTCCATCAGGAACGCTTTCGGGGACTTGGAGATCGCTCTTGCCAAAGCAACGCGCTGCCGCTGACCGCCGGAAAGCTGATTCGGCATTCTGTTTTCAAATCCGGTCAGTCCGGTCAGTTCCATAACGAGCTTGATGCGCTCTTCGCGCTGCTGTTTGGTCATCTGATAGTTTTTCAGACCAAATTCAATATTGCCCTTTACGGTCATGTGCGGGTAGATCGCGTAATTCTGGAACACCATGGCGAGGTTGCGGTCGCCCGGTTCCATATTCGTGATATTCTCCCCTTCCAGACTGATAGATCCGCCCGTAACGCTCTCCAATCCGGCGATCATTCGAAGCAGGGTGGTTTTTCCGCAGCCGGACGGACCGAGCAGGACTGTGAAAGAACCTTCCTTGATGGCAAGATTCAGTCCTTCGATAACCGGGTCTTTGCTTCCCGGATAAACTTTTTTGATGTTGGAAAGATTTATCAGCATAACAGACCTCTACTCTTCATATCAGTTCGGTGTAGGGGGAAGATTTCTCCCCCTACACCACGGTTTACAGGTTTTTCGATTGTTCAGGCGTTTCTTACCACGCGTTGTCCTGGATGATCTGCGCGAACTTCGTGCTGATATCGTCGATCATCGCATCGACATCCGTCTTGTCGGGATACAGCGAGAACTGTTCGAGCTTGTCGACCGCGTAATTGTACATCTCGGTCCAGTACGGGGTGTTGGGTCTTGCATGGAGATAATTCTGAGACTCATACACGACCTGCATGTATTCATGCTCTTCCACATACTTCTTGCCCTCTTCGGAATCTCTGGCAGAGATCGTGCAAGGCATCATGCCGGTTGCATTCACTATGCGCATCATATTCTCCACAGAATAGAAGTAGGAAAGGAATACGCCCGCAAAAACTTTCTCCTCATAGGAGCAATTCTTGCACATGACGAAGTTGCTGCCGCCGGAAGTGATGCCGTACTTGCCGCCCTTTCCTGCAGGCTGCACCATGCATTTAACCGTGAAGCCTTTTTCTTTTGCATTCTCAATATAGGAACGTGTACCGTTGTTGGAACGGATCATCATCGCGACTTCGCCGTTGCTGAACATCTGGTCACGAGTCGAGTCGGGTTCCGGCGTGTCATAGGTCGAATGGACATAGCCTTCGAGCAGACCTTGCTGGATCTGCTTGAGGAAAACGGAGCCGACATAGTCATAGTCCTTGCCGAAGGTCGGCTTCGAACCGTCTTCCGACAGGATCGAACCGCCGTCCGCATAGACTGCGGATTCCCAATGCCATGCGTCGGTATCCCAGTAGTTGATCAGACCCGGAATGCCGGTCTTTTCGTAGACTGCCTTTGCCGCAGCAAACATGTCTTCGTTTGTCTTGATGTCTTCCGCTTTCCAGCCTGCCTGATTCAGATATGTCTCGTTGCAGACAAGAATCGGCAGTGAACGGCCATACGGAGCACCGTAAACCTCACCGTTCGGTCCGTACATGGAAACCATCAGACCGGGGATCCAGTCGTTGACAACGGAGGACGGAACGAAGTTGCGCAAGTCTTCCGCGATGTCCGCAAAGCCTTTTACCATGGATTCTTCCGTGGTGAACAAGGCCGGATACTGACCTGCGGCCGCTGCAGTATGCACTTTCTGGGATACGTCATCATAGCCGCCCTGATAGATGTATTCGAACGTAACATTCGGATAAATCTTGTTCAGTTCCTCACAGCAAACGTTAGCCCACCAGCCGCGATCTCCTTCTTTACCGGTCTTTTCTTTGCCCCAAATCTCGACTTTGACCGGAGTTGTCAGAGATTTTGCGAATTCCAACGGATCCAGGTCATCGATTGTTGTCGCTGCAGGCGCCGCTTCCGCCGGTTTCTGCTCTGCCGGTTTCTGCTCCTCCGTTTTGGCGGGTGCAGCTGCGCTGTCAGTCGTCGAGTTGGCTGCCGCGGGCTGCGATGCGCAGCCGATGACTGCAAAAATCATAATGGCCGCCAACAGAAATGCCAAAGTCTTTTTCATGGTTCCTTCTCTCCTTTTTTTGTTTTATCTCAATAGCTGTCCGCTATTTTTGATCCTGTCAGTTCTTCTGAAACTTTTTGTGCTGGATCAGATAAAAGACGAATCCGAGTGTGATCCAGACGATCAGCATCAAATAGGATTCTTTGCCGAAATGTACGCCCGACAGACCCGGAATCGGAATCATCTGCAGGCAGATGAAGATGACCGACATCGCTGTGCCGACACTCGACATAATCTTCAGCATCCGGTTGCCGTCTTTGTCACGCTGCATCGTCTTCAGCGTACACAGGCAAGTGAACAGATATCCGATCGACGCCCCGATCGCCGACATGTCCACAAACCAACCCAGCGCCTCTCGTCCGAGGATCGGTCCGGACAGAGAAACCAGCATGCAGAAGATCATCGCGTTCTTCGGCGTGCCGTATTTGGGATCGATGGCGCCGAACCATTCCGGCAAGTATCCGTCGCGGCTCATCGAATAAATCAGCCGACTCGACGCCATGTAAAAGCCCATCATGCCGGACAGCACCGCGCAGGAAACGCCGACGCCCAGCAGAATCTTTCCGAACGTGCCGAGCAGCTCTTCCGCCGCGATCAGAAGCACCCATTCTCCGGCAATCACACGATCCGGCCAGGAAGCAAGCACCGCCGCCGCCACCGTGTTGTTTGCCACATAGACGAAGCACCCGAACAAGATTGCAATCGTCATGATTCCCATAACTTTCTTATAGGAAAACTTAAATTCCTCCGCTTCCTGCGGAATTGTGCCAAACCCTACATATGCCCACGGCGCAATCGCAAAGGTCGCCAGAATCGCGGAAAGGATGCCGCTCGTTCCGGCGTGCGCGTAGGTTTGAATCTCCCGTCCGCTCGCGTTGGCGGCAATTGCAGCCGCCTTGTCAAATCCCCAAACCGGCTCCATGTTGATTCCTTTTGTCTTTGCAGACAGGAGCGCGGAAACAATCAGAATAAATGTGCTTGAAGCAAGCAGCACCGCGAGAATCGTCTGAATGAATCCCGCTTTCTTGACCCCGATGATGTTGAAGACCGCAAACAGGATCAGAATGCTCATGGCGAAAAACATCTCGCCCATCCAAACGTCAAATCCGGCGATCTGATAATGGAACCCGAACTTCAAAAAATCCAGGCTGCCGTCCAGTCCATCGACGATCAGGCCAATCGCCGTAGAGTTCATCGGGACGTTGCTGAGGTATGCAACCGCCAAAAACCAACCGCAAAAGTAAGCCGGGACCTTGCCGTAGCACATCTTGGTGAATACGAATTCTCCGCCGGCTTTCGGACATTTCGGCACCATATAAGCATAGCTGAATGCGATCACGACCATAACAACTGCAGCCAGCGCCATAGCAATCGCCGTTCCGTATACGCCGGAATTCGGCAAGAACTTTTTGCCCGGATTGATAAACGCGCCCCATCCGATGATGCAGCCGAACGCGATCGCCCATACGGACGCCGGATTCAGCTGTTTTTGCAGATTCGGCTCCTGCTTATGCTTCTCCATCCGTTTCTCCCCTGTCCGGAATCAAAAAAATTGTGATTCCGCAAAGATTCTTCTTGAAAAATTTATGTAAAGATGTTATAGTGATTTTATAAAAGATTGCAAGGTTTTGTCAATAAACACTTGCAAAGATTGCCTTTTTTATGATCGGAACTTATAAATATTATCAGAATTTGATAACATTTGGGGGCAGAAATGAAAAGCGATCGCAAAGCAAAAATGGTCCAGTTATTCTTCCAAAAAAGTAGAATCACCAATTATGAACTTTGTGACTATTTTCAGGTTTCCATCGAAACCGTCCGTAGGGATCTGGCGGAGCTGGAAAAGGAGGGGCTGATCCACCGCATTTACGGCGGCGCGGTCCGCGCGGACGTTCCGATTTCCTACAACGAAACGCTTCCGTGGAAGATGCGATCCTCGTTTATGACACAGGAAAAGAATGCGATCATGCGGGAGGCGGCCAGGCATATTTCCGACAACAGTGTGGTTGTCATCGACGCCGGAACCACTTTGCAGGGCATCTCCAAGTATCTTGCTGCCAAGAAGAATCTGTCGATTCTGACGAACGATCTTCGCATCGCATACGACCTGACGGAAAACACCGCGCACAACATCTATATGATCGGCGGCAGCATCCGGAAGGACGATTCCTTCACTTCGGGCTATCTGGCGGTCAACTTTGTCAATTTCTTTTCCCACATCGACGTCGCATTGCTCACTGCGGACGCGTTCAAGATCACCACGGGATTGTGCGATTACGCCGAAGAAGTACAAAATCTGAAACAAGCGTATATCAATAAAACCATCAAGGTGATCCCCCGCTTCGACCACACCAAATTTGAACGGAACGCGCCGTTCTGCTTCTGTTCCACCTCGCGTCCCGACTGCTTCATCACAGACAGCAACATCTCGCCGGAAATCGCGGAGCGTCTGAAGGCGCGCAATCTGCCGTTCGTCTTTGTCAAGCCGTAAAAAATTCTTCCTATTCTGT
>CADAQS010000030.1 GCA_902790115.1 uncultured Eubacteriales bacterium | reverse complement strand
TGCCGACGCGATCCGCAAAGAATGGGACGGCGAGATCGTCTTTTTTGACGAACGCCTGACGACGATGACCGCGCGCAGGGTTCTGCTGGACGCGGATGTTTCGCGCGGAAAGCAGAAAAAGGTGATCGACAAGCTTGCAGCGGTCGTGATCCTGCAGGGCTATATGGAAAGTCATCCCGGCGCATGACACATACCGAATTAGAAAAAGGAGCATTTTATGGAAGAGAACAATTCGATCATTACCCTGACCGACGATTCCGGCCGCGATGCCGACTTCGATCTGGTCTGCACCTTTGACTACGAGAACCGGAAGTTCGCCGCGATGTTTCCAATCGAACCGGTCGAAGGCGTTGCCGACGACGAGGTTGTGATCCTGGAGATCGTCAAGGACGGCGAAAACGAGATCCTTGCCCCGATCGAAAACGAGATTCTGCTCGATGAGGTCTTCAACGAGTTTATGGAGATCTTTGAGGACATGGCAGACGGCGACGAGGAAGAGGAATAACCTCCCAAAAACAGCAAGCCCGCAGAGTTTTCTCTGCGGGCTTTGTGGTATCCGGATTACTGCAGCACAACCGAGGTCTGTGCGCCGATGTACAGGACGCCGTTTTCGATGCGCGCTCCTTCCGCGCCGGCGAACGTACAGAGATTGCAATCGGTTCTTCCGAGGACGGCGGCAAGGTCGACGCTCTTTTCGGAGATCGTCGTGTTGTGCAGTACATACACCGTCCTGCCGTCAAGCGTGGCCTTAAATCCGCCGACTTTCGTGTCAGAGAGCTTCAGCGCCTTATATTCGCCGCGCGCGATCGCGGGATAGGCCTTTCGGATCATCAGGAGCTTCTTGTAATGCGTATAGAGACTGTGCTCCTGCGTCAGCTGATTGGCGGCGTAGGAGTATGCTTCGATCTGATTCTTGGCCGCGTAGGTCGTTCCGGCCGGATCCTTCACCGTGTCGCCGTCGCCCCAGAGCATCGCAAGGCGGCGGTTGGCGTCGGTGTTCGCGCCGCCGCGCGAGCCGCGCATGCCGATCTCCTCGCCGTAGTAGATGAACGGAGAACCGGGCCCGAGCAGGTACAGGTTCGCCGCCATCTGCATCGTATTGCTCGCAACGGTCAGAAAGCCTGCCGCGCGGTCCATGTCATGGTTTGTGAGGAAGGGAACGATCGCAGCGCCGTCCCGCATCGTGCCGACGCGGTTCTGATACGATTCGATGTAGGCCGTATAGCGGTTGACGTCGCCTTTCTTGGCGGTTTCCGCGATCAGACCGCTCGACTCGCTGATCGTGAAATTGAAGCAGTTCGTCGCGGGATAGTAGATGTCGGTGATGCCGTCGCCGTCCCAGACCTCCGCGACCGTGTAGAGGTCGGGTTTCTTTTCCCGCAGCGTATCGAGATACCAGAGCCAGAACTCGAGGCTCTTCTGATGGTCACCGTAGTAGACGTATTTGGCGGCGTCGAAGCGGAACCCGTCTACGCCGAGGTTGAGGTAGTACTCCGCAACGTCAACCACGGTCTGCCGGACGAACTCGTTGTCGAAGTTCAGTTCGGGCATGTCGCCGGAGAAGTTGCACTCGTAGAAGTGCTGCGTTCCGCTGATCAGCTGGAACACCCGCCCGGCCGGCGCGGTCGTCTCGGCACGGTCATAATAGGAATAGAAGTCGTAATACGCGTTCTGCGTGTCGCCGTTCTGATGCGCGGCGCGAAACGCTGAGAACCATTTGCAGTTGCTGCCGGTGTGGTTGATCGGAAGGTCGAGGATCACCTTGACGTCCCGCGCGTGGCAGAGGTCGATCAGTTCGACGAGGTCGTCCTGCGTGCCGAATTCCGGATCAACCGTATAGTAGTCCGTGACGTCGTATTTATGATAGGAAGGGGACTTGAAGATCGGCGTGAGCCACAGTCCCTCAACGCCGAGCGAACGGCCCGAATCGGAGTCCCCGTCGTTCAGATAGTCCATGCGGTTGATGATGCCGCGAAGATCGCCGGTGCCGTCGCCGTCGGAGTCGGAGAATGAGCCGACGAAGATCTCATAGAACACGCGGTTGTTGTCGTCATAGCTGCGGTCGGCGCGAAGCGCTTCGTCCGAAAGGACGTACTCGGTCGGGACGCTCGTGGGTTCGGGCGTCGGCTCTTCGGTCGGTACGGCTTCCGTCTCAACGGCAGAAGGCATTTCCGTGACAGCCGCAGGCTTTTTGCAGCCGACGGAACCGATCAGCAGCGCCGCGGCAAGAAGCGGGATCAGAATTCTGGAAATTTTCATATCGGATGCTCCGTTTCCTATCAGGTTTCTGGCTGTATCCTACAATAAAGAAACAGGTTTTGTCAAGCAAATGCGCATCTTTGGTGCTTGCGAAGCGGATTTCTTATGCTATAATAAATATATGAAATCCCGGATCACCGAACTGTACCATCCAGAAGAATTGGACGAATTGCGCAGAAAGATTCGCCGCGGGACCGTCATCACCGTGCTGATCGGCCTTTTGACGCTCGCCGTGTGCGTAGCTTTATGCTGCTTTGTCACACCGAAAAATGCGACGACGCTGCTGCTCGGCACCGTCGTCGCGTCGACGCTCGGCGGCTGGGCGGTGATCTCGGTGTCGTATTTCGGCGTCGAGGAACACAAGAACGCATACAAGCACTGCGAGGCGATGCTCTCAGGCGAGCGGGAACGGATCGACGGCACCTATGAACTGACGGACGAGCGCCTCCGCGTCAAGCGCGGCGTTGCCATGCGCAGGATCCGCGTGGACGGCGTGCCGCGGGTTGGAAGCGTGCAGGTGTATGACAAAAAGGCCGACCGGCTGAAAGACGTGCATCACGGCGCGCTGTATACGGTCTACGGCTTTGTGACGGCGTACGAGGAGGGTCATGCGGATGGTTAGGCGGATCCTTTCCCAGCTGCATCGCTATGTGCTGTGGCTGCTCGTCAGCACGGTATTTTGGGCGTGGATCTTCACGTTCCTGACCGACGCGCCGCAACAGCAGAAGATCGTGCTGTATGCCGATACGCCCGCGATCGACGGAGAGGCGATGGCCGAAGCGCTGTCCGATCCGCTGCCGGACGGGATCCGGCTTGTGCAGGTGCATCCGTTTTCCTATGCGCTGTTCGATTCGACCGAGCCGATGGCAGCGGATCTGTACATCCTCTCGGACACCGAGATCGCAGCGTACCTGGACCGACTGCTGCCGTGGCCCGAAACGGACGGGACGGACGGCGACTATACGGTTGACGGATGCGTCTACGGGCGTCGGATCTACGACAAACAGACGCATTCCGGCACGGCGGGCGGCTTTGTGACCTATACGGCGCAGGGACAGCCCGAAGAGAACTATTACCTTTGCTTCAACCGGAATTCGGTCCATCTCAAGGACGCGGATGCGCTTTCGTCCGCTGCGCCCTATGGGATCGCGTGCCGGATTCTGCAAATGCCATAAAGGAGAATGAATATGAAGAGAAAGGGAAGGATGATGACCGGTATGCTGGCGGCAGCCATGCTCTTTGCCTGCGCGGCGCCTGCGAACACCCCGCAGACCGAAGCGCCGCAGACGAATCCGGACGAGATCACCGCGCCGCTCACGGGCGAAGGCGCCGAAGAGCATGCTTCGGAACCGCTGCACTATGTGCCCGCACCGAAGATCGAGGGCAGCTCTCTGTATGTGAAGAAGGTCGAGAACATGCCGGACGACTTCATCCTCGGCATGGATGCATCCTCGGTCAACGCCGAGGAGCAGAGCGGCGTCAGGTACCGCAACTTTGCGGGCGAGGAGCAGGACGTGTTTTTGACGCTTGCCGAAAGCGGCGTCAACACGGTGCGCGTGCGCGTCTGGAACCATCCGTATGACGCCGACGGCAACGGCTACGGCGGCGGCAACAACGACATCGATAAGGCGGTCGAGATCGGCAAGCGCGTGACACAGTACGGCATGAAGCTGCTCGTCGACTTCCATCTGTCCGATTTCTGGGCGGATCCCGGCAAGCAGATGGTGCCGCTCGCCTGGAAGGACATGAAGATCGAGGAAAAGACCGAGGCGGTCTATCAGTTCGTGAAGGAAAGCCTTGAAAAGCTGCGGGACGCCGGCGTGGATGTCGGCATGGTGCAGATCGGCAACGAGACCAACGGCGCGCTGTGCGGCGAAAAGATCTGGTTCAACATCCAGTACCTGATGGGAGCGGGCTCCAAGGCCGTGCGGGAGGTCTATCCGTCGGCTTTGGTCGCGCTGCACTTTGCCAACCCCGAAAAGGCCGGCAGCTACGCAGGCTATGCGAAAAAACTTGCCTACTATAACCTTGATTACGACGTATTCGCTTCGTCGTACTATCCGTTCTGGCACGGCACGCTCGAAAACCTTGCAGCGGTGCTCAGCGAGATCGCCGAGACCTACGGCAAGAAGGTCATGGTCATGGAGACTTCGTATGCCTTCACCACTGAGGATACCGACTTTTCCGGCAACACGATCGGTGAGGGCGGCGGCATCGTCAAGTCGTATCCGTTCACGGTGCAGGGGCAGGCGAACGAGGTGCGTGACGTGATCGACACGGTCGTGAACCATACCACCAACGGCATCGGCGTCGTGTACTGGGAGGGAACCTGGATCACGGTCGGCGGCAGCTCGTGGGAGGAGAACCACGAACTGTGGGAGAAATACGGCTCGGGCTGGGCGTCGAGCTACGCCGCGGTGTATGATCCGAACGATGCGGGCAAGTATTACGGCGGCAGCGCCGTCGACAATCAGGCGATGTTCGACCGGTACGGAAAGCCGTTGGAGAGCCTGCGCGTGTTCAACCTTTCGCGCTACGGCAACGAGGTCGAACTGCTGCCCGACGCAGTCGAGGACGTGAATCTCTACGTCGATCTCAACGGCAGGATCGAACTGCCCGAAACGGTCAACGCGGTCATGACCGACGACAGCAAGCAGCCGGTTCCGGTGCAGTGGAACGTGACCGAAGCGGACTATGAGAAGATGTACGCGGGCGGCGTTGCGACCTACGACATCACCGGTGACGCGGGCGGTCTCGAAGCGCACTGCTATGTGAACATGATCGAGTACAACTTCCTCGAAAACTACAGCTTCGAGAGCGGGGAAGAGGCGCCGTGGCAGGTCACCGACAACGCCAAAGCCGACGAGCTGTATGTCGAGCGGAAAGTGACCGACTCCAAGACCGGCGAGTATCATTACCATTTCTGGAGCGCAGCGGCGAATTCGGTCGATTTCGTTTTGACGCAGCCGGTGGAGAACCTGCCTGCGGGCACCTATAAGTTCACGATCTCGATCATGGGTGACGACGGCGGTGATACGGATATCTACGCGTTTGCGATCGTGGACGGCGCGGAGGTCGGCCGCGCGCCGCTGAAACTGTCCGGTTACAACAACTGGAACACCGCGACCGTGCAGGAGATCGTCGTGGGCGAAGGGCAGACCGTGACGGTCGGCATTGCGGTGCGCTGCTCCGGTGCGGGCAGCGGCGCGTGGGGCAAGATCGACGACGCGCTTTTGAACTCGGTCAGCTGACCGAATCAGAATGGATAGAACCTCCTTCTATGCAGGGGACCGTCATGGACGGTCCCTTTTGTATGGTCTCTGCATGGATCGATATTGAATGCAAAATATAGTATATTTTGGGGCAAATGATCGATATTATAGAAAGTTAAAGTGATATATTTCGCAAATCCGCAAAGAATGGGTAAAAAGTTTATTGACAATCAAGCCCAATGCAGTTATATTTATATGCGGAAAAGGTGCGAACAGGGGTACCCCTGTTCTTGTATGTTGCAAACAGCATACAGGTATCTTTGACCGAGTCAAGATCCCAAAAGGGAAATTCATAGGAGGAAGAAACATGAAAAAGACATTGGCACTTGTGCTGGCCATTCTGATGGTTCTGGCGCTCGTCGCTTGCACGCCGGCCGGCGCAACGAATCCGTCAACCCCCGCGCAGAGCGGCACGACGACCGAGCAGAGCGGCGGCACGACTGAGCAGAAAAACGATCAGCCTGCTCAGCAGACTTCCGGCGGCGAGCTGGCCGGTACGTATGACATTACCGTTTGGTGTGCGGACAACATCGTCGATCTGACCAAGAAGCAGATCGAGGACTTCAACGCTTCCAACACGGACGGCATCGTGATCAACGCGACGGTTGAGCCGGTCGGCGAAGGCGACGCGGCGACCCAGATCGTGGTTGACGTCGAGGCCGGCGGCGACATCTTCTGCTTCGCGCAGGACCAGTTTGCACGTCTTGTGCAGGCGGGCGCTTTGTCCAAGCTCGGTGTTGCGGCGGCAGAGATGGTCAAGGCAAACAACGACCCCGACTCCGTTGCAGCAGTTTCTCTGGACGGAGATCTGTATGCGTATCCGCTGACCGCGGACAACGGCTACTTCATGTATTATGACAAGAGCGTTGTCAAGGAAGAGCATCTCGGCAGCCTCGAGGACATCCTCGCGGATTGCGAAGCTGCGAACAAGTATTTCGCATTCGAGACCAACACCTCCGCCTGGTACCTTGCTTCCTGGTTCTTCGCGACCGGCTGCAAGTCCGACTGGACGACCGACAGCGACGGCAACTTCACCGCTGTCAACGATACCTTCAATTCTCCGGAAGGCATCATCGCCTGCAAAGGCATGAAGAAGCTTCTGGATTCCAAGGCGAACCTGAGCGCATCCGACGGTGCTGCGTTTGCAAGCAACGCGGCGGTCGTCGTGACCGGCACGTGGGCATACAGCACGGTTGCCGAGATCCTCGGCGACAACCTCGGCGCAGCGCCGCTGCCGTCTTTCACGGTGGATGGTAAGACCTATCATCTCGGTTCCTTCAATGGCTTTAAGCTCCTGGGCGTCAAGCCGCAGGCCGATCCCGTCAAGGCTGCTGCAGTCAACAAGCTTGCGCAGTATCTGACCGGCGAGAAGGCACAGCTCGAACGCTTCGAAGCGGTTGCCTGGGGTCCGTCCAACCTGGCCGACCTCCAACTCGATGCCGTCAAGAACCATCCGGCAATTTCCGCCGTCATGGCACAGAAGGAATTCGCAACGCCTCAGGGTCAGATCCACGGTTCGTGGTGGAACATTGCGAAGGTCATCGGCGATGACGTCGCAGCCGCAACGGACGACGCAGGTCTGCAGAAGGCTCTGGACAACTATAAGGAGAAGATCGACGCTCTGTTCGGTCTGACCGGCTACATCTTCGTCGGCGCATGGTGCAACTGGGACAACGCAGATGCCAGCATGCTGATGAAGGAAGCGGACGGCGTCCTGACCCTCACGCTTGACGTTCCGGAGAGCGATTACATGGGCGGCCGTATCGTCGTCGCGGGCGAATGGGGCACCGATTACGGTTACAACCAGGTCACCACGGGCAAGGAACTGCTGAATCCGGATATGGATCCGAGCCTCGGCAACAACGGCGACAACAACATCGTCTTTGCAGCGGCCGGCAACTACACCGTGACCTGCAACCTCACCACCGGCGAGATCACCATCGTCAAGAACTAAACAAAACGGAAGGTCCCGGATCTGCGCGTTAAAGCGTACACTTTAACCGGATCCGATTCCGTCGGATTTCGGTTGGAGCCGACATGTTTCGGCTCCAACCGATTTTTATTCAAAGGGGGTGTATTATGAAACACTACAGTGATTTGGAATACCTGAAACTTTCCAAATGGCAGCGTTTCGGGTACCGCGTGGCGAGCTTCTTTGCAGGGATTCCGAAAGCGATCTGGAACTTCATCAAGAGGATCGGACTGCTTTTGAAGACCATTGCGCTCGTCGTTGCAAACGAAGCGAAGGATATCTGGTCCACCTTCGTGCAGGGCGATTGGAAGACCAAGGTTTCGTACCTTGTGATGGGCTTCGGCTGTCTTGCGAGGGGACAGATTCTGCGCGGTCTGCTGTTTTTGCTCTTTGAACTTGTGTTCATCGGCTACATGGTCGTGACCGGTGTCTATTGGCTCCGCATGCTCCCGTCGCTCGGTATTCAGGGCCCGATGAAGGAGTACAACGCGATCTACGATACCTACGTCACGACCTATCACGATAACTCGTTCAAGATATTGCTGTACGGCGTGCTGACGCTGTTCTTCATCATCGCGTTCCTGTATACGTGGCGCGCGAACGTCAAGCAGAACAAGCTGGCCGAACAGATCCTGCGCGCGGGCAAAAAGCTCAAGAGCGGCAAGGACGACCTGCGTTCATTGGTGGACGATCAGTTCCACAAGACGCTGCTGGCGCTGCCGATGACCGGCATCATCGTCTTCACGGTTCTGCCGATCGTGTTCATGATCCTCGTCGCGTTTACAAACTACGACGGCGCGCATGACGGTTACAATAACAACCTGTTCACGTGGGTCGGCTGGAAGAACTTCAACACAATGCTGAACTGGTCCTCCGGCAACAAGACCTATTCCGCAACGTTCGGCGAAGTATTGACATGGACGCTGATCTGGGCGTTCTTTGCCACGTTCTCCAACTATTTCCTCGGCATGCTCGTCGCGATGATGATCAACAAGAAAGGCATCCGGCTCAAGAAACTGTGGCGTACGGTCCTCGTCATGACGATCGCGATCCCGCAGTTCATCTCGCTGCTGTATGTCAGCAAGATGTTCGCAAAGAACGGCTTAATCAACCTGTTCCTGCTCGATCACGGACTGATCCAGCAGGGGCATGAGCTTCCGTTCTGGGAGAATCCGACGTGGGCGCGCATCACGGTTATCCTGATCAACATCTGGATCGGCATTCCGTATCTGATGCTGATTGCGACCGGCATCCTGATGAACATCCCGGCCGACCTCTATGAATCGGCCAAGATCGACGGTGCAAGCGGATGGCAGCAGTATACCAAGATCACGCTGCCTTACATGCTGTTCATCACCGGCCCGTATCTCTTAACGAGCTTTACGAGCAACATGAACAACTTCAACGTCATCTTTCTGCTGACCGGCGGCGGACCGACCAACGCGGCATTGTCAACGGCAGCCGGCAACGTCGGCCATACGGACCTTCTGATCACGTGGCTGTTCAAGATCACCACAGGTGAGGAGGCGCAGTACTATCTCGCTTCCGTCGTCGGCATCATGGTGTTTGTCGTGATCGCGGTGATCTCGCTGGTCGTTTACAACTTCCTGCCGTCCATCAAAAACGAGGAGGATTTCCAGTAATGGCGAAAGAGAACAATTCCATGCAGCGCCACATGGGCATGCGCGCTGCCAATGCGATCTCCAACACCCTGATCTATATTCTGCTGATTGTCATCAGCGTCATCTGGCTGATCCCGTTCGTGTTCATTCTGCTGCAGTCCCTCCGTGTCGAATCCACATGGCAGGTCGGATACGTCGTGCCGCGGCAGTGGGGCTTCGACAACTACGTCAGGCTGCTCAGCACGAACTTCCCGAAGTGGTATCTCAACACGCTGATCATGGCGCTTGTCACCGCGGTGCTGCAAACCGTCATCGTGCTCTGCATGAGCTACACGCTTTCCCGCTTCCGCTTTAAGATGAGAAAGCCTCTGATGCAGTTCATGCTGATCCTTGGCATGTTCCCGGGCATGTTGACGATGATCATTCTGTACCGCGTTCTGAAGGACCTCGGCATGACGCAGGCGAACGCCGTTCCTGGCCTGATCCTCGTCTATGTCGCATCCTCCGGCATGGGGTACTACGTTTCCAAAGGCTTCTTCGACACGATCCCGAAATCGCTCGACGAGGCGGCCCGCGTAGACGGCGCGACGCGCGCACAGGTGCTCTATAAGATCATTCTGCCGCTCGCCAAGCCGATCGTCATCTACACGATCCTGACGGCGTTTATGGGCCCCTGGGGCGACTTCGTGTTTGCCCGCTATATCTCGATGGGCACCGCGGCCGGCATGAACGTTGCAGTCGGTTTGAACAACTGGCTGAATCTGGACCAGATCGGCAACAATTATACGATGTTCTGCGCAGGCGGCGTTGTCGTTGCGATCCCGGTCACGATCCTGTTCATGTGCTTACAGCGTTACTATGTCGAAGGCGTCACCGGCGGCGCGGTCAAGGGCTGATCCCGGTAGAATCTTGGAAAAGGAGATAAGAAAATGGCAAGCGTTAAACTGACAAACGTAAAGAAAATATATGACAACAAGGTCGTCGCCGTGCACGATTTCAACCTGGACATCAAGGACAAGGAATTTGTCGTGTTCGTCGGCCCGTCCGGCTGCGGCAAATCCACGACGCTGCGCATGGTCGCAGGTCTGGAGGAGATCTCCGAGGGCACCGTCGAGATCGACGGCGAAGTCGTCAATGATCTGCAGCCCAAGGACCGCAACATCGCGATGGTTTTCCAGAACTACGCGCTGTATCCGCACATGACCGTGTACGACAACATCGCGTTCTCGCTCCGTCTGCAGAAGATGCCGGAGGACGTGATCTACAACAAGGTCACCAACGCCGCAGAGATCCTCGGCATCACCGAGTATCTGATGCGCAAACCGCGCGCCCTGTCCGGCGGACAGCGCCAGCGTGTCGCAATCGGCCGCGCCATGGTGCGCGACTCCAAGGTGTTCCTGATGGACGAACCGCTTTCAAACCTTGACGCAAAGCTCCGCAACCAGATGCGTGCAGAGATCATCCTGCTCCGGCAGAAGCTCGATACGACGTTCATCTACGTCACGCATGACCAGACCGAGGCCATGACGCTCGGCGACCGCATCGTCATCATGAAAGACGGCTATATCATGCAGGTCGGCACCCCGACCGAGGTGTTCGAGAAGCCCGAGAACCTGTTCGTTGCAGAGTTCATCGGCGCGCCGAAGATGAACATCCTCCGCACGAACCTGATGAAGGCGGGCGACAAGTACTATGTCATGCCGTTCGGTGCGAAGATCGAAGTCGACGGTGAAAAGGGCAAGCTGCTGCGCGAGAAGAAGATCGAGGGCGGCGAGGTGCTGCTCGGCGTTCGCCCGGAGCATATCGTTCTCGCGAAGGAGGCAGGGGAGCATGCGATCCCGGTCACGCTCGAAGTCAACGAGATGATGGGCAGCGAGCTGCATCTGCACGTGTTCACCGAGGACGGTACGCGCCTGATCGTCCGCGTTCCGACCATCGACCTCGACAACGAGCAGCGCGAGAATCTCGTCAACGGTGCGAAGCTGTTCATCACGTTCGAGGGCAAGGTGATGCACTTCTTTGACCCGGAAACCGAAAAGAATCTGATCTATTAAGAAGCAGAAAAATGCCCCGCGGGTTTTCCGCGGGGCATTTTCGGTTTTTGGAAGCATCAGGCGGGATCGATCACAAACCGCAGCGAGGAGCTTTCTGCAGCGTCTGTAAACACGGTCAAAAGCCGTTCGGCATAGTCGCCGAGGTTCTGCTCCATCGCGCCCGAATGGCGCAGAATAACGATCATATCGCCGCAGAATTCGGTCAGACAGTCATGCAGTGCGTCGAGATTGCGGCCGTAGTAGACCGGAAACCGCAGTGCAGCGGCAAGGTAGAGATGCGTTTCGCGCACGCTTTTCATGCGCGCGCCGTCCAAAGTGATCAGCTGCATGGTCAATCCTCCCCGTACAGAAGTGTGAATGATTTGTAGTGGTCGTCGGTGTAGTAAATCAGGCCGTCGTTGGACCAGATGATCCGCTTTGCTCCGCGCGAGCGCGCGCCGAGCGTGCCGATGTCACATTCATAGTAAGTCCGGCCTTTTCTGGTCGGCAACAGCCGTTCATAGTTGCCGAAGCGGTCGCCGCCGATACAGCATCCGGGCGCGTACGGCTCCAGATTGCCGCCCGGCCAGCCGAGCGACTGCGCCTCGCGCTTGGTGATGTAATTCGACGGCAGATGCCCGAACAGATGCAGGTACAGCGCGACCTCGTCCTTCGAGTCGTAGACGCCGTCCTCGTCGACCGGCAATTCGGTCGGCGCAGGCGTCGGCGCCTTCGTCGGTTTCGGGGCCTTTGTCGGTTTCGGCGTTGCGGTCGGTTCCGCCGTCGGTTCCGCGGTTGGTACTGCGGTCGGTTCCGCCGTCGGTTCCGCGGTTGGTACTGCGGTCGGAATCCCGGTCGGTGCATCCGTCACCGCCGCGGTCGGCGGTACGGTCAAAAAGATTTCAGGCGTTGCCTCGGGCGCTTCGGCGGCGGGAACATTCGTCCGGGCGGATTCCGGTTCCGGCGGCGCGGTCCAAAGATCGATGCCTGACAGCACCGGCGCTTCGGTCGGTTTCGGTGCGGCGGCTTTTCGGACGCAGCCGAACGTGCCGAGCAGCAGGATCAGCAGCAGGGCGATCCCGATCAACAAACAATTCTTTTTCATATTGGTTCTCCTGTCGGTTCAGTATAGCACAGATTGCGCCGCCCGAAAAGCCCTGCTTTCGAAAAAGTGCATCAAAAAAGCTCTGCAAAGAAGCAGAGCTTTTGTGTTCCTATGGGTTTCGGTCTATTCGTTTTCCGGATTGTCGACGACCGGCTCGGAGACCGGATCGGCCTTGGTGCCGACGCGGATCTGCCTCGAGATCGGCTCGTATGTTGTCGTCTCAGAATAGACCGTTTTGACAAAGGTCCCGTTGACGTACTTGTCGATGTAGGTGTAGATCGTGTAGCCCTCGGTGCCTTCGCGCTCGACGATCTGCTTGTCGCTGACGTACATCGTCTTGTCCTTGATGATCTCCTCGGAAAACGGGATCGTCTCGACAAGCTCGGAGCGCTGTTTGTATTTCACGCCGTCACCCGGATTGACACCGTAGACTTCGACGTGGATGTCCTTGCGCCGCGCACTGCTCTTGTTTTTGGTCAGGTAGCAGAACACGTACAGCGTATCGTCGGTGTTGTTTGTGAACTTGAAATCGATATGCCCGTCATCCACAGTCGCATCCCAGCCTTTATCAACGTAATCGACCGGCATTGAGTGCGCCCGGCGCGAGTCGATCCGCACATTCGCGAGCAGCAGCGCATTGTACATCGTCGTGGACAGCTGGCAGACGCCGCCGCCGGCTTCCGGCCGGTGCGAGCTCTTGTAGATCGCGTTGGCAAGCGCCCATCCGTTCTTTTCAGTGCGGCTGCCGGTCTTCTTGTTGTAACTGAACTGTTTGCCCGGCGCGAGCTGGATCACGTTCATGATGCCGACCGCTTTGGAGATGTTGATGTCGCGGCTTTCGCAGTTGAGCTTGGATTCCTCGTCCATGCTGCTCGTGCCGCGGAAGCGGTAGTTCGTCGTAAACGAGCCGAGCAGCGTAGTGCGGTTGCGCCAGTCCGCCTCGGTGATCGTCGGTTCGGACACCGTGACATTGGGCGTAATCTCGGCGATATATGTGCCGGAGTTGAGCACTTCCTCAACCTGACGAAGCATGTCGTCGAAATCGACCGCCATGCCGTTCGTGCCGGCGGTATACTTGAAGTAAGGCTGATTGTAGATCACGTCGTCGACCTTGTTTTGCCGGTAGCTGATCTCACACGTCGCGTTGACCGCATGATTCGGGATCTGCTCGTTGAGCTCGGCAAGCGATTCTTTGAGCAGATTCTCATTGTACCGGAGCGGAACGTTCAGCTCGGTGCGCGTTTCGGCGCGGGCGGCGGTCTCGAGCGTATCGCCGAGATCGTAGTACATGCCGAGCTTTTCGCCGGTCAGATCCATCGAATATTCGCCGTATGCGACACGGATATCGACCCGGCTGATCGCGTCCTCGAGTTCGGCTTCGACAAGTGTGCGCGCTTCGGCAACGGTCTTGCCGACAAGCCGCATCCCGTTGACGGTGACGTCGCTGCCGATCACGGTCGCGTCGGTCACGGGGATCGGCGTGCCTTCGGGTTCGGGCGTAGATGCCGGGACGGCGGTGCCGCTGCACGAGCCGCTCTTTGCGGCGCGGGTCGCGAGCAGGATCGAACCGACCAGCACGGCGATTGCAAACAGCAAAAACAGCACCGCAAACAGCAGTATGCGGCGTTGACGTTTTTTCTTTTTGCTGAGCCGGCGTTTTCTCGCCGCAGCGGAAGACGAGGCGCTCCTGCCTGCACCGGATGGGGGGCGTACCGCCTTTTTCGGCGTATGCGCAGCGGATGCGGTGCGGACCGTCCCGGATTGGGAACGCTCCTTCAAACGCTCGGAATTCTCCCGGCGGACGCGGTCGGTATTTGTTCCGTTTACCATACGCGTATTATAACAAATAAGGTTCGGAAGGACAACTGTTTTTCGAACATTTTGCATTTT
>CADAQS010000029.1 GCA_902790115.1 uncultured Eubacteriales bacterium | reverse complement strand
TGCTGATCTTCCTGCATACGTTCAACCTTGCAATCAACACGCTCGGCGCGTTCGTGCATTGTGCGAGACTGCAGTATGTTGAGTTCTACGGGAAATTCTACGAGGCCGGCGGTCGGGCTTTCCAGCCGCTTTCCTATAACACAAAACACGTTCAAGTCACAAAATAATTAGGAGGACATTACAGTGGAATTGGGTACTATTTTGGCAACGGCGGGCGCCGCAGTGGCGGTATTGTTTGCAGGCTTCGGTTCGGCGATCGGCGTCGGCATGGCAGGCCAGGCGGCAGCCGGTGTTGTTTCCGAGGATCCGGACCGTTTCGGCAACTGCCTCGTTATGCAGCTTCTTCCGGGTACGCAGGGCATCTACGGTCTGCTGATCGGCGTCGTCATCGCGATCAAGGCCGGTCTGATGTCGGCAGGTTCCGCAGCGATTGCGACCGATACCGGTCTCCGTTATCTGATCGCTGCGCTGCCGATCGCATTCGGAGGACTCGTTTCGGCCATCTATCAGGCAAAGGTCGCATGCGCCGGCATCAACATGATTGCCAAGAAGCCGAATGAAAGCGGTAAAGGAATCGTCATGGCGATCATGGTCGAGACCTACGCAATTCTTGCGCTTTTGATCTCCTTCCTGCTCGTCATCGGTATCGCATAAGCGAGGGCGCTATGGGAAACGCAAGCGCAGACAACCTCATAGAGCGTATTCTGTCCGAGGCACGCGAGAGCGCAGAGCGGATCCGTTCCGATGCACAGGCAGCCGTCGAAAGCATCGCGCGTGAGCGCGACGAGCGGATCGCAAAGGATGCTGCTTCGTTTGATAAAACGCGTCAGGCGCAGATTCGCGAGATTTTGGACGGCGCAAGGACGCGCGCGGAACTGGACGGCCGAAAGGAACTGCTTGCCCAAAAGCGGGCGGTGCTGGACCGTGCGTTCGCGCTTGCCTATGAGCAGCTTTGCAGCCGTTCCGGAAGCGAGCTTACCGCGCTGTATGCCTCGATCCTTTCAAAAGAGGCGGAGGACGGCAGCACCGTTTCGCCTGCAAAGGCCGATCGTGAAGCTGTGGAGCAGGCGATTTGGCAGAGCGGCAAAGAACTGAAGCTGTTGGACACTGACGCGCCGGTCGAGCGGGGATTTCTGCTGTTCGCAAAGAGCTACGAAAAGGACTGTTCGCTAAAGGCGATCCTTTCCGAGCTGCGCGATGCGGAAGAGCCGCACGTGGCTGAGGTATTGTTTTCTTAAGCAGGAGGAATGGCGTATGCCGCAACCGAGTTATTCATACGCGAGTGCCCGGCTCAGCGCTTTATCCACAAGACTTCTGGACCCGCAGACGGTTCGCCGCATGGCGGACGGAACGCTTGCGGACGCTTTGCGTACGCTGCAGGACGTGCGCTACGGCGGATCGGGAGAGATCGATGAAACCAACGCGGAGCAGATGATCGAGCAGGAGATGCGCAGCGCGATGGAAGAGATCCGCGAGGTCTCGCCGAACCCGAAGAAGACGGATCTGTTCCTGCTGCATGCGGATGTGCAGAACCTCAAGGCGCTGCTGAAAAGCCGGCTGCTCGGCGGTGCGGACTATCCGTGGGCGGACGGCGGTATCTATTCGAAGGAGACGCTTGCCGCGATGGTCAAGGACCAGACGTATGCGGAACTGCCCGAAGCGTTGCAGGATGCGATGCGCTTTTTGGAAAAGCAGCTTCAGATACGCATCGATCCGCAGCTGATTTCCGTCACGCTCGATCAGGCCTACTTAAGACATGCTTTGGAACAGGCAAAGGGCGATGCGGTGCTGTTGCAGTATTTCAAGGCCCTTGCGGATTTTGACAACGTTCTGACGTACCTTCGCGTCCGCGCAATGGGCGGATCCAAGGAGATGCTCGATGATCTGCTGCTGCCCGCAGGCGGCATTCAAAAAAAGGAGCTGACCGACACGTTCGATCTCTCGTTCGAATCCCTGAATAAGATTCTGGATTCAAGCGTCTGCCGCGAAATGCTTTTGCGCGGTCTGAATGCGATGCAGCGCACCGGCAACATCGGCGAGATTGAAAAAGCGCGGGACAACTATCTGATTTCGCTGTTCACGCCGCACCGGTATGAAACGAACAGCATCTATCCCGTGATCGGGTACTATCTTGCAAAGGAGCGGGAGGGCAGAGCGATCCGTCTGATCGTGACTGCCAAGCACAACCGTCTGCCCGATTCGGTCATTGCGGAAAGGTTGGTGACGCTGTATGGCGAACGGTAAATGTGCTGTGATCGGCGACCGGGATTCGATTCTGCTGTTCAAGGCGGTCGGCATCGAGGTCTACCCGGAGACCGAC
Organism: uncultured Eubacteriales bacterium; assembly: GCA_902790115.1. GTDB lineage: Bacteria > Bacillota > Clostridia > Christensenellales > CAG-138 > UBA3792. The sequence continues at coordinate 12,055 of CADAQS010000029.1, read as the reverse complement.
GGCGAGCGTGCCAATCAGATCATGCATAAGCTTGCGCGCACCGGATACGCGGTCATCTATGTGACCGAATCGCTGTATCCGCTGTGCGGCGAAACGATTGCGGAGTTTGCAAGCGAGCCTTATCCCGCGATCATTCCGATCCCGGATGCGTTCGGCACCAAGGGCATCGGAATGTCCGCGTTGAAATCGAACGTCGAAAAAGCGGTCGGCGTTGATATTTTGAACAATTCTTGAGCAGGAGAAAAAATATGCAAGGAACAATCGTAAAGGTATCCGGCCCGTTGATCGTTGCGAGCGGAATGGCCGACGTGCAGATGTTCGACGTCGTTCGCGTATCCGAAAAGCATCTGATCGGCGAAGTCATCGAACTTCGCGGCGACAAGGCCTCGATCCAGGTTTATGAGGAGACCGGCGGCATCGGACCGGGCGAACCCGTTGTTTCGACGGGCGCACCTCTGTCCGTGGAACTTGCCCCGGGTCTGATCGAGTCGATCTACGACGGAATCCAGCGTCCGCTGAACGAGATTCGTCAGAAGACCGGCGACCGTATCACGCGCGGCATCGAGGTCGACTCGCTCGATCATGAAAAGCTTTGGAACTTTGTTCCGACGGCCAAGGTCGGCGATACGCTCGTCGGCGGCGACGTGCTCGGTACGGTTCAGGAAACGGAAGCGGTCCTGCATAAGATCATGGTTCCACCGAATGTGTCCGGTACGCTGACGTGGATCTTCGAAGGCGAAGCGAACATCGTGACGCCGATCGCACGCCTTGAAAAGGACGGCAGGACGATCGAGCTGCCGATGCTGCAGAAGTGGCCGGTCCGTCGGGGCAGACCGTACGCCGAAAAGCTCGCGCCGAATGAGCCGATGATCACGGGTCAGCGCGTCATCGATACGCTGTTCCCGGTATCAAAAGGCGGCGTTGCGGCGGTTCCTGGTCCGTTCGGAAGCGGCAAGACCGTCGTGCAGCATCAGCTGGCAAAATGGGCGGATGCGGACATCATCGTCTACGTCGGCTGCGGCGAGCGCGGCAACGAGATGACCGATGTTCTGATGGAGTTCCCGGAATTGAAGGATCCGCGCACCGGCCTGTCGCTGATGAAGCGTACCGTGCTGATTGCAAATACGTCGGACATGCCGGTCGCAGCACGTGAAGCTTCGATTTATACCGGCATCACGATCGCGGAGTATTTCCGCGACATGGGCTATAAGGTCGCAATTATGGCGGACTCGACGAGTCGCTGGGCTGAGGCGCTTCGTGAAATGAGCGGACGACTCGAGGAGATGCCCGGTGAAGAAGGCTATCCGGCCTATCTGTCGTCGCGCCTTGCAGAGTTCTACGAGCGCGCCGGCGCGGTCAAAACGATCGGCAGCGAAGGACGCACGGGCGCGGTTACCGCGATCGGCGCCGTTTCGCCTCCGGGCGGCGACATTTCCGAACCGGTTTCGCAGGCGACGCTGCGCATCGTCAAGGTCTACTGGGGTCTTTCTGCAAAGCTTGCTTACGCGCGCCACTTCCCGGCGATCGACTGGCTGCAGTCGTATTCGCTGTATCAGGACCGGCTCGCGCCGTGGTTCAACACGAACGTGCATCCGGACTGGTCGAACCTCGTTTCGCGCACGATGCACCTTTTACAGGTCGAGAGTGAACTCGACGAGATCGTCCGACTGGTCGGTATCGACGCGCTGTCGTTCAAGGATCGTCTGACGCTGGAAGCGGCACGCAGCATCCGCGAGGACTATCTGCATCAGAATGCATTCCATGAGACCGACACCTATACGTCGCCGAAGAAGCAGTACATGATGCTGAACGTCATCCTGCAGAACTACGAAAAGAGCCTTGATGCTCTCGACCATGACGCTTCGTTCGCAAAGCTGATGTCGATGCCGGTTCTGGAGCGGATCGGCCGTCTGAAGTATGTGCACGAGGATGCGGTCGAGGCGGAGTACAATGAGATTCTGAAGGAGATCAACGAACAGACGGCAGCATTGACGGAAGGAGGAGCGCTCTGATGCGGAAAGAGTATCGTACGATTACGGAAGTTGTCGGCCCGCTGATGATGGTCAAGGACGTCGAGGGCGTCAAATATGACGAACTCGTCGAGATCGAACAGGCGGACGGCACGATCCGCAGAGGCCGTGTCCTCGAAATCAACGGCGACAAGGCCATGGTGCAGCTGTTCGAGGGCTCGCAGGGTCTGCGCATCTCCGACAGCAAGGCAAGATTCCTGGGGCATTCGATCCAGCTCGCCGTTGCGCCCGATATGCTCGGCCGAATCTTCAACGGTATGGGCGAGCCGAAGGACGGCGGGCCCGCTCTGATCGCGGAGAAATACCTCGACATCAACGGCGTCGCCATGAATCCTGCCGCGCGCGACTATCCGTCGGAATTCATTCAGACGGGTATCTCGGCGATCGACGGTCTGAACACGCTGGTTCGCGGTCAGAAGCTGCCGGTGTTTTCCGGAAGCGGGCTGCCGCATGCAAACCTTGCGGCGCAGATTGCGCGCCAGGCGCGCGTGCTCGGCAGCGATGAGAAATTCGCCGTCGTATTCGCAGCGGTCGGCATCACGTTCGAGGAAGCGGATTTCTTCATCAACGACTTCCGCCGTACCGGCGCGATCGAGCGCACAGTCACGTTCATCAACCTCGCGAACGACCCGGCCATCGAGCGTATCAATACGCCGCGTATGGCGATCACCGCGGCGGAGTATCTGGCGTATGACCTCGGCATGCACGTGCTCGTTATCATCACCGATATTACGAATTATGCCGAAGCGCTGCGTGAGGTTTCCGCTGCCCGCAAGGAAGTTCCGGGACGCCGCGGCTATCCGGGCTACATGTATACCGACCTTGCAACGATGTATGAGCGCGCCGGCCGTATCCGCGGCAACAAGGGCTCGATCACGATGATTCCGATCCTGTCGATGCCGGAGGACGATGTTACGCACCCGATCCCAGACCTGACGGGTTACATCACCGAAGGACAGATCATCCTGTCCCGCGAACTGTATCGCAAAGGCTTTACGCCGCCGATCAACGTTCTGCCCTCGCTGTCCCGACTCAAGGACAAGGGCATCGGCAAAGGAAAAACGCGCGAGGACCATGCCGACACGATGAACCAGCTGTTCGCCGCGTACTCGCGCGGCAAGGACGCAAAGGAACTGGCGGTCATCCTCGGCGATGCGGCGCTGTCCGATACCGATAAGCTGTATGCGAAGTTTGCGGACGCGTTTGAAGCGCAGTACGTTTCACAGGGCTATTATACGAACCGTTCAATCGAAGAAACGCTCGATCTCGGCTGGAAACTGCTGAGCATCCTGCCGAAGTCCGAACTCAAGCGTATCCGCGACGAGTACATCGAGAAATACTATCCTGAGGAGGCATAACCGTGGCGCTGCAATACAAGCCCACCCGAATGGAGCTGTCCAACCTCAAAAAGCGTCGGACGGTTGCCATTCGCGGTCATAAGATGATGAAAGACAAGCGGGACGAGCTCGTTCGCCGCTTCATCGTCTATGCGCGCCGCAACAAGAAGCTGCGTCAGGAGACTGAGGAAAAGCTTGCCAAGGCAATGCAGAGCTTTGTTCTTGCGCGCGCTGTCATGAGCAACAACGAGGTGGAGGAAGCGCTGCTGTATCCCGCCCGCGCGATCGCGATCGATCGTTCCGTGCAGAACGTGCTGTCGATCCCGGTTCCGAAGCTGACAATGGAAACGCAACTCGACGACTTTGTCTATCCGTACGGCTTTGCAACGACCGGCGCGGATCTCGATACCGCCGTACAGGCGCTTGCCGAGATTCTTCCGCTGATGCTCGAACTGGCCGAGGTCGAAAAGGCAACGAGCCGCCTTGCGGACGAGATCGAAAAGACCCGCCGCCGCGTCAATGCACTCGAATACGTCATGATTCCGCAGTTCGACGCTGCGATCCACGACATTCAGATGAAGCTCGAGGAGAATGATCGCGGCAACACGTCGCGACTGATGAAAACCAAGGAGATGCTCGCCAAGGAGGCGGAATGAACCTCTTCGCCCTTTGCAGACAGGTCGGTTTTTCGAAAAGCTTTCTGCTGCCGAATACCGCATATGAAGATTGGACGCGTCATCGCAACGATGGCGCGTTTCATGCAAATGCCGATTATATCCGCGACGATCCGCAAAAAGCCTATCCATGGGCAAACGCATGCCTGATCTGCGTCTGGCCGTACACGCCGTTTGACGATCCCGCGGTTGTTCCTGCGTATTATCTGGCAAGCAACCGCGCCTATCATGCCATGAACGACCTGATCCGTGCGCTCGAGAAGGAGGGCATCCGCGCCGAGCGCGCCGAAACGCCGTACCGGACGCAGCTTTTAGCGGCAGGCATCGGGGCGCGCATGGACAATCAGCTTTGGTATTATCCGCCCTATGGAACCTTTACCGTACTCTGGGGCGTGATGCTTTCACTGCCCGAACCGGTGGAATACACGCCGCCGCATGCCAACGAACCCGTCTGCGACCATTGCGGACGGTGTGATGCCGCCTGCTTCGGCGCACTGCATCAGGGTACGTTTGACTGGCATGCATGTATCCGCTCCTACCTGGAGAATCAGCCGATGCCGGAGCGTTTTATGCCCGAATTGATCAGTTTTTCGGGATGCCAGAGGTGCCAGTATGTCTGTCCGAAAAATCCAAAGAAACGAATCCCGATTCCGCAGCAGGTGCGGGACGCGCTTGATCCGGTGGAGATCGTAAAGGGAAATCATAAAGCCGCGCTGGAACTGCTTGGCAGAAACCGGAAAAAACAGCTGCTTCGGCAGGCAATCGTCCTTTGCGGCAATCAAAACCGCACCGAAGCGATTCCTTACTTGCTCGAATTGTCCGAAAAGAGCGGGGATTCGTATAAAACCGAACTGAATTATGCGATTTCCCTCTTGCAAAAAAGCGGAAATATGATAGAATGATACCATCGCACTAAGCGGGGAGTTAGCGGTGCCCTGTACTCGCAATCCGCTACAGCGAGGCCGAATTCCCATTCTGAGGCAAACCAGTTGTGAGGTCGATCCCGATACGGAGTGATGATAGGCGGGTCCTGTGCAATCGGACGCTGCGAACCGTGTCAGGTCCTGACGGAAGCAGCACTAAGCAGATTGTGCGGTGTGCCGCGGGAAAACCTGCCAGGAGCCACCGACCGGGCCACCACTCGGAACGGAGTGTCGAGGAATGGGTGTGCGATTTCGGAAAAATCAAGCCGGGCACAAGCGTGTCCGGTTGTTTGTTTGAAAGGGAATGCGTATGGAGAATTTTTCGGTATTCGACATCGTCGGTCCGCGGATGACCGGGCCTTCGTCCAGCCACACGGCGGGAGCGGCGCGAATCGCGCTGATGGCTCGCCGTATCATCAACCGGGAGATTCGTGAAGTGAACTTCACGCTCTACGGCTCATTTGCCGAGACCGGGCGCGGGCACGGCACCGACAAGGCGCTGATCGCGGGAATCTTAGGCTTCGAGCCGGATGATCCGCGCATCCGCGACGCTTACGAATATGCCAAGGAACGGGGCGTTCTGGTCAACATCATCATGTCGGATGAGCCGACGCGTCATCCGAACACGGTCAAGATCGAAGCCTGTGACGAAGACGATCGGTGGACCGAGGTCAAGGGCGAATCGATCGGCGGCGGGAACATCCTGATCACCGAAATCGACCATCTTGAAGTGGAACTGTCGGGTGACTATCCGACGCTGATCATCCGGCATCACGACGAGCCGGGTGTGATTGCGGAGGTTTCGCACGTGCTTGCACAGCTTCGTGTCAACATTGCGTTTATGCGCGTATTCCGTCACGGGCGCGGCGAGGACGCTTACATGTGTATCGAGACCGATACGGAAGTCACCGAGGGCATGCAGGAGATCATCCGTCAGCTGTGCAAGAGCATTCGCCAGCTGATTGCCGTGTAAGGAGGCGCTGTTATGATTCGTATTATGTCGCTGTTGGACGCGTTTGAATCTGGAAAGAACCTGTGCGCGTATTGTGAGCAGGAGCAGATTACCATGGCAGAGGCCATGATTCGCCGCGAGATCGCGATGGGCGAACTGTCCCGCGATCAGATCCTTGCCGAGATGAAAAAGAATCTCGATGTCATGCGCGAGGCGATCCGCCGCGGTCTTGAGGAGCACGTGGAATCAGTCAGCCGTCTGTCCGGCGGGGAAGCCATGCGCCTGTTCCGTTATGCCAAGTATGAGCCGTTCTCTGGTGGAAACACCTGCCGTGCGGCAGCGAGCGCGATGGCCGTTGTCGAAGTCAATGCGGCGATGGGGCAGATCGTTGCTGCGCCGACTGCGGGCGCGAGCGGCATTCTGCCCGGCGTGCTGCTTGAGTGCGGCATTAAACGTAACTGGACCGACGAACAGCTTGTACAGGGGCTGTTCTGCGCCGGCGCGGTCGGACTGCTGTTTGCCCAGAATGCGACAATCTCCGGCGCGGACGGCGGCTGTCAGGCGGAAACCGGCGTCGGAAGCGCGATGGCCTCCGCTGCAATCGTGGAACTGTCCGGCGGCACGCCCGAACAGGCACTCGACGCGGCAGCGATGACGATTAAAAACATCCTGGGTCTTGTCTGCGATCCGGTTGCGGGACTTGTCGAATGCCCCTGCATCAAAAGGAACGCGCTCGGCGCAGCGAACGCACTTCTGTGCGCTGACATGACGCTTTGCGGCATCACGAGCCTGATTCCGTTTGACGAGGTTGTTGCGGCGATGCTTGCGGTCGGTCACGATATGCGGAAGGAATACCGGGAAACGGCGATGGGCGGCCTTGCCGCTACGCCGACCGGGAAGGCAGTCGCCGCAAAAGTACGCCGCTTTCAGGAATATGAAAAAAACAATGCAACCTTTTGATCCCGTATCTAGTATTATTGGCAGAAACAGAAAGGGGATTTCAAGTCTATGAAACGGAAATATCTTGCAATCATTCTGGCTGCGGTCTTTGTTCTCGCATCGATCGCCTGTTCCTCGGGTTCTGCCAGACGTGCGGAAACCGCGCCCGCGTCTGCCTACGGCGGGTATGCCTCGAACAGTAAAGCCGCAAACCAAATGTCCTGGGCGAGTGATGAAGCAGTGGAAGCGCCTATGGAAATGGAAGAAGACTACTCGTTCACGACCGCGTCACAGAGCGGCGGGCTGCAGTCGGTTTCCGCAGAAAGTGCAAGAAAGCTGATCCGGGACGCGGATCTGTCGGTCGAAACGAAGGAATTCGATCAGATCATTCCGGCTATCGAGCAGCAGGTCGCAGGAGTCGGCGGTTATATTGAGTCGATGAACGAGAGCGGCAACAGCTACCGTTCGAACAACTACCGCTACGCCTACATCGGCGCGCGGATCCCCGCGGATCGTCTGGACGAGTTTCTGAACGTAGTGGACGGACTCGGCAACGTGACCAACAAGAATCTGTCCACGCGCGACGTTACGAGCAATTATGTCGATATTGAAAGCCGTCTCGCCGTTCTGGAGACCGAAAAGGAAAGTTTACAGAACATCATGAAGAATGCGGACACGACGGTGGATATGCTCGAAACGCAGTCGCGCCTGTACGACGTCATCGAAGAGATCGAATCCTACGAAGCGCAGAAGCGCACCTATGACAGCCTGGTTTCCTACAGCACGGTTTCGATCAACGTGCAGGAAGTCGTCGATCTGACGCCGGTAAAAGAGGAGTCGCGCTGGGAGGAACTGGTGCGCCGCTTCACAACGAGTCTCGGCGATCTCGGTGACGCGATCGTGGACTTCGGCATCGGATTCGTGGTTGCACTTCCGTGGATCCTTGTGATCGGCGGAGTTTCGACGGCGATCTTCCTTGCAATCTTCTTGCCGATTCGCGCCAAAGTCAGAAAGAACAAGAAAAAGCAGGCTGCGGAATAAAAAGTCTGCTAAGCAGTAAAACAAAAGGACGGTTCTTACGACCGTCCTTTTTGTGTGCTTTCCGTTTCAATCTTTTGAAGCGATTCTTCCCGCACCGCATCGCGAAGCTCTTTGAGATACGGCGAGAACTGCACCATATCGTAACCGTAGGTCAGCTGCAGATCGTATTCGTTCGGAAGCCAGGTTGCAATGTCGGATTCGTTGTGCGCGATCACGGCTTCGAGCTTATCCAGCGATTTGTAGATCTTTGCCTCGACGGTTTCGAGAGCAAGCATTTCGTCGTAGAGCGCACGCATGTCCTGTGAGACCGGAGACGGAAGGGAGGCAACCCAGTCAAACAGCAGGGTTTCCTCTTTGGATTCGTCGGTCGAGGTTTTCACAAAGGTCGGAATGTCGCCGGTGAACGCTTCGCCCAGATCATGAATGAGGCACATTCGGATGACCTTATTCATATCGGCCTCGGGAAACTCGTCCGCGATCCAGTAGGCCATCAGCGCGATGCGCCACGAGTGCTCCGCAACGCTTTCGCGCCGGCCGCCGGAGGTGTAGCAGTGCCGCGGCGTGTCCTTCAGACGCTCCGCAAGGTGCAGCATTTCAAGTAATTGCCTGCTGTCCATAGAAAAACCTCTGCTGTCAGAGAATCGGCAATACGGCTGCCGCAATGTGCTCTGCGATCGTTTCGATGCTCTCGAGCGCTCCGTCCTTCATGCACGGAATGAACGCGACATTGTCGAGCCGTTCGGCATATTCCTGATATTTTTTTCGCGCGCGCAGCTGGATCGAGTCGATGCTTTCATACACATCGCGCGCATTTCCGACGTAATCGCGAAACCCTTTTTTATCGACGTTTTGCGCCGCTTCCTCGGGATCCATATCGAGCACAAGATACAGGTCGGGCTTCGGAATCCGAAAATGGTCATGTTCGAGCGTGAGTACAAAATCAAGGATATCCGGCTTTCCGAGATCGCAGTCGCGGATGCTCTGATAGACGGCGTTCGACAGGACGTAGCGGTTGATCAGAACAACATCGTAAGCGCTGTAATCGAGATTGCGGAACGCTTCAAACCGGTCGAGCGCAAACCACAGCGCCATGCTTTTTCCATCCACGGTATTGGCTGGAATCCCGTCCTTGGCAGTCAGATACCTTCCGACCAGCGAGCCGAAGAAACTGTCGTACATCGGGAACGAGAGCTCCAGAACCGACTTGCCCTGCGATTTCAAAAAAGCAGACAGCCGTTCCATCTGAACGGTCTTGCCGGTTCCGTCGATGCCTTCGATAGCAAGGATCTTTGTCATGCAAATACGCGGAGCAGGGGTGTTTTTCGACGGTTGCCGAACCCTGCGCCGTCCTAACAAAGCCATTATAGCATACGTTCCCGAACCGGGCAAGATGATTCTGAACGGATGTGTCGAACGGTTGGAATCGAGCGGATTGCGGGAAAAAACACGCCGTAAAAGGCAGAATTCTTATCCGTTTCGTTCGGGAGGATTCGCGGAAAAACTACCCGGCCGGGTCGCTACAATAGACGCATGCAAGAGCGTCATCAAAAACCTGTCATCCGCCGAAAGGGGACCGAAGAGCGGCTGCTGTCCGTCGGCCTTCTGCTTTGCGCACTGCTTTTGACGCGAATCCGGATCCATACGGTCCATGTTCCGTTTGCACTGGCGCTGCTGCTCGGGATTACGCTGTATGGATCGGATCCGGTATTTGCGGCGGCAGGAACGGTGTTCGGCTGTCTGATCGGAACGCCGAGCTGGCACGGCGCGGCCTGCGCAATCCTGTTCACGCTTGTTCTGCGTCTTGCGGAGTTTCTGACGGATCGGTTGAAACCGGCGATTCGGATTCTGTTGTTTTTGGGAAGCTTCATCCTTTCGCTTCCGCTCTGTCTGATGTACGGGCTGTCGGAATTGTGGTACGGTCTGTTCTGCCTTGCGGTGACCGGCGCCGGCGCGATTTGTTTCCGGCAAGGAATTATGATCGTAAACCGTCTTGGTACGGCGCACATGCTTTCGGATCGGGATCAGGATGTTTTGCTGCTTTGCTGGGGTCTTGTGATCCTGTCGCTCGGAGAACTGCAAGTCTATGAAGTATCGCTTTCAAGCGTTCTGATCCTTTGGACCACAATGCTCCTTACACTCGCGCGCGGCGTGTACGGAACCTATGCCGCAACACTGCTGTCGGTAGCATGGGTGCTGTATCGGCACACGGATGTACGCTTCGTCGCGGTCGTGACGCTCGGCGCTGTGCTTGGCGTTCCGCTTTGTCAAACCGGCAGATTCTGGATCGCGGCCGGGCATTTGATCGCATCGCTGCTGTTTGTGGCGCTGCAGCCGGAGCAGACGTCGTATCTCGGTCTTATCAATCCGGCTTTTGCATCGGTATTGTTTCTGATCGTGCCGGAAAACAGACTCCGGCAGTTGACGAACCTTCTGGACACGCAGCTGCAGGGGGAGGTCGGTACCCGCAATGCAATCGTGCATGCCAAAAAGCGAACCGCTTCGGAGCTGATTCGCATGGGCGCGCTGCTGCAGGATTTTTCGACGATCTTCGCCTCCGAAGAGAAGGAAGCGGATGCGGTACAGAGATGGACGGTGCAGGGTGCGCTGGCAATCTGTCTGAACTGCGGGCGGCAGCCGGTCTGCTGGCACGATGGGGAACGAATGCAGCATACGGTGCTTGCGACAGCTTCCCGTTTGGAAAATGCACAGTCCGCTTTGCCGCAGGAGCCGATTCCCGTGGATTGCCCGTCGTTTGCCGATCTGTGCGCCTCGATTCTTCTTGCATATCAGCAGGCGCTGACGCGTGACGCGCTGCTCGATCGTATGGAGCGGCAAAACCGGTTTACCGTTCGCGAACTGGAAGGAGCGGGCAGCGCCGTGACGCTGCTTGCCGACGGGTTTGCAGCGGAATCACCTGATCCGACGCTTGCCACAAAAATACGGTTCGCCTTGCTGCAGCGTGGAATTGACGCCATGGCAACCGAAACAATGCGCGAAGAGGACCGGACACTCGTTCGCGTCTATTGCAAACGGTATGATCAAAGCCGGGATCGAACGCTCCTCGCCTGCGTCGGAGAGCAGACTAAGCGTCGCTATCGGATCGTGCGGCAGACAGTTTATGCGGACGGCGTTCAGATTCTGCTGGAGCCTGCGCCGAAATGGCGCGTTTCGATGCGCATCAGCCAATCTGCCTTGGAAGATGAGGAAAACGGCGACAGCTACGGCGAACTGCATCGGCCGGGAGGGAAAACCCTGTATGCGCTTTCGGACGGGATGGGGAGCGGAAAACAGGCGCATGCGGAAAGCAGTGCTGCGATCGAAACGCTGTTCCGGCTTTGTGAGGCAGGTCTTGACAGTGATCTGATCTATGAAAACATCAACCGGATGCTTCAGGCACGAAGCCGGGAGGATATGTACGCAACACTCGATGCGGTTTCCTTCGACCTGAACAACGGCACGGCAAAACTGTTGAAGTTCGGTACGCCTCCGTCCTATCTGGTGCGCGGAACGGCGCTGTATACGCTGAGCGGAGAAGCGCTTCCGTGCGGGATCGTCGACGATATCCGTCCGACGGTGATACCGATCGATCTTTGCCCCGGCGACAGCTTGTTTTTGTGCACGGATGGCATTTCGGACGCCTGTGCGGACGGGATGGAATCGCTGCTGCTGAAAGTTGCCGACCGGCCGGACAACACGGATCGGATCTTGGAGACCGCGCAAAAGAGCGGAGGAGAGGACGATCGTTCGATCATGGTTCTGAAGGTCATGCAATGAAGATCAGTGCCGAACTGTTCCTGCTCGACAATGCGCTGATGAACCTGTGTATCTTTCTGCTTGCATCTGCGCTGACTGGAATCCGGACGCGGATCTGGCCGCTGCTGCTGTTCTCGTTCGGCGGCGCATTATATGCGTTTTGCGCATTGTTCTATATCCCGCTGCTGCGCAGTACGCCGGTGCGGATTGCATCCTTTTTGCTTCTCGGCCTTCCGATGCGCGAAAAGGGAACGTCGTTTCTTCAAACCGTTGCGGCAGTTCTGTTTTCGGCGGCGGCGATCGGCGGAACGGTTGTGATCATCACCCTGGTGACCGGCGGAAGCATCCGATCCGAGGGCGCGATCGTCGGTACGGTTCGCCTGCGCGCGGCGTTGCTCGGGCTTGC
>CADAQS010000028.1 GCA_902790115.1 uncultured Eubacteriales bacterium | reverse complement strand
ATCACCGCCCCGGTTGCGTTGGCAAACCGGATCCATTCTGACAGTTGGGCGCGGGTATAGGCCGCGCCGGTCGGATTATTCGGTGAACAAAGATAGATCAGGTCGCCGGTAGTGCCGCTGTCGGGCATCGGAAGAAACCCGTTTCCCCGATTCGCCGCAAGCCGAAGGATCTGCCGCCCGGCAAGAATGTTCGTATCCACATAAGCGGGATAGGCCGGTTCCATCACCAGGGCGGCGCTGTCCCGGTCGAACAGATCGAGCAAAGCGCCAAGCTCGTCGCTTGCGCCACTCGAAACGAATACCTCGTCCGCATCGAGCCGAACGCCGCGTCTGGCATAATGGGCGGCGATCGCTTCGCGCAAAGACGGCGTGCCGCATTCGGGCAGGTATCCGTGAAACGAATCGGCATGTGCCTGTTCTTCGACGGCGGCATGCAGCGCCGAAATGACGGCGGGACAGATCGGAAGCGTTACATCCCCGATGCCCATACGAAGCAGCGACTGCTCCGGGTGCGCCTTCTCATAGGCGGCCGAGCGATCTGCGATCTCTACAAACAGAAAAGAATCCTTCAAATCGGCATAGTGCCGGTTGGGCTTCAGCATAGACAGGCCTCTCCTTCGTACACAAATTCGGCAGGTCCCGTCATCACGATCGTCCGATCGGCGTCGAACCGTATTTGAAGCGTGCCGCCGTCCAGCAACACTTGCATCGGTTCGTCTGCGCAGCAAATTCCGGCGGTCACGGCAGCGGCCGCAACGGCACAGGCGCCGGTTCCGCACGCCATCGTAACGCCGCTTCCGCGTTCCCATACGCGGACACGAAGCGTTTGCGGCGCTGTCAGCTCCGCAAATTCCACGTTCGCACCGTCCGGAAAAGCCGGATGCCGTTCGATCACCGGTCCTATGGTCGGCAGAGAAATCGCATGCACATTCTCGGTGAAAATGACTGCGTGGGGATTCCCGACCGAAACGGGAATGCAGGTGTATTCGCTTTCCTCCGTTTGCAGGGAGATCGGAGCGCCGACAATTGCCTGCCCCATCCGAACCGAAACCGATTCTACGCCGGTCGTTCCGAGATGCAGCGTCAGTTCCTTAATCCCCGCCTTGGTTTCAATGCGGAGAGAAGTCTTTTGGGTCAGCCCTTTTTCATATACATATTTTCCGACGCAGCGGATCCCGTTGCCGCACATCTCGGCTTCGCTGCCGTCCGCATTGAAGATGCGCATGGAAAAGTCGGCGGTCTTGGACGGTGCAATGAAAATCATACCGTCCGAGCCAGCGCCGAAATGGCGATCCGAAAGCCTTTGGCAAAGATCGGTCACGTTTTCGGGAACCGCGCCGTATACATACAGATAGTCGTTGCCGAGGCCGTGCATTTTCGTGAATTTCATAGCCTATCCTTTTCTGTCTTTATCGGACGATCAGGCTGCCGCGCTCGGGACCGACGGAGATGTAGCGGATCGGACAGCGGATGCGATCCTCGATCAGCAGCACATAATCCCTCGCGGCTTTGGGGAGATCGTCCCACGAGCGCACGCCGCTGATATCGGTTTGCCAGCCCGGAACGAATTCGATGACTGCTTCCGCTTCGTCCAGCGCCGCCGGGAACGGAAAGCGATCCGTCTCCTCGCCTCTGATCCGGTATTTTGTGCAGACCGGGATCCGATCCATATAGCTTAAAACATCGAGCTTCGTCAACGCGATTGCCGTCGCGCCCTGCACTGCCACGCCGTACGACGTTGCGACAAGGTCAAGCGGCCCGACACGTCGCGGTCTGCCGGTTTTCGCGCCGTACTCTTTGCCGGCCTCGCGCAGCTTCTGCGCTTCCTCGCCAAAGAATTCCCCGACAAACGGTCCCTCTCCAACGCAGGTGGAGTACGCCTTGACGACGCCGATCACCTCTTCCGTTTTCAGAAACGGTGCGCCTGCGCCGATCGGCGCATACGCGGCAATCGTATTGGAGGACGTCGTATAGGGATAAATGCCGTAATCAAGATCGCGCAAAGAGCCAAGCTGCGCCTCAAACAGAATGCGCTTGCCGGCGGCTTGCGCATCGGCTAAATACTGCGTGGTATCGCAAAGATACGGCTTGATCCTTTCACACGCGCCGAGCCATGCATCCAAATCCGCCTGCGTGTACGGCTTTGCTTCGTACATGCCCGTCAGCAGCAGGTTTTTCCATTCCAGCAGGTCGGCAAGGTGGGACTTCATTCGCGCGGGATAGAACAGCTCTCCGGCGAGGACGGTTTTCTTTTGGTATTTATCGGAATAAAACGGGGCAATGCCCTGCTTCGTCGAACCGTACTTCTTATCGGCAAGCCGCTGTTCCTCCAATGCATCGAGTTCTCTGTGCCAGGGCATCAGCAGGGAGGCGCGTTCGCTGATTTTCAGATTCTCCGGCGTCACGGAAACGCCCTTTTGCCGCAGCTCCGTGATCTCTGTCCACAGGTTTTCCGGGTCGAGCGCGACGCCGTTGCCGAGGATATTTACAACGCCCTCCCGGAAAATGCCGGAGGGCAAAAGATGCAGCGCAAACGCTCCCTTTTCGTTGACGACGGTATGCCCGGCGTTGCCGCCGCCTTGAAAGCGGATCACAATGTCATATTGTTCGGCAAGCAGATCGACCATCCGGCCTTTTCCCTCATCGCCCCAGTTGATCCCGACGACAGTACAATTTTTCATGAATGCCTCCCAAAAACACAAATGCGGCAACGCCGATCTCCTAAACATTCGGAAACCGGCATTGCCGCTGACCAACGAAAAAAGGCGAAACCGTCCCGAAGCAGCCTTCGAAGACGCCTTTGCCTTCTCATGATTATATATAATACGCTCAGACGGTGGATTTGTCAATCCTGTTCTCTTGATTTTACAGAACGCTTGCAAAGCAGCAGGGTTGTTTTTTCAATCCCATGCGGAGGTATTGCAGGTATATTCCGAACCTGCTATATCGGCATCGTGCAAAAAAGCGCGATCATACAGAGGATCGGGAAGCTCTTCCTGTAAGAGATGCGCATGGATCAGTTCATCAAAATACAGTTGAAAAGTACGTGTTGCTTTCATCGTTTTCTTTCTCCTTTTGGCTTTATCGAGTGCTGAACAGTATATCTGCGTAAGTCGGGAACGGCCATGCGCCCTTGCCGACAATTGTTTCGGCTTCGTCGCAGGGTGTCCGAAGCGAGAGCATCGCACCTCGCACGGCATCCCGAATGTACACGGACTGTTCTTCCATCGTCCGGAAGGCGTGCGCCGCTGCGACGGTCTGCTCCAGTTTAGCGGCTTCCGCGGCGATGCGGTCGGTCAGCGCCGACAATCTTTCCACCGTTTCGGTTTCATAAGCACAGGCAAGCGAAGGACAGAGCGCCTTTTTCGCCTGCGCCGCCGTTGCGACCGTTGCCGTATAGGCTTCGACCGCCGGAAGGATCTGCGTCTTCGCCATCGACAGCATTGTTTTGGCTTCGATCAAGATGGTCTTGCAATACGTTTCCAGGATCGCGCCGTAACGCGCCTTCAGCTCCGTTTCGCTGTACACGCCGTGCCGCGTCAACAGATCGACATTTTTGGCATCCAACAGATGCGGCAGGCAGTCCGCCGTCGTGCGGAAGTTGCAAAGCCCTCTTGCCGCCGCTTCCTTGATCCAGCTTTCGTCATATCCGTTGCCGTTGAAGATGATCCGCTTATGATCCTTGATCGTTTTGCGAATCATGTCGTGCAGCGTATCCGCAAAGTTATCCGCCTTTTCGAGCCGATCCGCATATATCCGCAGCGATTCCGCGACGGCGGTGTTCAGCATGATGTTCGCGCACGCGATGCTGTCGGCGGAACCGACCATGCGGAACTCAAACTTGTTTCCCGTAAACGCAAACGGCGAGGTGCGGTTGCGGTCGGTCGTGTCCCGGTTGAACTTGGGCAGCACATCGACGCCGAGCTTCATCTGCGTCTTCGCCACGCCCGCATACGGCGAATCGGTTTCGATCGCTTCCAAAACGCCGTTCAGCTCATCTCCGAGAAACATGGACACGATCGCGGGCGGGGCTTCGTTTGCACCGAGCCGGTGGTCGTTGCCCGCCGTCGCCACAGAGATCCGCAACAGATCCTGATAATCGTCCACCGCCTTGATGACTGCGCAGAGGAAGAGGAGGAACTGCGCGTCATCATGCGGCGTTTCGCCCGGCGAGAGCAGATTCTGCCCGGCGTCGGTGGAGATCGACCAGTTGTTGTGCTTGCCGCTGCCGTTGACGCCGGCAAACGGCTTTTCATGCAGCAGGCACACAAGACCGTGCTTTTCCGCCACGCGCTGCATGATCTCCATGGTGAGCTGGTTATGATCGGTCGCCACGTTGGTTGTCGTAAAGATCGGCGCCAGCTCATGCTGTCCCGGCGCAACCTCATTGTGCTCCGTCTTGGCAAAGATGCCCAGCTTCCAGAGCTCCTCGTTGAGATCGTTCATAAAGGCGGCAACCTTCGGCACGATCGAGCCGAAATAGTGATCGTCCATTTCCTGCCCCTTGGGCGGCATTGCACCGAACAGCGTCCGTCCGGTAAATTTCAGATCGGGACGGCGGTCGTACATCTCGCGCGTGATCAAAAAGTATTCCTGCTCGGGACCGACGTTGCACGCGACGTGCTTCACGGTCGTGTTGCCGAACAGGCGCAAAATCCGCAGCGCCTGCCGGTTCAACGCTTCCATGGATCGCAGCAGCGGCGTCTTTTTATCGAGCGCCTCCCCGCCGTAGGAACAGAACGCCGTCGGGATGCAGAGCGTTTTTCCCTTGATAAAAGCATAGGAGGTCGGGTCCCAGGCCGTAGAGCCGCGCGCTTCGAACGTTGCGCGAAGTCCGCCGCTCGGGAAGGAGGAGGCGTCCGGCTCGCCTTTGATCAGCTCCTTGCCGGAAAACTCCATGATCACGCGTCCGTCCGGTGCGCGGGAAATAAAGCTGTCATGCTTTTCGGCGGTAATGCCCGTGAGTGGCTGGAACCAATGCGTGAAGTGTGTCGCGCCGTGCTGCACCGCCCATTCCCGCATCGCCGTCGCCACCGCGTCGGCAACCTTTGCATCCAGCTTTTCGCCCTCGTCGATCGTCTTCCGCAGCGAGGCGTATACCGATGCGGACAGATGCGCCTTCATCACGCGATCATCAAAGACCAGACTGCCGAAGTATTCCGGAACCGATTCCATAATTGCATCTCCTTCGTTAACTTTTTGAAGCAGAAAAAGCGTCTTCCCGCAGATACGGAAAGACGCCTTTGCCTTACGCGACAATATTATATATAATTCCGTTTCTTGTCAACCCCAAATCGAAAGATTTGCGTCTTTTTTACGCGGAGCGGAGAACGACTTTCCACCGGAAAACCCGTGCTGTTCTTGACAAATTCGGCATTTCATAGTATAAATAGGAACGTGAGCAAAGGCGTTCATAGCAAGGCGGAATCTTCCGCTTTGGTTTGGACGCCTTTTTTGTTTTTCCAAGTCGAAACAGAATTATATATTTTTATTTGACGGATGGCAGGAGGAGATTGTATAATGATGCAAGAAGATCAACCGTATGGCAGCTATCAATCGCCGCTTTCTTCAAGATACGCATCCCAAGAAATGCTGACCTTATTCTCACAGCGCACCCGCATCCGAACGTGGCGGCGGCTATGGACGGAGTTGGCGCGTGCCGAGCACGATCTCGGACTTCCCGTTTCTTCGGAACAGGTGGCGGCGTTGGAAGCCCATATGGATTCCATCGACTTTGCGCTTGCCGCCAAGCGGGAAAAAGAAGTGCGGCATGACGTGATGGCGCACGTCTACGCCTACGGCGTTGCCGCGCCCGTAGCGGCGGGCATCATTCATCTCGGTGCGACAAGCTGCTATGTTACGGATAATGCCGACCTGATCCTCTACCGCGCCGCGCTGCAGCTCGTTCGGGACGCGCTTCTGCAGGTGATTGCCAACCTTGCCGCATTTGCCGAGCGGTATCGTGCGATGCCGACGCTCGGCTATACGCATTATCAGCCCGCGCAGCCCGTAACGGTCGGCAAACGCGCGACGCTTTGGATGCAGGATCTTCTTTCCGATCTCGAAGAATTGGATTTTGTGACAGCGCATATCCGCTTTTTGGGGTGTCGTGGCGCAACTGGCACGGAAGCGAGTCTATTGGATCTGTTTTGCGGCGACGGCTCGAAGGTGGACGAGCTGAACCGCCGACTTGCAGCGGCATTCGGATTTTCGAGTTGCTTTGCCGTCTCGGGGCAAACCTATCCCCGCAAGACCGACAGCCGTATCCTGCACGCATTGTCCGCCGTTGCCCAAAGCTGCTGCAAGATAGCGACCGACATCCGCTTGCTGCAGCATGACCGCCAGATGGAAGAACCCTTTGAAGAAAACCAGATCGGTTCTTCCGCAATGCCCTATAAGCGAAACCCCATGCGCTGCGAGCGGATTTGCTCCCTAAGCCGCTATCTGATGGCGGACGCGGCAAACGCAGACGCCATTGCTTCCACGCAATGGCTGGAACGCACGCTCGACGACTCCGCCAACCGGCGGATCTCCCTGCCGGAGGGATTTCTGTGCGCGGACGCGATCCTGCGCCTTATGCAGAACGTAACGGCGGGGCTGCGGGTCAATGAAAAGATCACAGAAAAGGAGCTCCGCGAATACCTGCCGTTTTTAGCGACGGAAAATCTGCTGATGGAGGCCGTCCGGCGCGGCGGCAATCGGCAGGCGCTGCACGAAGTCATTCGCCGGTGCTCGATGGAGACAACGCGCAAAATGAAGGATGGCGAGCCGTGCGACCTTGCAAAGCGTCTGTCGGAAGCCGAGGTGTTCGGTATGACGGAAGAAGAGATCCGGGCGATATGGAAGCCGGAAAAATATATCGGGCGCTGCGTCGACCAGGTGGATACGTTCTTAAAGGATTATCGGGCTGCATACGGGGAACTGACTGTCCGTGACAGGGAGATCGACGTATGAGCGATTGGCGCGAAGAGCATGACAGTATGGGCGCCGTCTTTGTTCCGTCCGACAAGCTGTGGGGCGCGCAGACCGAACGGTCCCGGGTTCACTTTCCCATCGGCACGGAAACCATGCCGACGGAGCTCGTTCACGCCTTCGGCATAATCAAAAAAGCGGCGGCAAAAGCCAATCGCATCCTGCTGCCGGAGAAAATGACGGAAGAAAAATGTGCGGCGATCTGTGCCGCATCGGAGGAGATCATGGCAGGCCGGTTGCAGGAACACTTTCCGCTTGTCGTTTGGCAAACCGGTTCCGGCACGCACACCAACATGAACGTAAACGAGGTCATCGCCGCCCGCGCCAACCGACAGGCCGGTAAGCCGCTGCTGCATCCGAACGATGACGTCAATCTGTCGCAATCCTCCAACGATACGTTCCCGACGGCGATGCATATTGCAGCAACGCTTTCCATAGAAGATCGTTTGATACCCGCGTTGGACAGTTTGATCGACGAGCTTCTCCGATTGGAATCGGAGAACGCAGAGGTACTTACCATCGGGCGCACCCATCTGCAGGATGCGGTTCCGATTCGCTTTTCACAGGAAATTTCCGGTTGGCGGGCAAGTCTTGCACAGGATCGAGCCATGCTGCTTGCTTCGCTGCCGCCTCTTTTGGAGCTTGCGCTCGGCGGCACGGCGGTCGGCACGGGGCTGAATGCGCCGAGAGGGTTTGATGCGCTTGTGGCCTCCGAAATCGCTGCGCTGACCGGAAAGCCGTTTGTGGCAGCGAAGAACAAATTCCATGCGCTCTCCAGTCTGGATGAGATGGTTTTTGCACATGGCGCGATGAAGTCGCTTGCCGGGGATTTGATGAAGATGGCGAACGACATACGCTGGCTTGCCTCCGGGCCGCGCTGCGGACTGGGGGAGATCAGCATCCCTGCAAATGAACCCGGATCTTCCATCATGCCGGGCAAGGTCAACCCCTCGCAATGTGAGCAGGTGACCATGGTCGCGGTGCAGGTAATGGCAAACGATGTGGCTGTCGGCCTTGCGGCGTCGCAGGGCAATTTCCAATTGAATGTGTTTTTGCCGGTATGCGCGTACAACTTTCTCCAATCGGCGCGGCTGCTTGCGGACTCGATCCACGCTTTCCGAACCTTCTGTGTTTGCGGGATCCGGCCAAATCGCATCCGCATGCAAGAGAATTTGCATCGCTCGTTGATGCTTGTAACGGCACTCAGTCCGCATATCGGATATGAGAGTGCCGCTCGCGTTGCACAGCTTGCATTCCAAGAAAGCATTACACTGCGAGAGGCCTGTGCGCGTCTTGGTCTTTTGACAGAAGATCGTTTTGACGCGATCATTCGTCCCGAAGAAATGGTATAGGAGGCGGAATTATGCAATATTCCCAAGAAGAAGTCCTGCAATATGTACGGGAGGAGGATGTGAAATTCATCCGCCTTGCCTTTTGCGACGTGTTCGGACGGCAAAAGAATATTTCCATCATGCCGGAGGAGCTGCCTCGCGCGTTCACGCACGGAATCGCGTTCGACGCATCGGCGATCAAGGGCTTCGGAGACGAAGCAAATTCCGATCTGCTGCTGTTTCCCGAACCGGAAACGCTGATGCCGCTGCCGTGGCGGCCGGAACACGGCCGCGTGATGCGAATGTTCTGCCGCATCGTCTATCCCGACGGCACGCCGTTTGAATGCGATACGCGCCGCCTGTTGAAGCAGGCGGTTGCCGACGCGGAAGCGGCCGGCTTTTCCTTCCGGTTCGGCTCGGAACAGGAGTTTTATCTGTTTGCCTTGGATGAAGAAGGCGAACAGACGCTGCGCCCCTACGATCATGCGGGATACATGGACATTGCGCCGGACGACCGCGGCGAGAACATCCGTCGGGAGATCTGTCTGACCCTTGAACAGATGGGGATCCAAACGGAAAGCTCGCACCACGAGGAAGGACCGGGGCAGAACGAGATCGACTTCCGCTATTCCGATCCGCTGACCGCCGCTGATCAGACAATGACGTTTCAGACGATCGTGAAAACCGTTGCGCGCCGCAATGGGCTGTATGCCGACTTTTCTCCAAAGCCCCTGCCCGATCTGCCGGGCAACGGATTTCATATCAATATGTCCGTCAATCGCAGTGATGATGTCGCGTTGCTGGGTCTTGTAGCGGGCATTTTGGCACATGTCAAGGAGCTGACCGTTTTTCTGAACCCGACGGAGGGATCCTATCGTCGCCTTGGACAAAAGAAAGCCCCGGGCTATTTGTCCTGGTCGCACGAAAACCGGTCGCAGCTTGTGCGCATTCCGGCCGCCGCCGGAGAATACCGCCGCGCGGAATTGCGTTCGCCCGATCCGCTTGCCAATCCGTATCTTGCGTTTGCGCTGCTGATTTATGCGGCATTGGACGGTCTGCAGAAGGGACTGACTCCGCCGCCCGAAGCCAATCTGAACCTGTTCAAGGCCGACGCCGAGACGCTTGCCAAATTTGAGCGCCTTCCGATCGATCTTGCTGCCGCGCGTTCGATCGCCGCAGAGAGCGCGTTCGTGCGGGCGCATCTGCCCGCTTCCATTCTGGATATCTATTGCTGCCGGTAAAAAAGCATTCGAAAACAGGGAAAGGAGGGTCGGCATGGAGCTTCAGCAGCAAGCCTATCATGTGTTGGTCGTTACGGCGTCGAAAACGTTCCGCAGTTCCGCTGCCGAACTGCTTTCCGAAACGCGCTGCGCCCCCGTGCAATTCGTATCGGATATCAGCACAGCAAAGCGCGCCGTTGCCGAAACGCCGTTCGACTTTGTCATCGTCAACGCGCCGCTGCCGGACGACGCGGGCATTCGGTTTGCGCTGGATGTAAGCGATCAAAAAAACGCGGTCGTATTGCTGTTGCTCCCGCCGGATCTTTACGCGGAATCGAGCGACCGGGTCATTTCTCACGGCGTGTTTCTTCTGTCCAAACCGATCTCCAAAAACGGATTCCTGACAGCGATCGGCTGGCTTTCGAGCGCGCGGGAACTGGTGCGGAAATCGGAGCAAAAAGTCCTGTCTGTCGATGAGAAAATGAAGGAGATCCGCATTGTCAATCGTGCCAAATGGCTGTTGATCGAGCATCGGCGCCTCAGCGAAACGGAGGCACATCGTGCCATTGAGAAGCAGGCGATGGACCGCTGTATTACCCGTCTGACCGTCGCGCAGGAAATCATCGACCTGTATTCCGACGGCTGATCAATCCCTCTGCCCTCAGAACTTCCTGCCTTTATAGCAAACATTCTGTGCTATATTCGGCAACAAATGTATTATATAGACTACGGTTATTCTTCTCATCAGAGGAAAGCGTTTCCCATAAGAATCCTCTGCGGCATTTGGAGCACGATCCGTTTTGTATATACACTCCGAATTTGAGTCGATTTAAAGCGGAATTACCACATCATTTTCCACATCACACGGGTTGGATGGAATGGATTTTTTGTTGCGAATTGATACAGTACAAAATAACGCTTTAGATAGGAAAAACGTACTATTTCAGGGTATTTTCGGCTATCTGTCAGCGTTATCTTGGATAACGATTTTGGCCCCTGTTAACCGAAGGGTTGTAAGTTCGAGTCTTTCCTGGGGAGCCAATTGGAACAAATCCGAACCTGAAGCTTGTAGGCGATGGGTTCGGATTTGTTGTTTATCTCAGCACTTCTGAAATAAAACCAAAACGGAGGAAAAAGAGATGAACACAAACGAAATTGGCTGGATCGGACGCTACGGAAACAAGCTGCTTGCATTACTCAAAGAACATGATCCCGACAGGTACACCTCCCTGCTGTTCGAGGGAACGCTGAAGGAATACCTGCTTGCGCAGGACGAGTACATCAGCGAGCGCATTTGGGATCTGACGATGGAATTGGCAAAAAAGAACGGCGTCAACGAAGAATTGAAGCTCCGCGATCAGATGCGATGGGTGCAGGAAGTCAATTCCTACCGGAGCATGGCGGAAGAAATGGTGCTTGCTGAGTACATAGATTAATCAGTCATTTCAAGTACAAAAAAACATGAAAAAAGATAGCAGGAGTGTAATGTTTTTCTGCTATCTTTTTATCACGCTATTCTATCACAAAATGCAGAGTGTCTAGTCCATTATATGCGTTGGCCAGAGTTCTTCAATCTTCTTATATGTGTCCATGTAAATAAACTTCTCTATACCTATTTCAGAAATTATACTTTCTGGAATTCCTTGCAAATCTTCTACGCTCTTCAAAATGACAAATCGAATATTTATATATGAAAAGGCAAAATCCTTCGCTACTCTCCACTCTCTTTCATGTGTATAATCTACACTTCTCCCATAGAAAGGAGGACATTTTTTTATTTTGTCAGCAGCATAAAACGGAACAAAGGGAGTGACAAGAGTATGCGCTTCTTCGCTCCATCCCTGACTATGAAACAATGTAGGATTAGCATAAATAACAGGGTTTCCGTTTCTAGAATAGACCAGTTTTTTTGTGAACCCTAACCCATAGGGGCTATAATTATCTGCATGACGCAGCAAACTCCCCCATGGACACTCGGTAAAGCAGACTGCGCGTCTATTGGTCCACGGAACATTCGAAGCAATTATTCTCTTTTGCATAAGGATAGAAACAAGGCGTTCAAGTGCTGACATTTGCTCTATTGTTGGATTGTTTGGATGGTTCTCACTATTATACTGTTCCCCATTCTTGGTAAAGTGAGCTAAATAGAAAGATTGATCAGGTCTTGGCATAAGTACCTCCTTTTGTTGATAAATGTTATTTGTATTATAGCGTTGTGACAATCACTACAAAAGAGACGTTACTATAAAACAAAAGCTAAGAGCATCAATTGTTTTATGATACCTCCTCTTATTGTAAGCTTGCAAGGATGCATCTAGAGGATCTCTTTGACATAAACAATGCTGCTTTGGAGTCTTTTGCATAGAGTATTGTTTTACTGTTGAACACCATTCATCCACTAATGAGTTGGGAACCGTATAACAAAACTGAACTGCTTCTGCTCCAAATCATACCGCATTAGCGAATCGCCGTGATAGCGCTTTACGATGCGGTTGATCGCTTTCAGGCCGAATCCGTGCAGAGACGGTTCCGCTTTTGTCGTCAGAAACGTCCCGTTTTCATCCTTTTTAGGCGGCTTGTCGCAGGTGTTCGCAACCGAGAGAATGACGCTGTCCTGAGAAGGCGTCACGGACAGCTCGATGTTGGGCTCTTCGGATTGCTCCGCTGCTTCCAACGCGTTGGAGAGAAGATTGCCGAACAGCGTCGTAATGCTCGGCGCGTCCATGAAGGACACGGTGTTTTCGCGTACGTCGCATTGAAACGCGATCCCCTTGTTCTCGCATTCCTCGGCGAATCGCAGCAGGATCATGTTTAGGATCGGATCACTGCACTTGCGCGCCTTTTGCGTCAGCGCCGGGTCCTTCTGTAGTCCGGCAAGATATTCCTTCAGCTCCTCAATATTGCCGCTTTCAAGCAGTCCGACCATCACGCTGAGATGGTTTTTCATATCATGGATCAGAATGCGCTGGCTGTCCGCCTGCTTCTGCAGCGCCTGATAGTACGCCGTATCCGCTTCCTCCTTTTGCAAACTGAGCTGCAGCGCAAGATATTCTTCATTTGCGTGTTGGATGTAATTATACAGCACCAAAAACAGCAGATTGACGATCAAAAGTGAGAACACCGTCAGCACGATCATCAGGCCGGACTAGGCGTTCAGCTCCATCCGGGACGCCGTCTGAATGAGCACAAACGCAAGGATCGACGACAGAAGCGGCAGCGCGCAGAATAGGATCATCATCTTCGGCTCTTCGCGGTGTCGCTTGTGCGGTGAAAATATGCGCGCGCCGATCAGCGAGAGCAGCAGATACAGGAGCTTGCTCGACGCCATCAGAGCGATCATGACGGAATCGTTCGAGAAGAAATGGAAACCGAAAATCCCGAAGTCCTTTGTCATCTTTGAGACGTTCAGCGGCTCGCTCACGCGGGCGAAGATCGCAGGGAACTAAGAGCGCAATAAAAAAGAATAGCATTCTCAATGGATATTTTGTCAAATTATAGTGTTTATAAGTAACGGATAGGTATGATCAAAAGTCACAGTTATTATCTCCACACCATTGACAAACGATAACAAACTTGTAAAATGACAATAACGATAATGAGGCGAAAACCATGTTTCTTTTGTTACTCCAGACAATTGAATCAGAAGACGATCGTGCTTTTCTTGAGCAGTTGTTTGACGCACATTACGTTCGACTGTGCAAAAAAGCTGCTGCGATTACGCAGAACAATCAGGTCCCGGAGGATCTCGTACAGGATGTTTTTCTGTACGTTGTTAAGCATATCCAGAAGTTCCGACAAATGGACTGTTGCACATTACGCCATATTCTCGATATAAGTATTAAGAGACGATGCTATGATTATTTCAAAGAGCAGAATGTTCGAAAGAAGCATCTCTCCGGCAGTCTTGATGATGACAATAGTTTCGTTTCTGTTTCGAGCACAATTGCGAACACGGAAGAAGAAGCGATTGAGAACCTGTCTGTCGGGGAATTGTCCGAAGCGATTCGCAAACTGCCCGACCATTACCGATATGTAATCGGGGCAAAATACATATTAAGCCTGACAGATGGCGAGATTGCAAAAGAGCTTGGGATCGGGAAAGCAAGTGTGAGACAATACTTGACGCGGGCAAGAAGAAAAATCTGTGAGTTATGTGAAGGCAGAATAGATGAAGAATAAAGAAGAAAAACTTAAGGCCGCCGTACTTCTTGCGGCACAGCGAGATGGACAAGAGCTTATTGATGCGGATAACGCGGAACCGTGTGAAAAGGCATCACCGGAAGCGCGCGCCCGTTTTTTCGCTGCTATCAAAAACAAGAAGCCCTCTAAGGAGCGGCATTGGTATACGCCTACAGTCAAGAAAGTTGCAATCGCTGTTGCTTCTGTTATCATTCTGCTTGTCATGATTCCTTCCACTACCGAAGCGGGACGCAAATGGATTACAGAGCTGATCGGGAAGGTGTTCCCTTCTTTTACGGAGTATCACCTTTCGGATTATGAAAAGGTGCAAAATCCGGAAGTAAAGCGTTATACGCTCGGCTATGTTCCAGATGGGTTCTCGATAGAAATAGAAGACTATGAAGAAAACGGATATTCGTTAGTATATATGAATGAAGATGATCAATTCTTCCGACTTGATGTGATCCCATCGTCAGGTGTTTTGCAAATTGATTCGGAGAATGCCGATAGCATAGAGCAAGTGTTTGTTAACGGAGAACAAGCAGAGCTGGTAACAAAAAAGGAAATGACCAGTATCGTTTGGTCTTCAGATGAAATGATATTTGTTCTCGATGGGAATATTGATAAAATGGAACTAATTAAAATTGCCAATTATTTACATTAATTCATTGTTATAGCTGTTGCGCTTTTGCCTCCTGCGTCGATATAGGTAATAGAAGACGCAGGAGGTTTTTATTTTTATATGAAAAAAATAACCATTCTTTTGCTATCATTTTTGCTTGTATTTGCATCCGTTTCTTTTTCTGTCGCAGAAGAAAGCCAACACGAGAGTTCAGGAACCCTAATCGAGGAAAGATTCATCGGACTAAGTCGAGCATCCGCTTCTCTGAACATATCAAGCAACACCGCAAAATGCAAGGCCACCGCATACGCGAATTCTTCTGAATACTATTTATATGTAACGCTTTCATTGCAAAAGAAGAACGGCAACACTTGGAACACTATTGCAAGTTGGAACAGTTCAGGAAACGGTATTACCGGTGTCATCTTAAGCAAAACCAAATCCGGATTGGTATCTGGCACGTATCGCTGTAAAGCATATGTTCGAGTATATGACTCTAGCGGTTCTTATGTTGAATCTACAACTGTGTATTCTCAGGTAATCACAATATGACTATCGAGTGTTGCCACATTATCTCCATGAATCGATATTAGTAGCAGAACGTTGCCAATATAGCAGGAAAGACTAGACCGCTCTACGAACATGTAATAAGCATAGTTATACAAACAGAAATATGAATGAAACAAATATTAGGTGACATCAAACGAGCAGTATTCGGGCGATCGTTTCTGATCGCGTTCGGAGGCATGGTGCTGTGCCTCTATAACTTGTATTGAAACAGGTATATGTATTGTAGCATTGCTACAAATTCCGACGGTTATCAAACAAAAAATAGCCTTTTTAAAATCAAATGATTGACCAAAACTGCATGTTTTATGTCATCTCATGCAAAACACAACATTTTTTATTTGTGGTTTGTTATACTGCAAATAAAGAGAATAGTCAATTCGGGAGGGATGCGTATGATTGTATAAGATATGCTTTTATCAGGCGAACCGAATTCCCTCGTCTGTAAACAATTGATTATGCAAGAGTATTATTTATATTTATGCTTTGGCGAAGAACTTCAAACGAGGTTCTTCGCCAGAAAGGATTATTTATGCTTTATAAAACCAGATTTCTTTTTCTTGTGTTTCTTCTTCTGCTCTGTGCCTGTCAGCCGACGCCGGAGGAGGAATACGTTGTCAACCGCGGCGATCACAAGATCGAGGAGCAGATCGAGGCAACCCCGGTTCCGGAAGAAAATCAAACGGTCGCGCTACCCGAAAGTACCAATGTGGTCGATCCTGCCCTTATGCCATTTCTGGTCAACGGCGAGGGACAGTCTCTGACGGTTTCGCATTGGGACGATATGCTCGGCAACGACAACATGAAGATCAAGATCGACGCGGACGTCATCACCGCAAACCAGACGACCTTCCCCGTTTACCGCATTGAGCAGCATTCGATCAGCAAGGAGCAGTATCGCACGATCTTTTCGGCGCTGATTCCCGACGCGGTCAAGGTGCGAACGCAGCAAGGCTATGCCTATGAGGATTACGAAGCAGAGCTTGCGGCGTCGGTACGCGGTGCGGAAAAGCGTTCCTCGGACGGAACGGTCAAATATGTTTCGTGGAATCAGCAGCAGAACGCGATCGACAGCGCGCGCAGAAATATGCAAAACGCGCCGCATAAGGAATATACCGATGTCAATTTGGATCTTCCGACCGGTATTCTGTTGCTGAACGACGGCACCGAAGCACAGGCATCATACAATGCAAACAGAATTGAGCTGAGCCGTAATTTTTACGGCATTATTCAGCCGCTTCATTGGGAAGTGAATGAATTGTGGGATGCAGACAGAAGCGTGACGTACCGTCCGAAGATTTCGCAGGAAAACGCGGTGAAGCAAGCGGAAGCATTTCTTGAGACGGTCGGCATCGAAGGCGTGAATCCTGCGTATTCAGAGCCTTGCCGCATGTTCAATGGCATCGATTTGTCCGTGCTGAACGAAGGATACATAGTCTACTTTGTGCGCACGAATTCATATGCGTCGTATTTCCATCCAGCACCGATTGACGACGGCGGCTTCCTTCGGTTTGACGAGGATTCCGCATATTCGGCGAAGCTGAAAACGGAACAAATCGAGGTATACGTGACCGAGAACGGCGTCCAATTCTTCCTATGGGAGAATCCGTATTCCGTGGAGGAATGTCTGAACGAAAACGTGCAGCTGCTTCCGTTTGAACAGGTGCAGAAGGACGTCCGGCGACTTTTGCTCGCGGGGATCGGGCATGTGGACGGCTTTTCCGCAACGCATTATTGTATGACAAAGATGATCCTGACGGTCGCTCCGCAGCGGTTGAGCAACGGAAAAACGGTGCTTGCCCCGATCTGGCTGATGGCATTCGACTTCTACTGGCCGGATTTCGATACCCTCACGATACCGTTCACCGAAAAATACCGCCAATCGACCCCGCCGATGCTGCTCGCCGTCAGCGCGATCGACGGCAGCCGGGTCACCTTGGAATAATGTGCAATCGCTTCCTGTCGAATGTAATATAATGCCAAGGGTGCTGAACTTATCAAAAGAATACCATACTTTCTTTCTGTTATGGTCAGAAATGAGTACTCATTAGCATTTTGGAAACATTGTACAACAGGCAAACCATCTACTGCATATCATAGTTAACATAGAAAAAGCAGAAGAATGGTTTCAGCCATTCTTCTATGTTCTTTCATATATGTAGGAGGTTTGTGATGAAAAAAAGATGCCCTAAACATTCTTATATTTGGGTTTTACTGCTTTGCGTTTTTTTGTTGTTTTTATCCTGTCAACCGACGCCGCATCAAGAGATCATCGTCAATCGAAGCGATGACCGTTTGGATAAGATTATAGACGCATCTGCAAAACCGATCCCGATAGGAACATCCGATGCCGAGAATGCAGACGGATCGCAGTCGTTTGTATCCATACAGACTCAATATGGCATTCCTGAGGAGATTCATAAAACGATCCCCTTAGGAGACAATGCACCGAATATCTCCATTGATGTATTCATTCAGGTTCCGGATACATTGACATTTCCTGTCTATCGAGTTAGGCAGCTTCCCTTCAGCAAGGAAGAAATGCGTTCAGTCTGTCTATACTTTGCGGAAAACGGGCAAGTATTCAGTAATGCCTACATGCCGGCAAAAACAGAATTGTTAAAAATGCTGGCATTTGTAAAAGACGATGCCCACGCACAATCCGTCAACCGAGATTTTCGAACTGAGGGCTTTCCCTCGATTGAGGAAATGCTTGTGGAGGAAATAGAGCTCACGGAGAATGATCCGGAAACGGAACAGTATAATTGGGATGCGTTTCTTGCGGGAAAGGAAGAAACGAATTACTGTCACTTTTATGATGAAGCACTGCAATCATGGTTTAACTTCATTCCTTTGGAGGATGGCAACGGATTCGTTCTGAATGAAACAAACATATTCATAGTGACGGAAGACCTTGTTTATGCGGGTGACCATATCGGTGCAAGACCCGGTCGAATTCTGCAAAACGTCTCCCTGACCCGTGCAGAAGCGGAGAAGAAGGCAGAGCAACTCATGAAAGCGCTGGGAGCAACGGACATGGTGCTTTCTCCTGCGGAAACGCAGAAAGCTGTACATTTGAACGGATATACCTATGAAGAGTTGTCGCAAGGATGGTTCCTTGTATATCGAAAATCCATTGATGGTATGCCATGTTTTGCACAGCAGTATGATTCTTTGACACCAGCACAGCAATATAACAGACAGTGGCCGCAAGAGAGAATTTCCATGTATGTAGACAGTCAGGGCATTTGGTATGTGCAATGGCAGGGTCGATCCGAACTGATGCAGGTGCGTAACGACAACATTGAACTTCTTCCCTTTGAAAAGATATGGACCGTGCTGGAAGGTCGGCTGCGTTCCGAATTTTCCTGGTCGGCTGACAAATTGAAGGCGGCAGAAGTAACAGACATTTCGCTCGGCTACTGTGTCATCAGGACAAAGAATGAAGAGGATATAGGAAGCAGCATTCCTGCATGGCTTGTAACAGTTCGCTCGGAGACAAAAACCGGGCTTGTGCAGTATTCGGATTTTATGATCAATGCGGTAACTGGCGAGTTTATCCAGACAGACGCCGATCATAAATAGGAGAAAAAATATAATATATGCGTTAGTATTTCCGGATGATACTTAGTAAATGAAAGGATTAGCGATTGATTCAGATTATAGGTGACATCAAACGGGCGGTCTTTTCAAGGCCGTTTCTGATCGCGTATGGCGGCATGGTGCTGTGCCTAATCATCGGCGCGTTTTCGGACGCGCTTTCCGTGTTTCGCATGGAGAAAGTCCATGTACTGTATGGCTATCACCGTGAACTTTTGTTGAACGCACTATCGAGCGACATCATCCTGTTCGCCGTGCCGATCCTCGCGGCCATCCCCTATACGACCGCATTTACCGACGACGTGAAATCCGGTTACCTGAAACCGTATCTCACCCGCACGACCGTGCAGCGCTACATCCTCGGCAAGGGCATCGGCGCGGCGGTCTCCGGCGGGCTTGCGCTCGTGCTCGGCATCCTCACGGCGCTCGGCATCTTCGCGCTCGTGTTCTCGCCGATCGAGGTTTATGGCGAGTACGCAGTCGAATCGAAGATCCCCGATATCATCCTCCGCCTATTCCTGTTCTTCTTTTCCGGCGCGATGTGGGCAAGCGTCGGGCTTCTTTGCTCGTCGCTCACGCAAAACGTGTACCTTGCATATGCCGCGCCGTTCATCTTCTATTATGTGCTCATCATTTTGCAGGAGCGCTACTTCCGCACGACCTTCATGCTGAACCCGAAAAACTACCTCACCATGCAGGGCGCGTGGCCGCTTGAAGGCAAGAGCGCGGCGCTGACGCTTTTCATGCTTACGCTGATCCTGCAGCTTGTCTTTTATATGACCGCACAGACCGAACTTCGTGACGACAAGCGGCAGAAGCACCATTACGCCACGCAGAGCTTCTCGCAAAAGCTGCTTGAAAAGCGCATTGCACAAGCAAAGCCGAAAGCGGTGAAACAGCAGAATCCCGTTCTTTATACGCTGTCGCAGGTGTGGGCGGTCGTGCGCTATAACTTCCGCATGTGGCGCGGCAACGTTCGCATCGTACTGACGTTCGCGCTCGCGTTCATTCTGTGCTTTTTGCTCTCGGACAAGGCGGCGAGCTTCGCCTACGACATGAACACGGCGATGCAGGCGTTCGAGCCGTTCGTCTGGACCTTTTGCAGATATCCCGTTCCTCGGCGCAGGCGTACCGTATTATCTGGTGCGCATGAAGCGGTCGACATGGGCGTGGGGACAGCTTGTGTATCTCGTCCTTGCGACGCTCATCTATATGGTGTTCATTCTGATCGCAACGACGCTGATCTGCATGCAGAACAGTTTTATCGGCAATATGTGGTCGGAGACGGCGGCGATCCTCGGCTATTCCGGCGCGGGCAAGGCGGTCGCGCTGCCCGCCCTTGTCAAGACGCTTGAAATGTCGCGTCCGTACCAATGCGCCGAGACGATTTTCCTCCTGATGCTGCTGTACACGCTCGTGCTTGCGCTGCTCATGCTTCTGTTCAAATTGCTGCGCGGCAAAAGCGCGGGCGTGGTCGCGGCGTTCGGCTTCTCGCTCTACGGGCTGCTTCTGAACCCGGAGCTGATCAAGCAGATGTTCAATCTGCCGGACGAGCTGATGTACAAGGCAAACGTC
This sequence comes from uncultured Eubacteriales bacterium, assembly GCA_902790115.1. Classification (GTDB taxonomy): domain Bacteria; phylum Bacillota; class Clostridia; order Christensenellales; family CAG-138; genus UBA3792. Next base: position 275 of record CADAQS010000028.1, on the reverse strand, counting down.
GCAGTGGGCTGGCTCTCGCCCTTGAACCAGGCGACGTACCACATGCACAACTTCGGCTACGATCTTCTGCCGCGCTTGTGGCAGACCTATGCGATCTTCGGTGGGCTGATCGTTCTGCTGATGATCGGCATCCTGCTCGCCATCCGCCGCTATAACTTCATGTTCCTCGGCACGGAACAGTCATAAAGGAGACTATCTATGGCAAACGCAATCGAAGTACACGATCTGGTCAAGGTGTTCGGACAGGACACAGTGCTGAAAGGGATCAACCGCAA
>CADAQS010000027.1 GCA_902790115.1 uncultured Eubacteriales bacterium | reverse complement strand
AGCTTCTGGAAAAATACCAATGGCCGTATTATTCGCTCGATCATCTTAAAATGGGCTTTATCCGAACGCATCGAACGAATCTGACGGTTTATGACGACTATGAAATGCGATATTTCCTATGGCCGTTTGCCGCAGAGATTGTGAAAACCGCAATCGAAAACCGCCAGAATCTGATTGTCGAGGGATGCTACATTCCGGACGAGTGGCGCGAATCCTTCTCGGAAGATTATCTGAAAGAGATCCGCTGCATCTTTCTTGTCATGTCCGAACGGTATTTGCGGGAGCACTTTTCGGAGGTTTGCTCCAAAGCAAACGTGATCGAACAGAGGATGGATGATAAACCGGATCTCGAACGTCTGATCGCATGCAGCATCGGATTCAAAGAGGATTGCATCGCTGCTGGCATTCCGTTTTACGAGATCGACGGCGCCTTTGAGATCGAACGGATCTTGGAAGATGTATCACAGATGTTGCAGTTGCCGGAGACACAAGATGAAAAATAATCGGAACAACAAAAGAGTCCTTCTTTGGATTGTGCTTGCGATCCTGCTGATTTTTGCAGCCGGAACCATTTGGTATCTGTCGGATGATTATCACGCGGATTCCGCTGCAATGGAGACGATCCATAATCCGTCTAACGGCATAACGGTTGTATTCCAAAATGACGCATATATCTTTCGGCCGGAAGAACCGAAAGCAGGATTGATCTTTTATCCAGGCGGAAAGGTCGATTTTGAAGCCTATGCGCCGTTGATGGAGCGACTTGCGGAACACGGCTTTTTGTGCGTCCTGCTGCACGTGCATCAGAATCTTGCGGTCTTGGAACCGAATGCCGCGGACGGTGTGATTGCTCTCTTTCCGGAGATCACCGGTTGGTATATCGGAGGACATTCTCTTGGCGGCGTGATTGCAAGCACCTATGCGGCAAAGCACAGGGAAGATTTTGCCGGACTTGTATTGCTTGGTGCTTATTCGACTGCAGATTTTTCCGGATCGGATTATCGGGCGGTAAGCATCTACGGATCGGAAGATCGTGTGTTAAGCATCGATGCCTATCGGAAAAACCGGAATCATCTTCCGGTTGATACAATCGAACTTGTTTTGCAGGGCGGCTGTCACAGTTATTTCGGAAATTATGGAGAACAAAAGGGTGACGGAACGCCTTCGATCAGCAGAGAGGAGCAGCAACGGCTGACTGCGGAGACGATCGCGTTGCTTTGTGCGCAGTAAGGAGAGTCTATGCGGCAGTGTCAGATTACAGCAATTCGCAGATCGGTATACGCGGATTTGTCCGAGCAATTTGAAAACCCCATCAAAACACCTTGCACGGTTTCGATCGGACAGTCGTTCTGTGTTACGGAGGATCGACGTCCGGACGGATTGTGCGAAAGTGCCTGGGAGACGATCCGACCCTTTGTCTGCAAGCTGTTAAAAGGCGAAGGCAATTTCTTTGACGGCTGGATGAAGGATCCGGATTCTGCGATGCTTTCCTGCAACGACGGATTCCGGCCGGTCAGCTTTCTTATCGAATGCAAGGAGGTATAAACGATGCTTTCTTTTGAATGCGATTACAACAACGGCGCGCATCCGCTGGTGCTCGCACATCTTTTGGAAACGAACGAGGACTTGCAGCCGGGTTACGGGGAAGACTGCTACACGCAAAGCGCGGCAAACAAGATCCGCAGATTTTGCGGAACCCCGAATGCGGATGTCTATTTTCTCGCAGGCGGAACACAGACGAATGTCGTCGTGCTTTCCGCAATCCTGCAGCCGTTCGAAGGTGCAGTCAGTGCGAAAACCGGGCATATTCACGCGCATGAAGCCGGTGCTTTGGAAAATGCCGGCTTCAAGGTGCTCGACGTTCCTTCCCATCAGGGAAAGATCGATCCGAAAGAATTGAACGCCTTGTTTGCTGCTTTCTACGCGGATGCGAACCGGGAACACATGGTTTTCCCTGGTGCGGTATATCTGTCCCATCCGACGGAATACGGAACGCTTTACTCGAAAGCGGAACTCGAACAGATCTCGATCCTTTGCAAACAATACGATGCTCGGCTGTTTCTGGACGGAGCAAGGCTCGGCTATGCGCTTGCGAGCAAGAATACCGATCTCACAATTGCGGATATCTGCCGCCTGTGCGACGTATTCTATATCGGTGGGACAAAGGTCGGCGCGCTTTGCGGAGAAGCCGTCGTGTTCCCGAACGGAACGATGCCGAAACATTTCCCGAATCACGTCAAAAAGCTTTGCGCAATGCTCGCAAAAGGCCGACTGATCGGCGCGCAGTTTGATGCTTTGTTTACCGATGATCTTTACCTGAAACTCGGCAGACAGGCGATTGAAACGGCTGAGCTTTTGAAAAAGATCCTGCACGAGAAAGAATACTCGTTCTTTCTCGAAACCGACACGAATCAGCAGTTCGTGATTCTGGAGAACGAAAATATGCAGAAGCTGTCCGAATCGGTGCGGTTCGGGTATTGGGAACCGTACGACGCAACCCACACGGTCGTGCGCTTTGCGACGAGCTGGTCCACGACCTTTGAGCAGTTAAAGCAGCTGGAAGACGTTCTATGAGCGACAGCGCTTTTGAGCGGATCTATGCGGTTGTACGCAGGATTCCGCGCGGCAAGGTTGCTTCCTACGGGCAGATTGCCAGACTTGCCGGAAATCCGCGTTGGTCGCGCGTTGTAGGTTACGCGCTGCATGTGAATCCGGATCCCGAAACAATTCCGTGCTATCGGGTCGTGACGAAGGAGGGAAGACCTTCGCCTGCGTTTGCGTTCGGTGGTTTTTGGGAACAGGTGTATCTGCTGCAAAAGGATGGGGTAGCGTTCGACGAATACGGAAAGGTGATCATGGATCAGTATCAATGGAGGCCGGATGAGCAGACGCTTTGACATCACGCATCAAACGATCCGATCGGAGAAACTGCAAAAGTCTCTGACGGTTGTGCAAATCTCGGATCTTCACAACGCCTGCTTCGGAGAAAAACAAGCCGATTTAGCGTCTGCGGTCTCAGCAATGAACCCGGATCTGATCGTCTGCACCGGAGACCTGTTTAACCGAAAGAGGCCATCCGCCCATGCGCATGTGTTTGAACTGATTGAGGCGATCCTACCGACAGCGCCGATCCTTATGGTTGAAGGCAACCATGAAATCGTGCTTGGCGAGACCGGAGAAGCATTCCTTTCTCAGCTTCAGAAAACTGGCGTTCAACTGCTGCGCGACGAAGCGATTCTGTTTCAATCCGTCCGCATTATCGGTCTAAGACAGCGTGCAGAAGCAGAGGTGCTTCGCTCGCTGACACGGGACGGTCCATTCAATCTTGTTTTGTGCCACCGTCCGGAACTGTTTCCGGAGTATGCTGACTGCGGAGCGGATCTGATTCTGTGCGGACATGCGCACGGCGGACAGATCCGGTTCGGTTCGTTCTCGGTCTATGCGCCGCAGCAGGGACTGTTTCCGAAATACACTTCCGGGCTATATACCCTGAACTCGACAAATCTGTTTGTTTCCCGCGGCCTCGGCAATACGATCCCGTTTCCTCGAATCTTCAATCGTCCGGAACTCTGCGTTCTGCATCTCGTTCCAAAAGAATGATCCCTTTCCGGGCGGAAAGGGATCTTGCTCTCTTTTGGGTCAGATTTTCAAGCGGTCTGCAATCTTCAGCATGTCCCTGGACAGCAGCTTTTGCTCGGTGCGGTCATAGGTCATGATACCGTTTTGTTCCTCTTCGACATCGCTGATCTGCGTATAGATCGCGGCACACAGTCCGGTTTTGACGGCAGGTATGATCTGCATCCGATATAGGTCTTCGATCGCTTTCCTGTATGCTTCGCGCGTCTTGAAAAAGCGGTAGCCGTATTGCTTTCCCTTTGCAGAATAGGCATATCCGCCGAATTCCGAAAGCACCAAAGGCCTTTTGCCGGCTTTTTGCCGGAACGCACGGAAATAGACGTGATAGCTGTCCACATCCGACTCCTTTTGCCAAAACCATCCGGACGTCGAATCTACAATGCGCGTTTCATCCGAGGATTTCAGAAGCGCATACATGGCGTCGGACTGAAACTGTCCCCATCCTTCGTTGAAGATCGTCCAATAGACAATGCAAGGACAGTTAAAAAGATGCCGTACTGTTTGCAGCATCGTTTTTTTGAAAACCTTTGTTCCGGAATCCTTTTTACGAAAATTTCGATCGTCGAGTTTTTGTATTCCTATGGTCGGCAGAATTGTATCACGGAAAAAGTGATAGGTGCCATTGTTGACGCAATCCTGAAAAACGATCATGCCGAGCCGGTCGCAAGTCTCATAAAACGGAAGCGGTTCGATGCGGATGTGCTTGCGCAACGTGTTGAATCCGAGCGATTTCGCATACCGGATGTCCTTTTCGTATCCTTCGTTATCCGGAGGAAGGCAGATCCCTGCTTTCCAGTATCCCTGATCAAGCAGACCGTGGAAGAAATACGGCTTTCCGTTCAGAAGGATGCGCGAATACTTGTCAACTGTCTCCACCGAAATCGTTCGCAGCGCGAAGTAACTGTGCACGGTATCCTTATCGCGCCGGATCGTCATCGGATAAAGGTGCGGATGCTCCGGCGTCCACAAAACCGGATTCGGGATCGGCACATCGACAACGTTGCCGAAAAATGACCAGTGCAGCGTTTCGAAAGGTGTTTCGATCTCAAGTTCCGTTTCCAAAGATACCGGCGCGTTGTCCGAAAGCTCCAGACGGACGGAGGTGAGGGATGGCGTGATCTTCAGACCGGTGATGTACGGATCCGGTACGCTCTCCAGCCATACAGTCTGCCAGATTCCGGAAAACGGCGTATACCACATTCCGCCGTTTTTGTGCTTCTGCTTGCCCCATGGATAAGTATGGTCGAGCGGATCGAATGCCTTGACGGTCAGAACATTTTCGCCGCTCTTGAGATGCTCTGTGATATCGAACGAAAAGGGAAGGTATCCTCCTTCATGCGATCCCAACAGCGTTCCGTTAAGCATAACGGAACAAGTTTGGTCAACCGCACCGAAGTGCAGCAGAACCCGATCTTTGATAAAACCTTCCGGCAGGGCAAAAGTACGCCGGTAGTGCATTGTTTCACCGGCAATTATTCTGCGGCAGATGCCGGAAGCTTCAGATTCGGGCGGATAGGGGACAAGAATCGAATCAGGGTATTGTTTTGGGGGCTCCGAATCCCTTATCACGGCAAATTCCCACGGTCCGTTCAGACACAGATAGCTGTCCCGTTTCAGCTGCGGCCGCGGATAGGCGTCAAGCGGAAGCATAGCGTTCCTCCGTTCAGAAAACGAATTGGTGACGGGTGATGCTGGTAAACGGTTCGTTCGCTTTCAGAACTGCTGACGGGAACTGCGGTTTGTTCGGAGCATCCGGAACCTGTTCGGTTTCGAGACAGACCGAGCAGCGCGGGAAATAGGAAGCTCCGTTTTTGCCTGACTGTTGATGCAGATGGTTTGCGGTATAGAGCTGAATCGCAGGCATATCGGTTGTGATCTCCATGGAAATACCGGATTGATCGCCGGTCAGAACGACAGGCTCCTGCCCGTCAAGCAGATAGCAGTGGTCAAATCCGCTTCCGCGCTGGAGCTGTTCGTTTTCGGATTCCTTTGCAATGTGCGATGAAATCGGAGTCGGCTTTCGGAAATCAAACGGCGTATCCGAAACAGCGCAAATCTCTCCGGTAACCAGTGCGTTTTCATCACAGGCGCAGAAGAAAGAAGCAGGCAGTTTCAGCGTGTGCTGCATAGCGTCGCCGCTTGCGTAGCCGTTGAGGTTCCAGTAGGAATGGTTGGTCAGGTTCAGAATCGTATCGGCATCCGAAACAGCATCGTACTGAATCGATAAACCATTGTCATCATCCAGTGTATAGGTAACGGCAAGGCGAACGGTTCCGGGATAGGACTCCTCTCCATTCGGCGAAATTCTGGTAAATCGGACTGCATGCTCGTCAACAATCTCGGCATTCCAAAGGCGGTAAGCATACCCGACAACACCGCCGTGCAGGTGGTTCGGCCCGCTGTTGACGGGAAGCTGATAGGAGATGCCGTTCAATTCAAACTGTCCTTTCGCAATCCGGTTGGCAAAACGACCGCAGACTGCTCCCATGCTCGTGTGCCGGTCGATATATTCCTGCGGCGTATCGTAACCGAGGCAGACGTCGATTCTGCCGTTTTGCGTCGGAAACTCGACCGACAGCAGCGTGCATCCGAGATTCATAACGGATGCGCTGATTCCGTTTGTATGAATGATCTGATAGGATTCGACGGTTCTTCCGTCTGAAAGCGTACCGAACGTATGTTTTTGTATCATGAGTTCGCTCCTTCCATAATACTGTCGATTTGTATTATAGCATATCATGCAATCTTTGGAAAGACGAAAACTGCGAATACAACAAAAAGGACTCCTTATGGGAGCCCCGAAGTGCATTCCGATCGGATCGGGTGATCAGTTGTTCAGTTCTGCATACTTCTTTGCCAGCTGTGCCTTTTTATGATTGGCAGCGTTTTTATGAAGAACGCCCTTAGCGGCACTCTGATCAACCGTCTTGACCGCGCTCACGTATGCTTTCTCTGCAACTTCCTTGTCGCCTGCTTCCACGGACTCGTTGAAACGGCGGAGGGAGGTCTTCAGAGCGGACTTATCCATGCGGTTGCGCAGATTCTCATCCTCCGTGATCCTTGCACGCTTAATTGCGGATTTGATGTTTGCCAAAGCAGTTCACCCCCTGTAAGATTCACTCGAATCGAAACTTCCGATACGAACGCATGAAAGTATAGCATATCCGTATTCAATTTGCAAGCATTATTTTCCGAAAAACGGGAAGAAACTTTCAGATTTTCTGCTGTTTCAGAGATCAAAACAGGATCTTGCAACATTTCGTTCACAAACACGGATCCAACGGCTTCGGCATAGTTCACAACTTCGTTGCATTTGATGGATTGACTTCTCTTTTTTGTGGGACTATAATGAGGACAATGATTAGCACTCGAAGGAAATGAGTGCTAAACGAAATACAGGAGGAATACAGAACATGAAACTCAATCCGTTGTTTGATCGAGTCGTTATCCGGAATGTGGAAACGGAAGAAGTCACCAAGGGCGGTATTTTGCTGGCCGGAAGTGCAAAGGAAAAGCCGCAGATGGCGGAAGTTGTCGCGGTTGGCCCTGGCGGCGTGATCGACGGGAAAGAAGTCAAGATGGTCGTCAAAGTCGGCGACAAAGTTGTGTACACAAAATATGCGGGAACCGAAGTCAAGCTTGACGGCGAGGAAGTCATTATTGTCAAGCAGAGCGATATTCTTGCAGTGGTTGAATAAGTTCGGAGGAAAGAGATATGGCAAAACAGTTGAAATACGGCGAGGACGCCAGAAAAGCATTGGAAAGCGGTCTGAATCAGCTTGCTGATACCGTGAAAATCACCTTGGGACCGAAGGGCAGAAACGTTGTCCTCGAGAAGAAATTCGGCGCACCGCTGATCACGAACGACGGCGTTACGATCGCCAAGGAAATCGAACTTGAAGATCCTTTCGAAAATATGGGCGCTCAGCTTGTCAAGGAAGTTGCGACCAAGACGAACGACGTCGCAGGCGACGGCACGACGACGGCAACGCTGCTTGCGCAGGCGATTGTTCGCGAAGGACTCCGCAACGTTGCGGCGGGCGCAAACCCGATGGTCGTTCGCAGAGGAATTGAAGCTGCAGTCAACGAAGCGGTCGAAGGACTTCGTGAACTGTCTGTTCCGGTCGGTTCCAAGCACGCAATCGAGCAGGTCGCTGCCATCTCCGCAGGGAACGAAGAAGTCGGCACGATGATTTCCGACGCGATGGAAAAGGTCGGCAAGGACGGCGTCATTACGATCGAAGAAAGCAAAACGATGAAGACCGAACTCAACATCGTCGAAGGTATGCAATTCGATCGCGGCTATTGCTCCGCTTACATGGCAACCGATACCGATAAGATGGAAGCGGTTCTTGACGATCCGTATATCCTGATTACCGAAAAGAAGATCAGCAACATTCAGGAAGTCCTTCCGCTGCTCGAGCAGGTCGCACAGCGCGGCAAAAAGCTTTTGATCATCGCGGAGGATGTCGAAGGCGAAGCGCTCGCAACGCTGGTGATCAACAAGCTGCGCGGTGTCTTCACCTGTGTCGCCGTCAAGGCGCCGGGCTTCGGCGATCGCAGAAAAGCAATGCTGCAGGATATCGCGATTTTGACCGGCGGTCAGGTCGTTTCCGACGAACTTGGAATGGATCTCAAGGAGACCACGCTGGATATGCTCGGTACCGCAAAGCAGGTCAAGGTTGACAAGGAAAACACCGTGATCGCTGGCGGCGCAGGCTCCGCGAAGGAGATCGAAGCGCGTATCAAGTCGATCCGCGCACAGATGGAGGAGACCACTTCCGATTATGACAAGGAGAAGCTGCAGGAGCGCCTTGCAAAGCTCGCCGGCGGTGTTGCCGTAATCTCGGTTGGTGCTGCAACCGAAGTTGAAATGAAAGAACTCAAGATGCGTATGGAAGACGCCCTCGCCGCAACGCGTGCTGCAGTTGAGGAAGGCATCGTCCCGGGCGGCGGTGTTGCGTTGCTCTCCGTGATCGATCGCGTCAAAGCGTATGCAGATTCCTGCACCGGTGACAAGAAAACCGGCGTTGAGATCGTTCTGCGTGCTCTGGAAGAGCCGGTTCGTCAGATCGCCAAGAATGCAGGCGTCGAAGGCTCTGTTGTGGTCGAGAACATCAAACGGGAAAAGACTCCCGGCTTCGGCTACGATGCGGCAACCGACACCTATGGCAACATGGCCGAAAAGGGCATCGTCGATCCGACGAAGGTCACGCGCTCTGCTCTGCAGAATGCAGCTTCCGTCGCTGCAATGGTTCTGACCACCGAGAGTATCGTTGCGGATATTCCGAAGCCCGAACCCGCAGCGCCCGCTATGGATGGCGCAGGCATGGGCGGCATGTATTGAACCAAAAACAGAAGCGGTCTGTAAAAGGACCGCTTCTTTTCATATCTCGACCTGAGTTGTGAACAAAGCGGAACAAAATGCAACAATCCTGTGAAAAGGATTGACGGCCTTGAAAAAAATGCGTAACATACAGATATCGACACGCAGAAAGGAGCGCCTATGGCAAAGAACCCTTACACAGTCCTCGGCGTCTCCGAGACTGCAACCGATGAGAAAATCCGGAACGCCTATCGCCGTCTTGCCAAAAAGTATCATCCCGATCTGAATCCGAATGATCCGAACGCGACGCAGCGAATGAATGAAGTCAACGTTGCGTATGATCAGATCAAGACAGCGGAGAAGCGTGCCGCCTACCGCGCCGAACAGACGCAGAACACCTATTACCGTCCGAATTCCAGCGATCCGTTCTCGTCATATTATTCCTCCGGCTATTACCGTCCGGGGCAGAACTCCTACCAAAGCGGAAATGGCTATTACGGCGGATCCTATACGGGTCGGGAAGAAGATGAGAATGAACCTCCGTTCGGTTGGGGATCGGTATTCGGACAGGAAAGCTCCCAGCGGCAGGTATTTCATATCCAGTACCGGCTGTACCGGATTCTGCGGCTGATGTTTATCGGGTTTATGCTTCTTTCGCTCGGAAGGTGCATATGCGCTCCGCTTCTTTACGCGTCCAATACACCGGATGAAACGCAACAAAGCCCCGTCAGAATCGTTTCATATGACGACAGTACGGTTCAGAAAGGAAGGTAATCATTTTCATGAAGTTTCGTGACCGTCTTTACCGTTTTATGCAGGGCAGAAACGGCGCAGATGAATTTGCCAGATTTGCAAACGGCGCCGGTCTTATCAGTTTACTGATTGCATTGGTATTTACCGTCCTGTCCGCAGGCCTTGCCAGCAGAAGCGATGCTGCATCATTGGTATTCCGCATTCTTTACTGGGTGTTTTATTTCTGCGGAATGGGATTGTTTGTCTACAGCATTTATCGTTCCCTTTCGCGGAATGTCTATAAGCGGCAGGCGGAAAACACCCGGTTCCTGTATAGGAAGAATCAATTCCGCAGAAAATGGGAAGGCTTGAAGCAGCGCTGGAAGGATCGCAAAACGTATCAGTATTTTAAGTGTCCGAAGTGCAGGCAGAAGATGCGTGCGCCGAAAAACAAGGGCAAGATCCGCGTGACCTGCTCCAAGTGCGGCGAGAAGTTTATCATCAAAACATGAATTCTTTGACGGGCGAAAAGCTCGTCTTTTCATTTGTTTTGAAATCCAATCAATTCGCAGAAGTTTTACAAAATGAACGCATTTGATCCTTTACGGAATTTGTAATGTATGGTAAAATCAAAACCGTTATGAGGATCTTATCGGGCAATAAAATATGGCTTTTGGCGGTTCTTATGATGGGACTGCTGCTTGCATGTACAGGGTGCGCCAAGGAACCGGTACCGCAACAGACAATTGTCGAAGCGGCGGCAATCACGACAATGGTTCCGACCGCTGCTCCTACGGAACAGTCCGTTTCCATCAATGTGGAAGTTGCGTTCGACACGCCGGAAATGAAAATGACGCCGATCCCGACGCCCGAACCGACTCCAACGCCCGTACCGACGCCGACGCCGCTTCCGACCGAGATTCCGTTTTCGTACTATGCGCCGACCGTCAACATGTCGTTTGAAGAACTGGTCGGTAGTCTCGATGATCTGGACACGGCAGATCCGTTCAACAAGTCGTATTATAAGCTTCCGCAGTTCTATCCGGCTCCGGACACTTACAAAATTATAGTCGACATTCGCTGGCAGGTTGTACTGGTTTATTCCAAGGATGAAAACGGTCAATATACCGTTCCGGTTCGTTATATGCTTTGTTCAACCGGTAATCCTCGGGTCGGTTCCGAAACAAGGCAGGGACTTTGGAAGATGCAGCCGGTCAAACTGCGCTTCGGACGATTTGTCGGAACCGGTGAATTCGCCCAGTACTGGTCGCTGATCCGCAGCAGGACCTATTTCCACTCGATTCTGTATAAGACATCCGATTTGAATTCGTACCTGCTCGATGCGTACAACAATCTCGGATCCAAGGCGTCTCATGCCTGCGTGCGTCTGACCGTTCCGGATGCCCGGTGGATCTATTACAACATCTGCTATGATACGGAATGTGAGATCCGTGCCGGAAGCAGCGACGATGCCGCTACGCGGGCAATTCGCGAACAGTTGATTTTGCCGCTTCCGCCCGTCGATCGCGTAAAGATCGTCCCAGGTTTAACGCCCAACACCGATAACTGGTCTATCGACGAGATTCAAGGCGATCCGAATTATCCCTACGTCGATGCGACGCAGCCGCCGGTTCCGAAATCATGAGATCGGATTTTTGTGCTCCCTTTCAGGGAGCTTTTTTATTGGCATGAATCTGCTGCCTGAAGCGTAAAATGATGCTGTAAGGAGGGGATTTGGTATGAAGCTTGACGATATGAAAGTGCATGCCGCGAATCGCACGACGCTCGATTCGGTTTCCGGTTTTCGGGTTGAAACAAAGGAGCCGGAGGAATTGGTCGTAAAGAGCGCTGGAATCGCAGTAAAAATCGGTCTGTGCGTTGCGGCACTGTTGGTTGCGTTCGTGATTCGTATCGTTTCGAACGAACCGGAAAAGGTTGCGGAGGTCAGTAAGATGCTGCAATCCGACACTGAATCGGAAGAGACTGCCGAAGAACTTGGCTCGCTTCGGTTTGTGGACGCCGCAAACATCAAATGGAGCGCTCCGGTTCGAACCAATGACGTGGAATTATTGCGCGATCATCAGCTGGTACGTTTCACGGCAGCATCTGAAACCGTTTCTTCCTGCATCTCCGGCAAAGTGGTCATGATCGAACAGGACGAACGATACGGAACGTTTTTAAGGATTCAATCGGACGACGGTATCGAAACCGTATTATACGGGTTTGAGTCTGTATCGGTAAAGAGCGGCGATCATGTGGCCGCAAATGATCTGTTGGGTACGGTTCCGGTCGGAAGAAGCGTTTATCTGGCCGTAGAACGAAACGGCGCTCCGCTTGATCCGTCGGAGTATGTCGATCTTTCGATCGAAAACGCGCATGCGACTCTTTGATTCCGGTCGTACAACGTGGTACATTTCACCGGAAGCTGTTTTAGCGATTCCGCTGTTTTTGATCCTCGTTCCTTTGCGGGATGCCGCGGTCATTCTTTCGGCGTTTATCCTGCATGAGACAACGCACTTTGTGACTGCAAAAAGTCTGGGATGCACCGTATCGGAATTCCGACTGCTCGCTTTCGGCGGAACGATCCGCTTGGAGAATGCAGGTGTATCGGAACTTTTGCAAATAGCGCTTGCGGCGCCGGTTGCAAATATCGCTGCAGCCGGCGTTTTGGCATTATGGATCCGTTGGATGCCGTCACAGGAAATCCTTTCCTCGTTCCTGTTGACCAACCTGTATCTCGGCGTGTGGAATCTGCTTCCGATCGAGCCGATGGACGGGGGAAGGGTGCTTCACGGACTGTTGGATCGTGTCTGCTCGCTGCAGTCTGCCAGGCTCTTTACTCTGTTGATTTCTTCGCTTACCGCTTTATTCTTGATCGGATGGAGCCTGTATTCGTTGTATCGCGGTCAAAACACCTGGCCGTATATCCTATCTTATTCCGTCATGCTTCTGGAAACCGGTTTGACATTCTTTCGGAACCGTACAACGCCGATGGAATTGTGCCTACACCATAATGCGATGCTGCTGGAAGGAAAACCGATTCCGGTCCGTCCTGTTGCCGTGCGTAGTTCGGAACGGCTTATCACCGCAACCCGCGCTTTTCTGCACGGAAAATATACGGTTTTGCTTTTACTCGGAAAGAACGGAGAAGCACGAGGGACCTGGACGGAGGATCAACTGATGAAAGCGATCGCAAAACATGGCAGTCTCGCAACATTCGAAGAAATTTTGGATTAAGGGTGGAAACCTTTTTCAATTGGTGGTATACTATCGGTATCATCATTCAGGAGGCCGATATGGAGCAGGAATATAGCTTTGAAAATGCAAAGGAATATATCAAAAACTGTTTTACGGAGCAGGGAGATTTTTTAATTCTTCCGACAGACGTCTTTGATGCGATGCTGGATCGCGTGATGCATCTGGATGAGGACTTTATGGAGTCTTCCGGCGTCAATGACGGTGCAGAATACGATGACGATGCAGCGTTTGACGCATTATTTGATACGCTGACCAAGGAGTTTCCCGAACAGAAAATGTATTGCATGCGGTTTGTTGATGATTATCTGGATTACAGCGAACGGTATCTCGACAGTATCGGCGCAATCGAGTGGGAATAATCTTTCCATTCCGAAAAGAACACCGGACGCGGTGTTCTTTTTCTATTGAAATCGGATAGAGAATCGATTATAATACGGTTTGTATGGATCGAAAAGCAATGCAGAACAAATGGTTATCATGGGATACCGATTATGTGGATGTTTTGGACGGTATTCGCGTAATCGGGATCCTAATTGTTCTGTGGTTTCATTTCTGGCAGCAAACCTGGCTCATGCCGTACTATCCGACGCCGTTTCTGAAGTGCTTCGGCATCACGACGATTGATTTCAATTCGCTCCGGCGCTGCGGATATCTCTGCGTGGATCTGATGATCCTGCTGTCCGGCTTTGTACTGTTTTTGCCGTATGCTAAACAACGGATCGAAGGGAAGAAAGTCGATTCGATCGGGACGTTTTACCGCAAACGGTTTGCGCGTATCGTACCGAGTTATGTCTTTGCGGTACTTGTCATGTTTTTCATCGCACTGCGTTCCGGCGTTTATGCGGGCCGTAGTGCGTTTCTCTGGCGCGATCTGCTGATGCATCTGACGTTTACGTTCATGGTTCGTCCGGATACTTATCTGTTCTCGGGGATCAACGGCGTTTTCTGGACTGTTGTGATCGAAATGCTGTATTATACGATCTTTCCGTTCCTTGCAAAATGGTTTGAAAAAAAGCCGCTTTGGACCTATCTCGGAATGCTGACGCTTGGCGCAGCATTTACCTTCGGCTTCTGCCTTCGGCGCACCGATATCTCGTTTATGGTCAATCGGTTTTTGACCTTTTTACCGGTTTTTGCAAACGGAATGCTGGCAGCCTTTGCTTATGTATGGTTTGTCAACAAAGCGCCTGCAAAAGCTGTGTTTTCCATTTTCGGGACTCTCTTTGCCGCTGTTGCCCTTTGGGGGATCCTGCGGCTGTTCCGATCCTGTTCTTCGACACAGAATATGCAGATCTGGCAGTTGACATATCGAATTCCGCTTTCGTTTGCTTATACCGTTTTTACACTCGGAATCGCCGTGTCGGTTCGACCGGTCCGCTTGGTGTTTTCGAACCGGGTCATGCGCTCTTTGTCCGTGATTTCCTATAACCTGTACCTGTGGCATCAGTTTCTGATCGTTCGGCTTCGGATGGCGCTCGGCTGCAGTTCCGGCTCCGACGTTGCGGCACTCGGCGTGCAGACGCAATGGATGCTGCATATCGAAGCGCTTGTGATTGCGCTCTCAGTCGCGGCATTGACCACATATTTGCTGGAAAAACCCATGCAGAAGCTGATTCTGCACGGTATGCATAAATAACGCTTTTCTCGGAGGGATACTGATATGGCTGTAATCGGATTTGATATCGGCGGAACCAATATTGCGGCAGGTCTGGTCGATGAAACCGGTGT
>CADAQS010000026.1 GCA_902790115.1 uncultured Eubacteriales bacterium | reverse complement strand
CAGCACGACCTTTGCAGGGAGCGTTCCCTCGTCGCCGAGCGTGACGGACTCCGGACGGAGCATCAGCGCCGCATCGGAGCCAGGCGCTTTCTGCTGCCGGTCGTAGGCTTCCACGTTGCGGCCGAGCAGTTCGATGACGCTGTTCTCGCCCTTGTTCTCGACGATCTTGCCGCGCAGATAGTTCGCCTCGCCGATGAAGCTCGCGACGAACTCGCTTGCCGGATGGTAGTAGATCTCGGTCGGCGTACCCATCTGGGCGATGACGCCCTTGTTCATGACGACGATCTTATCCGAAATGCTCATGGCCTCGGACTGGTCGTGCGTGACGTAAACCGCGGTCGAGCCGACTTCCTGCTGGATGCGGCGGATCTCGGTACGCATCTGTACACGCAGGTTCGCGTCGAGGTTGGACAGCGGCTCGTCGAACAGCAGAACGCTCGGCTGCACGACCAGTGCACGTGCCAGCGCGACACGCTGCTGCTGACCGCCGGAAAGCTGGTTCGTCATACGGTTCTCCATGCCTTTCAGCTCGACGAGGTCCAGAATCGCAAAGACCTTCTCGCGGATCTGCGTCTTATTGAAGCCGCGCAGCTTCAGACCGTACGCAACGTTGTCATACACGTTCATGTGCGGGAACAGTGCGTAGTTCTGGAACATCATCGCAGTGTCGCGCTTATCCGGTGTCTTCTCGTTGATCTTTTCCTTGCCGAGATAGATCTCGCCGAGGTCCGGGCTCTCAAATCCCGCGATCATACGCAGCGTTGTGGTCTTGCCGCAGCCGGACGGGCCGAGGAGCGTTACGAACTCACCGGGTTGAATCTCGAGCGTGACATCATTGACCGCATAGAATTCCTTTTTTGTTTTCGGATCAAGATAGATTTTGGAAATATGATCCAGCAAAATACCTTTCTTCTCTTTTGCTTCCATGGTTTACTCCTCTCGCTTGATGTACCGGCTGGTACCGAAGTATTTCGTAAAGATTTGCAGCAGCAGGATCGCGGCGTAAACGATCAGGATCAGGATCGTAGAGGCCGCACATGCCGCGCCGTAATAGCCCTTATTCGCGCTTTCACTGATCTGATAGGTGATCAGGTTGACCTTCGGGTTGACGAGCAGGATGATCGCGGAAATTGCCGTGATCGAGCGGACGAACGAGGTGATCAGACCGCTGATGAACGAGTCCTTGATCAGCGGCAGCGTGATCGAGGTGAACACCTTTCCGCTGTTCGCGCCGAGGTCGGTGGCAGCCTCCTCGATCGACTTATCGATCTGCCGGAGCGCCGCAATGCCGTTTCGTGTACCGACCGGCAGCGAACGGACAATGAAGACGAGCACCACCAGTACGCCGGTTCCGTACAGTCCCTGCAGCGTCCACCACGGAACCTGTCCGCGCGGGAAGGATTCCGCCACATGGAACAGACCGGTAACAAAGCCGCGGATGTATGCGATGCCCAGAACGATGCCCGGGACCGCCATCGCCATCATCGAGACAAACTCGATGTAGCCCTTCAGCGCAAATTTCTTCTTGACGACCATCCACGCGATCAGCATGGACATCAGCGACGTGATCGGCGCCGCGATCAATGCGAGCGTGATGGAGTCACGGTACTGCTTGACGCCGCCGCTTGCGAACGTGTACTCGTACCACTTCAGCGTCAGGCTGTAATCTCTGCCCCAGAGGTTGAACAGCGAACCGACCGGGATCAGGATGTACAGCACGATGACAAAGATACTGACCGCGCCGGCCAGAATCGACAGCGGGATGCGGACGCTGTTGTCCTCGATCAGGATTCTGCCGCGCGCCGCCTTGCCGGTCAGGGTCGCGGTCGCCTTGCGCTCAAGCCAGTACTTCTGCAGCAGGAACAGGGCCATCGTCAACAGAAGCAGGATCAGTGCCATCGCGGATGCGATGTTCTTATTCAGAGCGCCGGTGATCTGCAGATAGATCGACGTCGCCAGCGTATCGTAGTTGCCGCCGATGATCATTGGGTTCGCGAAGTCGGCGATCGACTCGATGAACGTAACCAGGAACGCATTTCCGATGCCGGGGAGCATCAGCGGGAGCGTGACGGAGGTGAATACCTTCATGCGCGATGCGCCGATGTCGCGGGCAGCTTCCTCGATCGACGGGTCGATGTTCTTCAGAAGGCCCTTAAAGGTCAGGTAGCAAACCGGGAAGAACGTCAGCGTCTGAACAATGATCAAGCCGGACAAGCCGTAGATGCCGGCAAAGTTCCGCAATCCGAGCAAGCTCTTCGTGATGAATCCCGTTCTGCCGAACAGCATGATCAGCGACAGAGACAGAACGAACGGCGGCGAAACAACGGGCATTGTCGCAACGACGTTGAACAGACCCGCCAAAATCTTTGTTTTGGTTTTCACATACACGTCAATGTATGCAAACAGCATTCCGACGATCGTAGAGGTAACGCCGACGATCAAGCCGAGCTTTAAGGTGTTGAAGAATGCTTTTTTGAAGGTCACATAGGTCAATGTGTCCTTGATCGTCTGCAGTGTGAACTGTCCGTCTGAATTGCGCAGCGCCTCGGACAGCAGCATCACGAGCGGATAAACAATGAACAGCGTCAGAAAGATCGTTATAATAACGATCATTGCAATCAAGATCGGATCATTCCAGAACTTCTTCCGATCCAGTTTTTTGCTCTGGCTGCGATAATCATTCGGATTAGCGGCTTTGGCTTCCACTGGGATGCCTCCTTTCGGCCAATGTAGAAAATGGAAAAGGGGACGGAGGATTGTCCTTCGTCCCCTCCTTGGGTTTGTTTGTCAGTCAGCAAGTCTTGTTAGGACTTCTTCTCGTGACGATCATCGGTGCCGACGATCTGCAGCCACTCCTGCGTCCAGTCATTCAGCTGCGGAGCAACGTCTGCAACATCGTACGGTACGAGGTTCAGCTTGGAGAGGTCGTCGAGGCCGAACTGCTTCAGCAGTTCCGGCTGGATTGCGCCGGCTTCGTCGGTGATGACGAGGTTCTGCATGGACTGATTATCCTTGCCGAGGTTGACGCAGTCAGCAGTCAGGCAGAATTCGACGAACAGCTTGGAAGCGTTCGGGTTCTTGTCGTTCTTGACCATCGCGGCGGCGCCGACTTCAAAGCCCGTGCCGTCTGCCGGAACGATCAGCTGGATGTTGTCATAGCCGTTTGCGATCTGCGCAACACCGTCGTGCAGGAAGGAGATACCGACCACGCACTCGCCCGGGCCTACCATCTTGGACGGGCCGGAACCGGACTTGGTGTACTGAACGACGTTCTTATCGAAGTCCTTCAGATAGGCTGCCAGAGCTTCGGAATCGAGCGATCCCGGATAGCCGTAGCGATACTTCTGCGTTGCGAGGAAGTTGGTTGCGGTTGCACTCGTCTCCGGGTTCGGAACAGCGATGAGGCCCTGCCATTTCGGATCGCGGAGATCTTCCCAGCTCTTCGGTGCTTCGAGACCCAGCGCAGCACCTTCTTCGGTGTTGAACATGATACCCAAGACGCCGGTGTAAATGCCGACCCACTCATAGTCCGCATCGATGAACGCCGGGTTCTTGATCAGGTTCTTTTCATTTTCCGGTTTGTAAGCCTGCAGCAGGCCTGCATCCTTCGCTTTGAAATAGTAGTCGTTGGAGCCGCCGAACCAAACGTCAGCCTGCGGATTGTTCTTTTCCTCATCGGTCTTGGTGAACATTTCGCCGGTTGCATAACGTGTTGCGTTGGTTTCGATCTGGAACAGCTCCTGGAACTTCGCAGCAGCAGCCTTGACGTAGGACTCGTCGCAAGCGCCGTAAACCGTCAGGGTTTCACCGTTGACATGGGCGTTGTAGATGAGCTCCTGGATGTAGGGGCTGTACTTCGACATATCCACGGTGCACTTTCCGCAAGCGCACTTGCCGTCAGCCGTAACAAAAGACTTCTCTTCCGTCTTTGCCGGCTCTTCGGTCTTGCCTGCATTGTTCGCGGCCGGCTGTGCCGAACATGCGACTGCGCCGAGCACCATGATCAAAGCAAGAGCAATTGCCAATACCTTCTTCATGATCTTTCCTCCTTGTCTTCTATGGTAACTATTTCATCTCGTTACCTGCGAAACATTTTACTCTTCTTTTACCCCTTTGTCAAGAAGAATGTAAATACCGGGTGAATCCTCACCCGCAGTGCACCTTATGTCCGATTATCGGCATTTTTCGCGAGAAAGCGCGCTGCTCCGGCGTCAGAAACAGACCGTTCTTTTCTTTTATAAGGACATCGAAAAAGTCTTATTCTCGTTCCAGAAGTTTTTTGTACAGATTCGGAATCGTCTCCTTGTGGTCGCCGACGAAATGCCAGCCGATGCCCCCGCACTGCGGCGGCCGGTTGACGACGTTTTTGCGCGGGCGGTAGTAGTAATGCGGATCGTCGTAACCGATCTTTTTACGGTAGTCGCCGAGGTCGATCAGATCGAAATTCGCGGTCGTAATCCGGTAGGTCGGATAGCCGAGGTTGCGCGAGATCGAAATCGCCTTCAAAAACACCTCCGGACCGATCACGCCGGAACCGAAGTTCAAAAACACGCCGCCGTCCATGTGCGCAACCGAATAGCAGTAGCGGTGGAAGTCGATGCCGCTCGTCTTGCCGATCGCGGCAAAGTCCACGGTCGGGTGCTGATGGATGATGTCGGTGCCGAGCGCGACGTGATAGGTTGCCGGAACGCCGAGTTTATACGCCTGATACAGCACGCAGTCGTCCTGATACGGGAACCGCTCCGGATGTGTATCGATGTAGTACGCGAGCGATTCGCCGTAGCCCATGTTGTGCGCCGCGCCGTACTGAATCGCTTCGTTCATCCAGCCGCCCGTCTCCTCCCACATGCCGAAGGAGCCGTCTTCGAGCGCGGTCGGAACGTCCTCGCTTGTGCCGCCGAGAAAAGCCAGCTCGAAATCGTGAATGCTGCATGCGCCGTTCCCGGCGATGTGCGTGATATAACCGCGCCGCATCAGCTCGATCAGATAGCGCGACAGTCCGTTTTTGATCACATGCGCCCCCTGCGACCAGATGACCGGGCGCCCGTTTTGCCGCGCCGCAGCGATCCGTTCGACCAGCGTATCGAAGTCTGCGCCGCCATCCCACACGGGAACCGGATCAACGCCCGGCGTCAGCAGCGTATCGATGCGCACGAGGTTTTTACGGTTTTGCGCCGTATCGGTCCGAATGCCCGAAAAATCCAGATAGCCGTATTCCATTTGCCGCCTCCTTCAGGAAAACATTGCATACAGCCGCGGATCGGTGTAATCCGCGACGATCACATGGGTGCCGAGCCGCGTATGCAGCGCGCGCTGGTAGACTGCCGATTCATCCAGCCGGGAGATGCACACCGCGCCCATGCCGACGCCGGCGCTGATCTCACTCCGCCCGTCCCCGACGACGAGGATCTGCTCGCCTTTGAGTCCGAGCCGGTCCGCGAGCCGCCGCATGATGACGTCTTTCGGCACCTTGTCGGTCCAGGTCGAGCCGATGATGTCCTCAACGACCTTGCCCGCGCCGATCTCATAGCCGAGCGTGACGACCTCCTCATGCATGCCCATGCCCTTCTGGACGACCGCTCCAGTCACAAAATAGTTTTTTACGCCGTGCTCAAACAGAAACTGCATGAACTCCGGCGAGCCTTTGATCCGGAACCGCTCCGGGTCGGCCTTGGCCAGCGCGAGGTTTCGATCGCGGCAGAATACGTTCAATACCTTCTCATAGAAGACGAACAGCCGCGGCGTATGCCCGGTCAGAAACGCTTCGAGTTCCGGCGAATCGGGCAGATCGGGAAACAGCTCCTCCCCCTCTTTGATCCGGCGGATCTTCTCGCGGTTTGCCGCCCGGTCGCACGGCACTTGAACCGTTCCGGCCTCCACTGCGCGGCGCAGCGCCCATTCCATCTGTGTCAGCGCCGACAGTCCCGCCGACTCGACACAGAACTCGTCGGTTTCGGGCAGCGGCTTCGTCCCGGCAAGCGCGGCAATTCGCTGTACCTGCTCCTCGCTGTCATAGCCGTCCGGCACGCCGCTCTTTTCCGCGTAGTCGAGGACGATGCTCATGACCGGCGGCCAGTTCCGGATCAGGGAATGGGTGCCGTCGATATCGTGAAACGCGCAGACGATCTGCCGGTCGGAAAAGGGACGGATCAGAAGATCCGACGGGACGGAAGATAATGTGATCATAAGGGATGCTCCATCGTTTGATGCCGCTATTATATCAGCCGCAGAGGTAAAAAGCAATCATTTGCACGGCACGGAAGAAAAACAGCCGCCGGAATTGACAGCGCTTTGCGATCCGGTCTATAATAGAATTGAAAGAATATCCCGTCCGGCAGCCTTTGCGGACAGGACTTTGGAAAGGAACGAACATTCATGAATTGGAACGAAACCGTACTCGGTATCGAGCTCGGCTCGACGCGCATCAAGGCAGTCCTGCTCGACGAAGCGCATCTGCCGATCGCTTCGGGCGATTTTGAATGGGAAAACCAGTTGAAAGACGGCATTTGGACCTATCCGATGGATCTCGTTCACCACGGACTGCAGGCATGCTTCCACAGTCTAAAGAAGGACGTAGAGGCAAAGTACGGCGAAAAGCTGACCGCGGTCGGTGCGCTCGGCATTTCCGCGATGATGCATGGCTATCTGCCGTTTGACCGCGACGGAAAGCAGCTCGTGCCGTTCCGCACCTGGCGCAACACGATCACCGGTGAAGCCGCAAAGCGGCTGACCGACCTGTTCGGTTTCAACATTCCGCAGCGCTGGAGCATCGCGCATCTGTATCAGGCAATTCTGAACGGCGAAGCGCACGTCCGGGATATCGCGTATTTGACGACGCTTGCGGGCTACATCCACCGGAAACTGACCGGCGAAAGCGTCATAGGTATCGGCGAGGCGAGCGGCATGTTCCCGATCGACAGCGACGCGCTCGACTACGACGAGACGATGGTGCAGAAGTTCGATGCGGTCTCCGGCATGCCGTGGAAGCTGCGCGATATTCTGCCGAAGGTGCTTGTTGCAGGAGAAAACGCGGGTATGCTGACCGAAGAAGGCGCAAGTTTCCTCGATCCGACAGGCACGCTGCGTGCGGGCATCCCGGTTGCGCCGTGCGAGGGCGATGCGGGCACCGGCATGGCGGCGACGAACTCCGTCCGCGTCCGCACCGGCAACGTCAGCGCCGGAACGAGCGATTTTGCGATGATCGTCACCGACCGCAAGCTCGGCGTCCATCGCGAGATCGATATGGTCACGACGCCCGACGGACTGCCGGTCGCAATGGTGCACTGCAACAACTGCACAAGCGACATCAACGCATGGGTCAACCTGTTTGCCGAGTATTCCGCGCTGACCGGCACGCCGGTTGACAAAGGTTCGCTGTATACAAAGCTGTTCACCGCCGCGCTCGACGGCGATCCGGACTGCGGCGGTCTGCTTTCCTATAACTATTTCTCCGGCGAAGGCGTGACGGATCTCGACGCCGGCCGCCCGGTCTTTCTGCGCACGCCGGGTGCGCGCTTTACGCTTGCAAACTTTATGCGAACGCATCTTCTCTCTGCGCTTGCCACGCTCAAGATCGGTCTTGATCTTCTGACGCAGACCGAGCAGGTCCCGATCGACCGGCTCTACGGTCACGGCGGCTTTTTCAAAACACCGGGCGTCGGACAGCGGTTTTTAAGCGCAGCGGTCGGTGCGCCGGTCTCGGTCATGGAGAGCGCCGGCGAGGGCGGCCCGTTCGGCATGGCGCTGCTTGCAGCCTACCGGCTCCGCAAAGCTTCCGGCGAGTCGCTTGCCGACTATCTTGACAACCGGGTGTTTGCAGATGCCAAAACCGTAACTCTGACCGCGGACGAAGCGGATAGGAAGGGCTTTTCGCGTTTTCTCGAAGCCTACAAAGCCGCGCTCCCGCTTGAAAAACTTGCGACGGAGGTCTTTTGATCATGCTGGAATCGCTGAAGCAAACCGTTCTTGAAGCCAACCTGCTTCTCCCCAAATACGGCCTTGTCACGTTCACCTGGGGAAACGTCTCCGGCATCGACCGGGAAAGCGGTCTTGTGGTCATCAAGCCGTCCGGCGTGGACTATGACGGCATGTCCGCCGATGATATGGTCGTAGTCGATCTGGACGGCAGAACCGTCGAAGGCAAATGGAAGCCGTCAAGTGATACCGCCACGCACGTCGAGCTGTACAAGGCTTTTTTGCACATTGGCGGCGTCGTGCACACCCATTCCGGCTATGCGACGAGCTGGGCACAGGCCGGGCGCGACATTCCGTGCTACGGAACGACACATGCGGACTATTTCTACGGCGCGGTGCCGTGCCTGCGCTGCCTGACCAGGGCGGAAATCGACGAAGCATATGAGCGCAACACCGGCAGGCTGATCGTGTCCGAATTCGCGCGGATGGGGCTCGACCCGGATGCGACGCCCGCAGTGCTGTGCAAAAACCACGGCCCGTTCACGTGGGGAAAGAATCCGAAAGACGCTGTGCACGCCGCGGTCGTGCTCGAGGAGTGCGCCAAGATGGCATACCGCACCGAGCTGATCGCGCCGGACGTGCAGCCCGCGCCGCAGGAACTGCAGGACAAGCACTATTTCCGAAAACACGGTGCCAACGCGTATTACGGGCAGAATTAAAAACAGAAAAAAGGACTGCGACCGCAGTCCTTTTTCGTTCTTGCCAATCAAGTGGATTCTTTCAGCGCTGCCGTCCGTTCGTACGCCGCGATCACCGCTTCGGTAAACGCCGCGCGGACGCTGAAGTTTTCGAGCTTGCGCACACCCTGAATCGTCGTGCCGCCCGGCGAGGTGACCTGATCCTTGAGCACGCCCGGATGCAGTCCCGTTCCGAGCTGCAGCGCGCCGAGTCCGACGAGCGTCTGCGCCGCATAGCGGATCGCCTTTTCGCGCGGGAGTCCGAGCGCAACGCCGCCGTCCGCCATGCCCTCGAGCGCAAGGCAGAGATAAGCCGGTCCGCAGCCCGATACCGCGCTGGCCGCATCGAGCAAGCGCTCCGGCAGCGGATCGAGCACGCCGGCATCCTGCATCAGGTTGCAAAACGCGTTCTGCTCGGCTTCGGTCGCGCCGCGCGCGCAGTACTGGATCATTCCCGCCCCGACCGCGGCGGCCGTGTTCGGCATGATCCGGATCACCGGATAGGCGCCGCCTGCCAGTGTCTGCAGCCGCTCGGTCGTAACGCCGGTCACCATCGAAACGAGCACGAACCGGTCCTTCCGCGCGGCGAGCGTCTTGGAGATGCCGATCAGCATTTCAGGAAGCATCTGCGGCTTCACCGCAAGGAACAGCAGATCGCATGCCGCCGCAAGCTCCATGTTCGTTCCGACCTGTGCGCCGAGCTCTGCCGCAAGCGTCTCCGCCTTCTCTCCGGTGCGGTTGGCAAGCAGCAGCCTGCCGCCATCCTCCGCGATCCGCTTTGCAGCACATTTTGCAAGCGCACCGCCCATATTGCCGCAGCCGATAAACCCGATCGTGCGATATGCCATGTTCCCCATCCTCCCCGGTCTTTTGCATCAGTCTACCACGGCGGTTTCATTTTGTAAAGTATATGGAGAAAGGATCCGCGTGGTCTCTCAAAAATGTGTCATTCTCGAAAACTTTTGCCGAAACACCGTGTTTTCCCTTGTATGCGCGGTCTGTTCGTGCTATACTAAAATATATAAAAGTCGTATGAAACGGAAGTGGGAGCATGGCCAAAAATCGTACGGTTACAACAATCCGCGAGCAGGTGTATCAGATCCTGCGGGATGAAATCTGCCGCGGGGATTATCCTGCCGGTTACCGGCTGCAGGAATCCGAACTGACCGAGCATCTCAACGTCAGCCGCAGTCCCGTGCGCGAAGCGCTCCGGCAGCTGGTTTCCGACGGCCTTCTGCTCGAAGTTCCGAACAAGGGCGTCTACGTCAAGGAGTTCACGGTACGCGACATTGAGGAGATCTTCGATCTGCGCGTCATGCTGGAGAGCTACGGTATCTACCACAGCGCGAAGAACATGACCTCCACGCGGCTCGAACGGCTGCTGCGCGTCCTGTCGAAGCTCGAGGAAGCTTACGAAAAAGGCGATCTGAACACCTACACCGTCTACGATGAAAAGCTGCACACCCAGATCGTGCAGCTTGCGGACAACAGCCTCGTCAACGATACCTACGAGCGCGTCCGCTCGATGAATCAGCAGTTCCGCGTTCTGTCGCTGATGAGCGCACGACGCTTCACCGAATCACTTGACGAGCACCGGACGATCGTCCATTCGCTTGCAACCGGCGACGTCAAGACCGCCGACGTGGTCAACCGCCGCCATCTGCAGCTCGCCTGCGATGCGATCAAGGCACGCCTGATCAAGCAGCAGAAGCACGCCGAACCGCCCGCCGAACCGCCCGCCGAACCGCCCGCTCCCGCCGCGCAGTAACTTTTTCCGATCATAAAAATCCCCGCAGATTGCTCTGCGGGGATTTTGCTTCCGTTATGCTGTCGATGCTCAGTGGATGAACAGGGACAGGATGATCAGGATCACGGAACCGACTGCCGGGATGATGAACGTGGAGACGGACCAAGTCTTGAGGCTCGTCTTGATGTCCATGCCGGAGAAGTTCGTGACAACATGGAAGTAAGAGTCGTTCAGGTAGCTGGGGCACATCGTGGTCAGGCACAGCGCCAGAGCTGCGAGATACGGATTGACGGGCAGACCAGCCGCGATCATCGGCGCGACGATTGCGGAACCGGTGATCATTGCGGTCGTGCCGGAGCCCTGCGGGAATCTCATGATGACACCGATGAGGAGCGGGATCAGAATGCCCGGGATACCGGTTGCGACGAGCCAGTCAGCCATGATGCCTGCTGCACCGATAGTGTTGATAACAGCGCCGAGCGCGCCGCCTGCTGCGGTGATGAAGACGATCGGGCCGGCGTCTTTGCAGGCTTCGCCCATCAGGTTGACGCAGGTCTTGCGGTCAAACTCTTTGCAGAGGAAGAACGCGCCGATGCAGAGGGAGATGAACAGTGCCACGACCGGGTTGCCGAGGAACTGAACGATCGCCTTGAAGGTAGTGTCCTTGAGCGCCGGAATCTGACCGACGATGGTGTTTGCAAAGATCAGGAAGATCGGGAGGAGCAGCGTGAAGAACGACATGAAGGCGCTCGGCAGCTTCTCAGCAGACAGCAGATCTTCGAAGTCCTTGTTCTCAAGCTCTTCGCCTCTCTTGGACTTGGCAGCGATCCGGTCGAGGACCTTCAGCTGCGCTTCGGTGTACTTGGAACGATCGATCTCTTCTTCTTTGACCACGAGATCCGGATACTTCTTGCCGTAGAAACGGAAGAGGAACACGGCTGCGATAAACAGCGGGATCGAGATCAAAAGGCCGTAGATGATGTACATACCGAGATCGATGGAACCCGGGATGTTCTCATTGAAGGTGGAGACAACCGCCAGAGGGCCGGGTGTCGGGGGAACCATGAAGTGCGTGATGTACAGGCCCATGCCGAGGATACCGCCCAGCCAGACCATGCTCTTCTTGGTCAGACGGGAGAATTCCTTCGCAAGGGAGGAAAGGATGACGAAACCGGAGTCGCAGAAGACCGGGATCGATACGACGAAGCCGGTGAGACCGAGAACGACGTCGCAGTTCTTGACGCCGACCAGTTTGAGGATGGTCAGAGCCATGCGCTTTGCAGCACCGGATTTCTCCAGGAAGATACCCATAATACAGCCGAAGCCGATTACGATACCGATACTCTTCATGGTGTTACCGAAGCCGGTGGTAACCGTGTTGATGACGTCTCCGATCGGCATTGCCAGGACCGCGATCAGGATTGCGGAAATAATCAGGGACGGGAACGCGTGCAGCTTGGTAAAGATAATCAGCACAAGCATGACTATAATACCGATCGCCATTGCCAATACAGGATTCAGCATGTTTATTCCTCCTTCATACTTTCATGCTTTTATTTGCTCACACCTCTTTGAGGTGCAAAGTCCGTTTCCCCCCCGCTCAGATCACGGGGCCGAGGCAGAAGATGTCCATCGATCCGTAATAACCGAGCGCTTCGTTGTTCGTCATGCGGCCGTTGAGCACCTCCAGCAGCAGGGCGAACGCTTCTTCGCCGACCTCTTCGATCGTTTTTTCGCCGGTGATGATGCGTCCGGCGTTGAGATCCATATCGTGCTGCATCCGCTCATAGGTGTTCAGATTGCCGCAGATCTTGATGACCGGCATCGACGGGAAACCCTGCGGTGCGCCGCGTCCGGTCGAGAACATCATAACCTGTGCGCCGGTTGCCGCCATGCCCGTCAGAATCTCCGGCTCGCGGCCCGGCGAATCCTTAATCCAAAGTCCCTTCTTGCCGTCTGCCCGGTCGCAGTATTCGAGCACGCCCTGAATCGGACGGTGTCCGGATTTGACGATCGCGCCGAGGCTCTTCTCCTCGATGCTGCTGAGACCACCCGCAATATTGCCGGGCGTCGGCTGCCCGCCGCGCATATCCTCGCCGATCGCCATCGCGCGCTTTTCCATCTCGTCGACGATCTGATAGATCCGCTGACCGACCGGTCCGTTCTCTCCGCCGCCGACTCTGTAGAGTTCGGCATTGATGACCCGACGGACAAGGCCCTGTATGACAGCTGCAAGACCGTGATCTCCGGCGCGTCCCGCGAGCTGGAGAAATCGGATTACAACGACAAGGTCAATGATTTTCTGATCCATACATATTATTCTTTTCCCGGCGCATTGTTCGCCCGGCTGTTCATGGTCGACGCGCCGGAGCTGTTCGCGTAAGGGAGGTGCACGATGAACGCCCGAAAAGCTTTTTCTCTCGCCATGCTCCTTCTGCTGATGTTTTCGCTCTCTCTCCCCGCACGGGCTGCCGTGGATCTGAGTGATCCGCAGTATGTCATGGACGACGCCGGTGTTCTCTCTCCGGAAACGGAGCAGAAGATCCTTGACGCCAACGAAATGCTTTGGACCGAATGCTCCGGGGCCGAGTTTGTGGTCGTCACGGTGGATTATCCTCCCTCCGGGCTGGACAACGAGGAATATGCCCTGAAGATCTTCAACTCCTGGCACATCGGAAGCGCCCGTGAGAACAACGGCCTGCTGCTGGTGCTGTATACCGAGTCCGACGATTTCTGGCTTCAGCCCGGAGAGGGGGTATTCTCCTCTCCTTATGTGGACGAGATCGCCGATCTGGTCTCCGATGACAGCGCTTTCTTCCGCGCTGTGCGCAAGGACAACGATGAAGACGCCGTACTGCTTCTGCTCGACGGCGTTACGAAATGGTACCGCGAGCATTACCGCTCCGTTTCCGCCGCGCCGGCACAAGGCGGCGGGATGTCCGGCTCCGTCGGCGTCAGCGCCGGAGAAGAGTTCAGCGACGTCGGGGCTGTTCTGACTCTCCTGTTCCTTATTCTGCTTTTTACGGTCGTAACCTCTCCCATACGCTGCTACCGGCGTTACGGGCGTTTCGGAATATGGCCGTTCTTTTACTTCTCTCCCTGGTGGCCGTCGCGCCGGCGCGTCGTCCGCCCCGTTTCCTACCGTTCCCCGTCAAGGCCTTATACCGGGTCCCGTCCCTCCTCTTACAGCCGCCCCTCGGGCCGTTCTTCTTCGGGAAGCGGGTCGCGCAGCGGCAGCTTCGGAGGCGGCCGCTCCGGCAGCGGCGGTTTCGGAGGCGGACGTTCTTCGGGCGGATTCAGCGGCCGTCCGGGCGGCGGAGGCCGTTCCGGCAGCGGCGGCTTCGGACACCGCTGATCTTCATTCAGGCACATACGGAAAGGCTCCCGACCCTTTGTCCGGTCGGGAGCCTTTTTCTGCGGTCTGAACCAGTCTTACTCAGCCTCGGCGAGCGCTTTGGCCTCTTCGATGACCTTCTGCTGGACGTTGCCGGGAGCTTCCTCATACCGCACGAACTTGCAGGTAAAGGAGCCGGCGCCTTGAGTCATCGAGCGCAGATCGATGGTGTAGGTGGACATCTCGGCCATGGGGACCTCGGCCTCGATGGTGGTCATGCCGTCCTCGGCGGGCATGGAACCCATCATGGTGCCGCGGCGTTTGGAGTTGATGTCGCCGATGATGGCGCCCTGATACTCATCGGGGATCGTGACGAACAGCTGTCCGATGGGCTCAAGGATGGTGGGCTTCGCCTTGGGGATGCCGTCCTGATAGGCAAGACGGGCCGCGGTCTGGAAGGCCATATCGTTGGAGTCGACGGGGTGGTAGGATCCGTCGTACAGAGTGGCCTTCAGGCCGACCAGCGGATAACCGGCCAGCACGCCCTTCTGCACCGCGTTGCGCAGGCCCTTTTCCACGCTGGGGAAGAAGTTCTTGGGCACGCTGCCGCCGAAGACTTCCTCGGCGAACACCATGTCGTCGCTCTCCTCCTGGGGCTCGAAGCGGATCCACACGTCGCCGAACTGGCCGCTGCCGCCGGACTGCTTCTTGTGGCGGCCGTGAGCCTCAACCTTGCCTTTGATCTTCTCACGGTAGGCCACGCGGGCGGGGAACTGCTCGGTCTCCACGTTGTAGAGATTCTTCAGCTTGGAGCAGAGCACGCTCACTTGGATGTCGCCGGCCGCGGTGAGGACCATCTGACGGGTCTCGGGATTGTTGACCAGAGTGAAGGAGATATCCTCCTCGTTGAGCTTCGCCAGACCGCCGGCGACCTTGTCGTCCTGGCCCTTGGTCTTGGGGGCGATGGCGACGGAATAGAACGGCTCGGGGATCG
>CADAQS010000025.1 GCA_902790115.1 uncultured Eubacteriales bacterium | reverse complement strand
CCGTGGCCGCCGTGCCGGTGCTGGGACCGGGGGACGACGGAAACTGGACGACGGTGGGACCGGACGTGCTGGTGGCGGGAGATCTGCTTTATATCGTCTACAGCGTCGATTCCGACGGCAACGAGACGAGCGCGTCATGTCAGTTCCGCTTTATCAATGCGACCGTGACTGACGAGGAGGTCGAAGCGCTTGCGGCTGCCGTGCTTGCCGACATCACGACGCCCGACATGACGACGACTGAAAAGCTCGAGGCAGTCTACAACTATGTGCGCGGCCATGTGCATTATGTCAATTCGTCGGACAAGAACGACTGGCGCAAGGAGGCCGTGCGCGGCTTCCAGAAGGGAACCGGCGACTGCTTCACGTTCTACTCGACGACGCGCGCGCTGCTCGATCAGATCGGCGTGGACTACATGAGCGTCACGCGTAAGGGCGGGCGGACGCGCCATTATTGGGTCATCGTCAACGTCGGTACCGGCTGGTACCACTTCGATCCGACGTTTGCGAGCCGCCATAAGCACCGCTGCTTCATGTGGACGAATCAGCAGTGCAAGATCAAGCCGTATTTCTGGCGCTTCGAGGAATCGATCTATCCCGAGATCGCGACCGAACCGTTCGACAAGGACGCCGTGATCGCGATGGAGCGCGAAGGAACCTTACCGAACAACCGTTGATGGACAAGATGGAAGAACGCCGTGTGATCCAATCCAAAACGAAACTGCTCGTGCAGAGAGGGATCGGCGCCGTAGTGGTGCTGCTCGCTCTTAGCCTGTTCGGCGTTCTGCTGTGGGGCAGCGTCCGCTATTTCGGTATGCGTCCGGTTGTGGTGCAGGAGCTCGGCGAGCCGCTGCCGGAAGTTTCGGCGTTCTGCCGCTTCGGCGATGCCGAATACGTTGCCGCACCCGAAAAAGCGCTGCGGCTCGGTTGGCACCGGCTCGCGGTTTCCCGCAACGGCAGGCTCCGCACGGTTTATCTTCTGGTACGCGATACGGCTGCGCCGGCAGCAATCGGCCGTGAGCTGACCGTTTCGACCAAGGTCTCGCCTTCGCCGGACAAGCTGATTGAAAGGCTCCGGGACGCCGACGATCGCGTCCGGGTCAGCTATCTCGAGCAGCCGGACTTCGGCACGGTCGGGGACTATCCCGTCACCGTGCTGCTCGAGGATTCGAGCGGCAACCAAAGCAGCGTCGATTCGCTTTTGCACATCCGCGTAACCGTGGATTTTGTAACCGTCGAGGCGGGCGGAGAATGCGGCGGAGGCGATCAGTGAGATCACCGACGACATGCTGCACACGCCGGGCGACCATCCGGTGACGCTGACCGTCGAGGGGCGGGAGTACGCTTCGGTGCTGCGCGTGGTCGACACCGTGCCGCCGAAAGCATCGGCACAGACGATCCTGCGCGAGCCGGACGAGCTGATCGAGCCGGAGGATTTTCTGGCGTTTACCGAGGATGAAACCGCGCTGACGGCGTCGTATGTGAATGCGCCGGATCCCAAAAGCCGCGCGTTTCAGGAGATACAGATCCGCGTCACCGACGCGGGCGGAAACCATACCGATGTGACTGCGGGACTGCTTTTGACGCATGCGACGCCGGTGGAGATCGAAGCGCGCACCGCGCCGCTGACTCCGGCGGAGTGCCTTGCCGGAACGGAATACACCGACGCCGTGCTCGTCAAGGAATTCATCCCGTCGGAGACCGGCACGTTTGCAGTGACGCTGCAGGTTGACGGCACGCCCGAGCTTGCGATCGTCGCCGTGCACGATACGACGCCGCCGGTGCTGACGGCCGGCACCGTGTCGGGCTACCTTGCACATCCGCTGGAGGCGAAGGACGTCTGTACGGTCAGCGACGTTTCGCCGGTCGAGGTGCGCTATATCGATCCGGTGGACTGGGACCTTTTAGGCGAACAGACCGTGGGGATCGCTGCCACTGACGCATCGGGCAACGAAGCGCGCGCATCGGTTGTGCTGCGGCTCAGAGCGGACACCGAGCCGCCGGTTCTGTACGGCGTCAAGACCCGCTACTTCTATCTCGACGATCCGATTTCGTACCTGACCGGCGTCGCCGCACGGGACGCTGCGGACGGCGAACTGCCGATTGCGGTCGATACGAGCGAGGTCGACACGACCCGCGCGGGCAGCTATTTTGTACGCTATACCGCGACCGACGCTGCGGGCAACACCGCTTCGGCGCGCGCACTGATCGTGCTGCAGAACTCCAAGGTCTCGACCGAAAAGCTCGATCGGTACGTACAGCGGATTATCCGTGACATCTTCACCGACGATATGACGCTCGGCGACAAGGTGTTCGCGATCTATGACTATGTTTACACGCACGTTCGCTACTCCGCGCGCTCGGACAAGACCGACTGGCGGCGAGAGGCGCTCCGCGCGATTCAGAAGGGCAAGGGCGACTGCTTCACCTCAAACTCGCTTGCACGGGCATTGCTCGAGCAGACCGACGCCGAGGTCATCAGCATGCAGCGCACCGGCTACAACACGCATCACTACTGGCTGCTGGTCAACGTCGGAACCGGCTGGTACCATTTCGACGCGACGAACTCGCGCGAGCATCATTACAAATGCTGCATGTGGACGGATCGTCAGTGCTCGGTCAAGGGAGCATTCTGGCGGTATGAGAAGAGCATCTGCCCGGAGGTGGCGACCGAGCGGTTCGACCGCGCGGCGGCGGCCGCCGTCGAGGCGGACTGGGTCGCACAGCACAGAGCAGACAACGGAGACGATTGATATGAAGACCATTTTGGAAGATCTGGATTTACAGGAACTGCTGCGCCCTGACAAGGCGGCGTTCTGCGATGAGCGGGAGCAGCTGACCTTTTCACAGATCGCAGAGCTTACGCGAAGGATCGGCACCGCGCTTTTGAAAGCCGGCGCTGAGCGGGAACCGGTGGCGGTGCTGCTGCCGCGTTCTGCAAAAACGCTTGCAGCGCTGCTTGGCGTGATGCGCGCCGGCTGCGCCTACGTTCCGCTTGATGCGGAGATGGGCGCGCTGCGGCTGGGTTCCGTGTTCTCGCAGGTGCGCCCGCGCTTTCTGATCTGCAATACCGATACCGAACCGGCCGCGCGCGAAGCGGGCTTTACGGGAACGGCGCTGCAGATCGAGAAACTCGAGCGCCAAACGCCCGACGAAACGCTGCTCAGGACGGCATACGCGCACATCCTTGACACGGATCCTGCGTACATCGTGTTCACAAGCGGCTCGACCGGTGCGCCAAAGGGCGTGATCGGCAAGCACAGCGCGATGCTCGACTATGCGGCGCAGCTCAAGAAGGTGCTGCGCGTTTCCGCCGCCGACGTATTCGGCATGCAGGCGCCTCTGTATGTGGACGCCTGCCTCAAGGAGCTTTTGTCCACGCTGCGCTGCGGCGCGTCGCTATGGATTGTGCCGAAGCTGCTGTTCTCGGCGCCGGTGCCGCTGGTACGGTTTTTGAACGAACACAAGATCACGACGGTCTGCTGGGTCGTTCCGGCATTGACGCTGATCTCCGCTTTGCACACGTTCGAGGAGATCGTTCCGACGACGCTGAAAACCGTTGCGTTCGGCAGCGAGGTGTTCCCGATCCGGCAGCTGAATCTTTGGATGCAGCATGTTCCGGCACGCTACATCAATCTGTACGGTCCGACCGAATGTACCGGCATGTCGTGCTGGTACGAGGTCGACCGCGTCTTTACACAGGGCGAGAGCATCCCGATCGGGCAGCCGTTTGACAACACCGAGATCCTGCTGCTCGATGAAAACGATCGGTTGAGCAATGAGGGCGAGATCTGCATCCGCGGCGTGGCGCTCTGCCACGGTTACTGGAACGATCCCGAACGCACCCAAAAGGCGTTCTGCCAAAACCCGCTTCGTCCCGAGTATCCGGAGCGCATTTACCGCACGGGCGATCGCGGAAAGTGGAACGCGCGCGGCGAGCTCGAGTTTTTCGGCCGCATCGACAACCAGATCAAGCACATGGGACATCGGATCGAGCTCGGCGAGCTCGAAGCCGCGGCATTGAAGATAGATGGCGTTTCGGCTGCCTGTGCGGTGTTCGACGCCGAGCGCAAGCGCCTCGCGCTCGCGTATACGGGCGAATGTGCCAAAAACGATCTGACCGCGGCTTTAAGGAGCAGCGTGCCGGACTTCATGCTGCCGTCGCGAACCGTGCAGCTCGACAGGATGCCGCTGACCGAAAACGGCAAGACCGACCGGCGCCGCGTGCATGCGATCTGCTTCGGCGCATAACCGAAAGGATGGGGGAGATTGTATGGAGACTTTGCTGGAAATTTTATCGGAGCTGCATCCGGACGTGGACTTTACCAAAGAGGAACGGCTCGTGGAGCGCGGGATTCTGGGCTCCTTTGATATTGTGATGCTCGTTACGCGGATCGAGGAAGCGTTCGACGTTGTGATCCCGGCGCGGCTGATCACGCCCGAAACGTTCCGCTCGGCGGATGCGCTGTATGCGGTCATCGAATCGCTCGGCGAGGACGACTGATGCTGTTTACGTCGTGGAGCTTTGCGCTGCTGGTCGCGGCGCTGGTGCCGGTCTATTATCTGGTGCCCAAACGGCTGCAAAAGAGCGTGCTGCTTTTCGCAAACGCGGTGTTCTATGCGTTTGCGGGGTGGGGCGCGTTTTTGCTGCTGCTGTTTACGGCACTTTCGGCATACGGCTTTGCGCGCGGCATCGGACGGCTCTGGGACGGACAGAAGGAAACGCTCACCCTGCATAAGACGGACTGGGAAAAACCCGAAAAGAAAGCCTATCGCGAACGCATGGAGCATAAACGCAGAACGTTGCTTGTGCTGTGTCTGGTGCTGCATTTCGGGATCCTCTTCGGCATGAAGTACGGCGCGGGAATCCTGGGAATCGTGAACGGCTGGTTCGGCACCGCGTGGGACGGCTCGAAGCTGCTTTTGACGATGGGCGCGTCGTTTTACACGTTCTCAATCATGGGGTATGTGATCGATGTGGAACGCGGCAAGTATCCTGCGGAGCGCAATCCGCTGAACGTGCTGCTGTTTGGTTCGTTTTTCCCGATTCTTGTGCAGGGACCGATCAGCCGGTTCGATACGCTCGGAGAAACGCTCTTTGCGCCGCATGCTTTTTCGCGGGAAAACCTGGAAGCCGGACTGTTTCGGATCGCGTGGGGATACTGGAAAAAGCTGATCGTCGCCGACCGGCTGCTCGTGGCGGTCAAACAACTGATCCGCTATCCCGAAACCTACAACGGTGCGTTCGTCCTGCTCGGCATGCTGCTGTACGCCGCGACGCTGTACGCCGACTTCACCGGCGGCATCGACATCACGATCGGCGTCGGACGGTTGCTCGGCATCCGCATCGACGAAAACTTCGACCGGCCGTATTTTTCCAAGAACATCGCGGAGTACTGGCGCCGCTGGCACATGACGCTCGGCGC
The DNA here is from genome assembly GCA_902790115.1 of uncultured Eubacteriales bacterium. Taxonomy (GTDB): domain Bacteria; phylum Bacillota; class Clostridia; order Christensenellales; family CAG-138; genus UBA3792. Next base: position 16,730 of record CADAQS010000025.1, on the reverse strand, counting down.
TTGGTTCAAGGAATACCTCTACTATCCGGTCTCGGTGAGTAAGCCTTTGCGGCGGCTGACCAAGGCGGCACGGCGGCTCGGCGACGGCTTTGCGCGGCGGCTGCCGGTCTACCTCGCAACGTTTGCGGTGTGGGCGGTCACGGGCATGTGGCACGGCAATTCCTGGAACTTTCTCGTCTGGGGTCTGTGCAACGGAGCGATTTTGCTGCTGTCGGAGGAGTGCTCGCCGCTGTATGCGCGCTTCCACCGGCGGTTTCCAAAGCTTGGGAAAACGTGGGGCTATCGCGCGTTCACCGTGATCCGCACGGTGCTGCTGCTCTCAAGTCTGCGCCTGTTTGACTGCTACGCGACCGTGCCGGAAACACTTCGTGCGTTCGGCTCGATGTTCACGGTGTGGAACCTGCCGCTGCTGTGGCGCGGCGGGATCCAGTCGCTGGGATTGCACTTTGCAGACTATGCTGTATCGTTTTGCGGCGTCGCTGCGATGTTTACGGTATCGATGGTACAGCGGAAAGGACGGCTGCTGCCGCGTCTGCACCGGTGGCCGCTTTGGAAAAAGCTTTTGCTGTTCGGTGCGCTCGTTCTGACGATTGCGGTCTTCGGCCGGTACGGCTTCGGCTACGACGCCGGACAGTTTATCTACAATCGGTTCTGATATGAAACATTCAGTTCGGACAATCGGAATCTGGGCGCTTGCCGCCGTGCTGTTCTGCATGAGCTTCGGGTTTGTGCAGCGGCTCGTTGTGCCCAAATATCAGTCGAAATCGATCGAAGGCAGCCTGACCGAGGAATACTACCGCGAAACGCTCGGGCACGACGTGCTGTTTGTCGGCGACTGCGAGGTGTTCTCGAACATCTCGCCGGCGGAGCTGTATCGCGCCTGCGGGATCGCGTCGTTCATCCGCGGCTCGGCGCAGCAGCTCGTCTGGCAGTCGTACTACCTGCTTGAGGATGCGCTAAAGACCGAGCATCCGTCGGTCGTCGTGTTCAATGTGCTTGCGCTGAAGTACGGCTCCCCGCAGTCCGAGGCCTACAACCGCATGACGCTCGACGGCATGCGCTGGGGAAGCGCCAAGATCGGCGCGATCGCGGCGAGCATGACCGAAGGCGAGGATCCGGTTTCGTACGCGCTGCCGCTGCTGCGCTTCCATGCGCGCTGGAGCGAACTCGAAGCGGAGGATTTCCGATGCCTCTTTCAAAAACAGTCGGTCTCGCACAACGGATATCTGCTGCGAGCAGACGTGCGGCCGGTGACCAGAACTCCGACGCCTGCGCCGCTGACCGACCCGCATTTGCCCGAAACGAGCATGGAGTGGCTTTCGAAAATGGCATCGCTCTGCAAGGCAAACGGCATCGAACTGGTGCTGTTGAAGTCGCCGTCGATCGAGCCGTACTGGTACGACGAATGGGACGCGGACGTGCAGGCGTTTGCAAAGGAACACGGGCTTTGGTATGTCAATACGCTGACGCAAAACGATGCGATCGGCATCGATTATACGACAGACACCTGCGACATGGGACAGCACCTCAACGTGTACGGCGCGGAGAAGCTGTCGCGCTGGTTCGGTGAGGAACTCAAGGCGCGGGTGCAGCTCCCCGACCGGCGGGAGGACGAGGCATATCAAAGGGTCTGGCAGGAAAAACTGGAGCGCTACGACACGGAAAAAGCGGCTGCGATCGCCGCACAGGAGGGATTATGAAACGGTTGACTTTGATTCTGGCAGCGATGCTGCTGCTGTGCGCCGCGGGCTGCGGCAAAAAGGCGAGCGCGGGCGTTGAGGAGACGGCGGTGTTCATGAATCCGAACGCGGTCAAGGAGGGCGCGTACGGCGCGCTGTACTTTGAGGCGGACGGTTACCGCTTCGGCATCTACGATCCGATGGCGGATCTTTTGATGCATGTCTGCTTGCGAACGTGATCGACGGCGCCGAGCGTGTGACCGCGATCACCGTGACCGACGATACGGTCAAAACGCCGGACGGACTGTACATCGGCATGTCCGAAACCGAACTGACGCAAATTACCGGCCAGACGCCCGGCGTCGGCGGGATCTTGACGACGGCCGACGGAACGGCGGAGCGGAATATTACGGTGCAGGACGGCGAGGTGAAGGCGATTACGTACGTGCCTGCGGAGTAAACCGAAGCAGATCCGACGCTTCGGATCGAGAAGGACAACAAAGGGTATATGAAGACTGAGCATACATTTTTTCATCACGGACACAGGGCGAGGGACCTGAACCTGCTGGAAGGCCCGCTGCTCGGCAAGGTGTTTCTGTTCGCACTGCCGCTGATGGCGACGAACCTTCTGCAGGTGCTGTATAGCGCCGCGGACATGGTCGTTGCGGGCATGTCGGGCGTCGATGGCGCAATCGGCTCGATCGGCACAACGGGTGCGTTCATCAACCTCGTGCTGAACATCTTCATGGGCTTTTCGGTCGGAACGAACGTCGTCGTTGCGCGGTGCATCGGAAAGGGGGACCGCGAGCAGGTGCAGAACGCCGTCCACACGTCGCTTGTGATGGCGGCGATCTTCGGTACAATCTGCACGGTGATCGGACAGTTCATCTGCCGTCCGATCCTGATCCTGCTCGGCGATGAGGGGCACATTCTCGACCTTGCGACGCTGTATACGCGGATCTATTTCGGCGGCGCGCCGTTTATCGCGATTGCAAACTATCTGATCGCGATCCTTCGCGCCAAGGGCGACACGCGAACGCCGCTGTTCATACTGACGGGAACGGGTCTTTTGAACGTTCTGATGAATCTCTTTTTCGTGCTCGTGTGCGGCATGTCGGTCGATGGGGTTGCGCTTGCGACGGTGCTGTCAAACGTCGCGTCGGTCGTGCTGCTCGGTATCGTTCTGATGCGCGACGAGGGCATGTGCCGTTTGTCGCTGAAAAAACTCCGGATCGACCGGCGGGCGTTTCGTGAAATTGTGCGCGACGGACTGCCTGCGGGACTGCAGGGCGCGCTGTTTTCGCTTTCGAACATGCTGATCCAGTCGTCGATCATCAGCATCAACAACGCGACGTGCCCGGGCGGCTCGGCGATCATTGACGGCAACGCGGCGGGCGGGAGCTTGGAAAGCTTTGCATACACCGCCACAAACTCGGTTTATCAGGCGGCGGTCACATTCACGAGCCAGCATTTTGGTGCAGGCAAGATCAAGCGGATCGGCTCCGTCATGCGGAACTGCTACTTCGTCACGACGCTGATTGCGCTGACCGCGACTGCGGTGCTGATCACATTCCGCCATCCGCTGCTCGCACTGTACGTGCAGGATCCGCTGGCGGTGCAGGCAGGCGAGACGCGGTTGTTTGTCATGACGGTGCCGTACTTTCTGCTTGCGTGGATGGAGGTTGGTTCGGGCGTGCTGCGCGGGCTCGGACGCTCGTTTACGTCCACGATGGTCTCGCTGATCGGAACCTGCGCGTTCCGTCTGATCTGGATCTGGACGGTCGTACCGATTGATCCGACGCTTGTGACGGTGTACCTGTCGTATCCGATCTCGTGGACGCTGACCGCGGCGCTGCATCTGACGTTCTCGCTGCTTGTGCGGAAGAAGCTGATGCAGACCATGCCGGAGCCGGAAGCGGCATAAAAACAAATCTCACGCGGCAAATTCCGCGGGATGATATAGGGAGGTAATTATGGAACAACTGCAAAACACAGCGGAGCAGGAATCGCAGGCCAAGAGCGCGCTCGTTCTGAGCATTGTCGGCGCGGTTCTTTCGGAACTCGGCATTCCGGGCATCATCGTGTCCGCGATCGCCAAAGGCAAGGTCAAGAAGGCGCTGGAGAGCGGCGCGACCGGCGGGAAACTCAAGGCGGCCGGCATCGTCTCCAAGATCGGTCTGATTCTGTCGATCGTCGTCACGGTTGCGTACGCGATCTCTTTGATCGCAGGCGTCGTGGCAGGACTCAACAACTGATCGGTTTTGCAAAAAACGGCCTTACGGGCCGTTTTTTTGCTGCGCGCCCTTGCTAGCAACGGAAATCTTTGCTATACTTGGTGCAGCGAAGGGGAGAAAGCGTTTCGTGTCCGCTGCAGAGCGGGAACCGAAAAAGGAGGAAGCATTTATGGCATTTTGTAAGAATTGCGGCAGCGAACTGCAGCAGGGCGCAAAGTTCTGCGAAAACTGCGGCGCGCCCGTCGAAGAAGCAAACGTTCAGCAGGCTGTAGAGCAGCCTGTCTACACAGAAGCACAGCCGGTCAATACGCCCGAGCAGGAAGGTCTCGCTAAGAGCGCATTGATCCTGTCGATCGTCGGCCTCGTGCTTGCGGAGCTTGGTCTGCCCGGCATCATCGTGTCTGCGATTGCCAAGGGCAAGGTCAAGAAAGCAACGGAAGCCGGCGCGATCGGCGGCAAGCTCAAGGCGGCAAGGATCCTGTCGAAGATCGGTCTGATCCTCTCGATCGTCATGACCGTGTTCTGGGTGGTTTACATCGTCGCGATCGGCGGCGTGATGGCCTACGGCATTTCGAACGGCGCATTCGATTATTGATCCGAAGCAAAAAAGCAGCTTCCTCAAGCGGGAAGCTGCTTTTGCATATACGGAAGTTTACACAAATCTGCGGTAGATCGCTTTGATCGCCTTTTCAAAATCGCGCTGCTCGACGCCGACGATCAGGTTCATTTCGCTGGTGCCCTGATCGATGATGCGGACGTTGATGCCCGCGTCGGCGAGCGCGGAGAACAGGTTCGCAGCAACGCCTTTCGTGCGCACCATGCCGATGCCGACCGAGGCGACGAGCGCAATGCAGCTGGCGATCTCGACGGTGTCCGGCGAGCAGTCGGTCAGAATATCGTGATAGATCGCGTCCATCTTGCCGCGCAGCGCCGCGTCGGAGGCGACGATCGAGATCGTATCGATGCCGCTCGGCATACATTCGACGATCACGTTGTGCCGCGCAAGGATGCCGAGCACACGGTAGGCGTAGGCGGGTTCGGCATGCAGATTGTCCTTCTGCAGCGTGATGACCGTAAAGCCGCGGCTTCCCGCGATGCCGGTCAGCGGACAGCTCTTATCCGGCGTGCTCTGCCCGTCCGGCACGATCATCGTACCCTTTGCGGACGGCCGGTTGGTGTTGCGCACATTGATCGGGATACGCGCCTTGCGCACCGGGAAGATCGAATCTTCATGCAGCACGGTCGCGCCCATATAGCTCAGCTCGCGAAGCTCGGAGTACGTCACGGTGTCGATTACGCGCGCGTCGGGCACGATGTGCGGATCTGCCATCAGAAAGCCGTCCACATCGGTCCAGTTCTCGTACAGCGTCGATTCGGTCGCGCGCGCAACGATCGCGCCGGTGATATCGCTGCCGCCGCGGGAGAACGTGCGGACACTGCCGTCGCGCCGCTTGCCGTAAAAGCCGGGGATTACCGCGCGGTCAAGCTTTTTGAGCGCACGCGTGCGTGACTGCGTGGTTTCGTCGTCGTAGGTGCCGTCGTCGTGGAAGCAGATCAGCTCAGACGCATCCACGAACGGGAACCCGAGATAGTCCGCCATCAGCAGCGCGCTGAGGTACTCGCCGCGGCTTGCGGCATAGTCCGGGCTTGCGCCGTTCTCAAGGATGTGCCGGATGTCCGACAGTTTCGCTTCGAGATCGACCGAAAGACCGAGCCGGTCACGAATCTGCAGGAATCGCCGCTCGATGCGGCCGAACACATGATCGAACGGCGCGCCGCTTTGCGCAAGACTTTGACATTCGTAGAGCAGATCGGTGATCTTGTCGTCACCCTTGTAGCGTTTTCCGGGCGCGCTTACCACGACGAAGCGGCGTGCGTCGTCGGCGAGGATGATGTCCTTAACCTTTTGAAATTGTGCGGCGTCGGCGAGCGAACTGCCGCCGAACTTGACGGTTTTACACATAGAGTTCCTTTGACTGAAACAGGAAAGGGGCGGCGCGTTGACCGCCCCGCGTCGGATGAAAGCTTACGGTTCGATGCAGCGGCACTCGAGATAGTAGCGCTTTTCGTTGGCTTCGCCCATCGAGAAGGTCTTGCGCGGCAGTGCGCCGTCGAACACGACGGTCGGGAACAGTTCACTCTTCTGCATCGCGGGGAGCAAAAATCCCATCGCATTCTCCTTGGACGCGAGATCCTTGACGACCGCATCGCCGTGGATGTAATCCACCTCGGCGTCGGGCGTTTCCTTTAAAAGCGCGTCGATCGCGTTCTGCAGCGTGCCGACAGCAAGCTGCTGGGTACAGCCAAAGACCGCAATCGTTCCGCAGAGGTTTTCGGTGAAGAACGGGATTGTGTGCACCGCCCCGCCCGAAGCGGGTTCCGTCGTGCCGTAGGTGACGGTCACGCCGCCGTTTTGGGCGCGGAGCTTTTCAGCGAGCGCTTCGATGCCGGCTTTGCCGCCGATGCCGAACACGACGCGGTGGATCGGTTCAAAGAGAATGCCGTCGTCGTGGACGTTTTCGATCTCGACGAGCGCGTAGCGGGCGGGATGCGTCTGCTGTTCCGCGGGCGAGAGCGTCGCCTTGATCTTTTCCCAGTTCGCCTTTGCGGTTGCAAAGCTGTGGTTGCCGTCGCCCATCGCAAACAGCAGCGGCGCATGGTCGCCGTATTTTGCCCGGAACGCATCCGGATCGGTCAGCGCGGTCAAGGCGCTCAAAACGTTTTCGATGTCGGCTTTTTGATCGACCAGCCAGCCCTGGATGTGACCGCCGCCGAGCATCAGATCGGTGTCGTAGAGCGGTTCGAGCGCGTCGGCTTTTGCAATCAGCGGCTCGATGACCGTTCGGTTCGGATCGTCGATCAGGACCAGAATGTGCGGCAGTTCGACCGGCGCGCCCTCGCGGATACGAAGCCGCGGCGGAATGCGCTCAACGATTGTGCCCTCGGTGGCGCGGATCAGCGTCGTCGAGCCCTTATGATAATCGTAGCACTCGAGGTCGAGCGCAAGGATCAGACCATTGCGGGTATTGCCTGCGGCGCTTCGACGGACCAACACGAAGCCCTGCGGGAGCGTTTGCAGAACGCCGCGCGCGAGATAGTCGCGCATGTTCGCGCGAATGCGGGCGATGCGATCCGCCTCATCGGGCTTTCCCAGGAATGCTTCGGGGAGGATCAGGTCCAGCGTAGACGGTGCGTCGCCGATGTACGCGCGCGCCTGCTCCCAGTATTCGGGCTGCGAGGTGTACTGGTCGCACGCTACGACCGCCCATTTGGAAAAGTCCGTGCCCTTTGGCGGAAGCATCACATTCGGAACCGAAACGCCGATGGTATTCTCATACATGGTCTTTGCCCTCCGATTTTTATTTTACTAACATTATACGGTATTTCATGCACGTTTGCAAGCATGGAACGGCATTTACAGCAGGCGCAGCCCTTTCGGATAATGGTTTTTCAGACAGTTGCCGTCCGATTTGACGAGCCCGAGCGAAAACCCTTCATAGGTCACGGCGCACCAGCCCTTCGGCGCGGCGATTTGCAGCGTTTCGCCCTTGCGGTAGCGGAGCGCATCGTCCGCTTCCAGCGGCACGGTCCGCAAAAGCGGCGTATGCGGCGCGGCAAGCGCGAGCGCGTGGGAAGGCTCAAACCGCTTGCTCTTGTCCTCGCCGAGCAAGAGCCCGGCGCGCACGATCCTCAAACCGTCCCAAGGGAACGGCAGAGCAGGCAGCAGCAGTACACGGCCGTCTTTCAGACGCGTTACCGTTCCGTTCGGCAGAGAGAGCTCGGAAGAAACTGCATCGAGCGCCGGCACGCGATCGGCTTTTTGCGGCAGGAAGACCGAGGGGACGCGTTCGCCGCAGCGGACGAACAGCGCCATGTACTGCCCTTCGCCGCAGAATGTGTGCGGATAAAGCTTTTGCGACAGTACCAGGGAAAAGTCCGGATGCCGCTTCAAAAACAATTCTGCGGTCTGTTCGTCCTCGACGGGCGAGAACGAGCAGGTCGCATAGACGAGCTGCCCGCCGGGCTTGACCGCAAGCGCTGCGTCGTCGAGAATCCCGCGTTCGCGCAGCGCGCAGGCCTCCACATGCTCGGAAGACCATTCGGCAATGGCGTGCGGATCCTTCCGGAACATGCCCTCGCCGGCGCACGGCGCGTCGCACAGCACGACGTCAAACCGTTCGGCAAGCCGCTTGCAGAGCGTATGCGTGTCCATGTTCGTGACAACGGCATTTATCACGCCGAGCCGTTCCAGATTTCCAACCAAAACACTTGCGCGCGAGGCGACATATTCGTTCGCGACCAGCACGCCGCTGCCCTGCATTCGGGCGGCGAGCTGCGTGGATTTGCCGCCGGGCGCCGCGCAAAGATCGAGCACCGCCATGTTCGGGCCGATTTCGGGCAGCCGCGCGGGCATCTGCGCGCTGGGTTCCTGCATATAGTACAGCCCTGCGGCATGCAGCGGATCCAAACCCGGCCGGAATCCGTCGGGTACAAAAAACGCGTCCGATAAATCCGGAATCGGCGTCAGCGGTTCGGAAAAGAGGATCCGCAGCGCATCAGGCGCGATTTTCAGCAGATTGACGCGAAGCGCCGACCGTGCGGGCTGTTCCATCGCCGCAAGGTATGCGTCAAACGAATCCTTCAGTTGGGTGCGCATCCGCGCAAGGTAGGCGTTCGGAAGTTCGATCATGACAGCATTGGGATCGCGGCATGCGCGTTCAAAAGAACGACGTAGGCTTCGCGGACGGGGAGGTGGGTCAGCGCAGCAAGCGCTTCGGCGTACAGGGTGACCTGACTGCGGTGGCGTTCGGCGTGGACGATGGGGTCTGTCTCCACACGGTCGGTTTTATAGTCAAGCAGCACCCACGCGCCGTCCTCGACAAAGCAGGCGTCGATCACGCCCTGCAGCAGCACGAACGAAGGATCGTCGGTACCGTACAGCTGGGCTGCGGGGACGGGGCGAACGAAGCTCCATTCTCGCTCCGACCGTGCGGCACGGTTCAATCTCGCAAACAGATGCGTTTCGCTGAACCAGCGGATCGCGTTGCGGTGCGCGGCAGGAATCCCGCCGACGGCGGCACACAGCGCATCGAGCTCCTCGTCGGTCGGCACTTTGCGGAGCCGCTCGAGTATGGTATGCACGCGCGTGCCGAACGCCGTTGCGGATTCGGGGGAGCCGAACAGCGGATCGTTGAACGAAAGCTGCTCGTCCTTTTCGAGCGCGGTAACCGAGGTCTTGGCCTGCCGGTCGTTTGGCGCAGCATAAGGATACCGCCAGGAAAGCCGTTCGTTCAGCATCTTCAGCTCTTCCGGATCGGGCGATGGGACGGGCGGAATCTGCTGCACGGTCCAGACGCCCTCAACCTCGGATTTATAGTGGATGTTCAACGGCATGCAACCGTTCAGCGAGAGCATCAGAAGCCGCAGAAAATGGTTCGATTTCCGGATCGTGGACAGCGTCGGATCGGGCAGCTTGTTCAGAGCGCTTTCCGCTTTGGCAATGCAGCCGGAGAGGTAGAGCTCGCTTTTTGCGCGCGTCATGCCGACGTAGAGCACGCGCAGCTCCTCCTGCCACGAGGCGTCCGCGATCGCGCGGCGGATCAGCCGGCGCGCATAGGTGCGGCGTTTCGTTCCGGCACCGTCCAAAAATTGCAGGCCGACGCCGTACTGCTCGTGCAGCAGCAGCGGCTCGTTCTCATCGCTGCGGTTGAACTGCTTGCCCAATCCTGCGAGAAACACGACCGGAAACTCCAAACCTTTGGACTTATGAATCGTCATGATGCGCACGACGTTTGCGGTGACGGTCTGCGATGCGCCTAGGTCGGCCGCCTGTTCGGCGTCGTCCATGAAGCGAAGAAATCCCGCGATGCCGCCTGATCCGGTCGCGTCAAACGCGCGTGCGCGCCCGGTCAGCGCCTGCAGGTTCATCATGCGCTGCGTGCCGCCGGGCAGAGCACCCATGCGCTCGGAAAAGTGCGTCGCATCGGACAGTACGGTGACCAGCTCCTCCATCGGAACGCGCCGCGAAAGCACGCGCCATTCGTCAAGCTGGGAAAGCGTCGATTTCACATGCAGATCGGTTTCGCGCACGGCGTTCAGACAGTCGAGCAGCGAGCCTTTCTTGGTGTGCAGGCGCAGCGCGATCAGCTCTTCGTCGGTGAAGCCGAAAAACGGCGAGCGCAGCACCGATAAAAGCGGAATGTCCTGCCGCCGGTTGTCGAGCACGCGCAAAAGGTTCAGCATCAGCTGCACTTCGATTGCGTCGAAGTAGCCGCCGGACAGCTGCGCATAGCACGGGATGCCGGCATACGCCATCGTCTGCGCCCAGATCTCGGCGTGCGTCTTGCTCCGAAGCAGCACCGCAAAGTCGCCGAACGTCGCCGCACGCCATGATCCGGTTTTTGCGTCGTAGATCGGCTGTTCCTTGCGCTCGAGAATCTTCTGTGCGGCAAAGCGCGCCTCGGCCTCGGCGTCTTCGATCGATTCCTCCTCGGCGTCCGACTGCTTTTCAAAAATATGGCATTCGACCGCGCCGCCGGTTTCGCTGCTGCCGCGGCGCAGCCGCGCCGCATCGTCGTATTCGATGCCCGCGACCGGCTCGTGCAGAATCGTTTCAAACACGCGGTTGACCACATGAATCACGGCATCGCTGGAACGGAAGTTCTGCGTCAGGTCGATACGCGTACCCCTGTCTCCGGTGAACGTTCTGCACTTTTCGAGAAACAGGCGCGGTTCGGCTTTGCGGAACCGGTAGATCGACTGTTTGACGTCGCCGACAAAGAACAGGTTGTCGCTTCGCGCGATGCGCGAGAGGATCGCCTCCTGCACGCGGTTGCTGTCCTGATACTCATCGACAATGATGAAGCGGAACCGCTCGCGGTATTCGGCGCTGATGCGATCGTCCTTCAGAATCTCGATCGTCATGTGTTCGAGATCGTCAAAGTCCAGCCCGGCGCGCTGCCGCTTTTCCTCGGCATAGGCCGTGCGGAACGCGCGGTACAGGTCGAACAGCGCAACGATCACGGCGCCGCCTTCGCGCTGCGTCGAAAACAGCGCTTCCTCGCTCTGGGCATAGCGCTCGATGTGCTCGCGCATGATCTTCGTGAAGGCGGATTTTGCTTCCTTGATAACTGCGGTGTCTTCAGGGGTCAGATCCTTCGGAAACGACAGGCGGGAGGCAAGGTCGATACTCTCCAATGCGGAAAGGTAGGCGCCCCGCTCGGTCTGCAGAAGCGCGCCGCGTCCGTGGGACAGCATGCCCGAAAGGATCGAGGCAGCCCGCTCGGCGGCGGGCGGAAGCACATCCAAAGCCTGCTGCAGTTCGGAGAGCGCAAGCGAAAGCTCGTTCCGATCCGAAGAAAGCTCCTCCTTTAAGAGCGCGGAAAACGCCTCCCGGTCGTTCAGCGTCGCGGCGGTTCGTCCGAGCCACGCGTCGGGGTCCGGCTCGGCGCAAAGGAACGCGTACAGCTTTTGCAGCGCGCCGCAAAGCGCCTCCTCACTGCCGAACGCGCCGATCAGAAGCCGGTAGGTTTCGGGCTGAACGGCGGCAAGGTCGGTCAGCACGGTCTCGCGCACAGCGCGCTGCAGCACCGCACTTTCGGCTTCGTCAAGCATGCGCGCCGACGGCGTCAGCCCGACGCGGAAGAAGTGGCGGAAGACGATCTTCGAACAGAACGCATGCATCGTCGAAATGTTTGCGGCAGAGCAAAGCTGCGCCTGCGCGCGTAAATACGCCCGCTGCTGCGCGTTGTCGGATTCGGCTGCCGCCTGTTCGAGCCGCAGCGCAATGCGTGACTTCATTTCGCCGGCGGCGGCGCGGGTAAAGGTCAGAATCAGCATCCGGTCGATCGGCGTCCCTTCCAAAACGAGCCGGAGCACGCGCTCGGTCAGCACAGCGGTTTTGCCTGCGCCGGCGGCTGCCGATACGATGACGTTGTTGTCCGCGGCGATGGCGCGGCGCTGTTCGTCGGTAAACTTCACGGCAGATCCTCCTTTCCGGTCAGCAGATCGTCGAGCGCAACCTTGCGGACGTAGCGGTTCTTGCAGCCGGTCTGCTTGTCAAAGCGACAGACGCTCGCGTAGGGGCACCACTTGCAGGCGGACTCAGTCGGGTACAGGTCGGCGTTGCCGTCCAGAATGCCCGAAGCCTGCCGGGCGGCAATACGCTGCGCGGCGTCGATAATCTCCTGCAGCCGTTCGCGCGAACAGGCCGCGCCGGTAATCTGTCCGTCCTTGTTCCGCTTGAGGTCGTGGATCAGTTCGGATTTTTGTCCCAAATCACATTCCGCGGCACAGATCGAATCCTCATCGGAGGCAGTCAGACCGAACAGCTTGTGTTCGGGCGTCTGACCCTCTTCGGGCGGATCGATCGTCAGCGGCATATAGTACATGCCCGCGCACGCTCCGCCGAGCGCCTTGGCCGCGGAAAAGTACAGCGGCAGCTGCAGCGATTCGCCCGACAACAGCTTGGATGGATCGAAGCGGCGGTCCTTGCCCATTTTATAGTCAATGATACGGATCAGCTTTCCGTCCGGCGTCTGATCGACCCGGTCAATCTTGCCGTAAATCCTGACGCGCGAGCCGTCGGGCAGCGTCAGCGCGATCGGCTCGAACGCATCGTCCATGCCGAAGCTCATTTCGGTCGCGGCAACCCGATACCTGCCTGCGCTCAGCTGCTTGACGATCGAGTGCGCGCAGAGTTTCACGAGACGCAGCCGCAGAAACAGCGATTCTTTCAGCCGCGGATCGCGGGAGAAGATGCCATCGTTGTGCGCCACGAGCAGCGGCGGCAGGATCGCGTCGAGCACGGCGTCGACTTCGGCTTCGGTGATCGTATGCCAGTTCAGATTGCGCTGTTCGACGGCCTTGACGAACGCGTCGAGCGCGTCGTGCAAAAACGTTCCGGCGTCGGACGCCTTTTCCTCGGAGGTCTTGCGCTCCTCGGCGCGCAGACCGTAGCGCAGGTACTGGGCAAACGGACACCGCGCGAACAGTTCGAGCCGGCTTGCACTCATCAGCGGATCGCGCCCGTACAGCTGCTGCGCGACCTTTTTGCCAAACGGCGCCGGCGACGTGCTGCCCGCAGTGCCGTCCAGCAGCTCTCCGGTGACGGCTGCATAGTCGGGATGGCTCCGGTAGTAGGCGAGGTAGACCGGAAGCTTCGGGGAAACGTATCCGTCGCGCCGGTAGTCTGCGATCATCTCGGCAAGCGCGGCAAAGCCGACCGCATCGCTCATCGGCCATTCGGTCTGCATGGATAGCGCCGATTGGGGTTCGTTGTCGGGATAGAGCGCCGATACGGTGTTGAGAAGCGGAGCGACCGAAAGCTCGCTGCCGTCTGCGGAGAACGCGTAGGAAAAGCAGATGCGCCGCCGCGCCTTGGACAGCATCGCGTACAGCGCGAGCCGATCGGCGCGTGATTCGTTCTCGGTGCCGCCCCAGACCGGAAGTCCGAGTCCTTTCAGCGTTTCCAGCTCGGCGTCGTTGATCAGATCGTCGTCGGTGTGCGCGGGCGGGAACAGACCCTCATTGCAGCCGAGTACGAACAGCGTATCGATCGGCGCGAGCCGTGTGCGGACGAGATCGCCGAGCACGACCCGATCCTCCTGCCCGGGCACGATGCCGACCGAAAAGCCCGAAAGCCCTTCCTCGAGCAGCGCCGGAAACTCGCGCTGTGTCAGTTCGGTATCGCCCATGACCGTGTAGAGCTGATCGAACAGCGCCGTGACTGTGTTGAACAGCTGCGCGTAAAGCTGCGCATCGGACGCATGCCCGGCTTTTTGCAGCGCATCCGCTTCGGCTTCGAGCTGTTCGCGGAGGCGGTTCTTCAAAAGATAGTCCCAGAGCGCACGCACCTTACCGGACGCGGTTTTGTCCGACAGCGCGTCCTTCAGCGGGAGAAGCGTGTCCATGATGTGCGCGCGGACCTGTTCGGCCTCGGGAGGGACCTCGCCGAACGAAAACGGCTTGTCAAGCTCACTGCCGTAGATGCCGTAGCGCAGCAGATAGTTTTCAAAGATTTCGGCCTCGTCCTGTCCGACGCCGGCGTAACCGCTCTTGACGAGCCGCAGCACGTCGGCGACCGGAAAACCGTTCGACGCGCATCGCGCCGCGCACAGCACAAAGTCGGTCGGCCCTAGGCCGCTGACCGGGCGGGTCGCATCGTAGAACAGCGGAATGCTCCGCCGCTCGAACGCGCGCCGCACGAGCGGACCGTAGGCGGCAAGATCGCTCGCAACGAGCGCTATGTCGGAAAAACGCAGTCCCTGTCGCACAAGCTCGAGGATCCGGTCGCTGACGAGCGCCACCTCGGTGACGCGGTCCTTGATACCGGTCACGGTGACCGCATCGGTCTTGCCGCGATAGGGCACGGGGCGCGCGGAGAACAGGTTCCGTTCGAGATGCAGCAGCGCAGAGTCGGGTAAAGCGGAGAGCTTGGTCATGGCGCGCTCGGTCACGGAGATGCCCATCGATGCGGCGGCTTCGATCAGCCGGTCATGGATCATACGGTCGGGAAGGAACAGATCGGAAAGGCTGGGATCCTCGCTGCCTCGCAGCGTCACGGTCAGCGACTTCGCGGTCGCGAGCAGATCGAGCAGCAGCCGGAACGCCTGTTCGCGCGGACGACTGAAGTCGTCCACATAGACGTGGCACCCGGTAAGCCACGACGAAGGGATCCATTCTCGCGCGACGGTCATCAGATCATTCGAGGTCAGATACCGGGCGGACAGGAACGCTTCGCTCTCCCGGTAGAGCACGGAAAAATCCTGCAGTTTCTGCGAAAGCAGGGAATCGGACGGGAGCTTATCTGCCGCAGCGGAGAGGTCGTCCGGCGTGATGCAGCTTTGCTTGAACCGCCCGATGCGCGCGTCCATCGACGCCGCAAAGCCCCGCAGCTGCGATGTGCGCGAAAAGAGGCTGAGCGCGCTGCGCTTTTTCAGAGCGGCACGTCGCAGCACCATTGCGCGTCCCTGGTCGGACAGATAGGGCAGCGTTTGCCCGTAGCGTTCGATCAGCCGCTGGCAGAGCCGCTCGAAGCTGTACACTTCAACGCCGATCAGCCCGCCAAAAAGCGCGCAAAGCTGCTGCTCCGAACGGTAGGTCGCCTGTTCCGGAACCAGCAGAAACGCGTGTTCGCCGCGCGCCATATGTTCGCCGAGCCGATCGTACAGATACGAGCTTTTGCCCGTATGCGCGCCGCCCGACAGGATCGTCAGCTTTGCCATAGCGCTCCTTTCAGAAGGTTTCGGTGTGAATCGGGGTGTAGACCATGCGCCCGCGAACGTTTTCACTTTCGTACAGCACGATTGAGCGCGCCCAAAACGCTTCGTTCGGAACCGTCAACTTCAGCGCGGGATCGTACTCGACCGCGCGGGCAAGCGTGATATGCGGTTCCGGTTTGCCGCGGCCACGTACAAAGCCGCGGTCGGACAGCGCCGATTCAAGCGTCTGATGGATCCGGAAGAACTCGTCAAGCTCCCCGCCGACGCGCAGATAGCTCGTCCTTGCGCCGCCGTGCGTAAAGTGCCCGACCTCGCCGAGGCGCAGCAAGAACGGCTTTGCGTCGCGCACGGCCTCGTGCATCGCTTCGGCAATGTCGGCGAGCGCGTCGCTCTCCCCGATGAAGCGCACGGTGACATGGTGGTTGCCCTCGGGCACAAAGCGACCGGCGGTCGAGGCGCGGCGAAGCTCCTCCTGAACGGAAAAGACGGTGCGCTGCACGTCCTTCGGCAGCGGAACGGCAATAAACAGTCGCATAAATCCCCCAAATTCGGTTTCTCGGCTTTATTTTACGATTTTTTTGTGAATCTGTAAAGCCTGCGCTTTTCTATTCGGCGATTGTTTGGTATAATAGAAATCGAAATGGAAACAAAGTTCAACCAACCCGTACCGAAAAAGAAGCGTATACTGCTGCGGCCAGGCTGGCAGGATCGGCTCCCGATCCGGCCGGTTTTGACGGCTGCGGCGATTTTGGCGCTCCTGACCGTGATGATCCTCATCAATCAGCCGCGCAGCAAGGTGCTGAACTCGGCGGAGATGGAGATGGTGCGGAACACCGGCGTGCTGCGCATCGGCGTCGATGAATCGCTGTACGGCCTGTACGAGAACGGGGAGGGACTGGAGACGGATATCGGGTTTGCGCTCGGCGAGGCGATCTTCGACGATACCGACGGCGTGTCGTTCGTGCCGTGCACGCGCTACTCGGCGCAGTGGCGTATGGCGGACGGCTACATCGATCTTGCGCTGCTTTCGATGCAGTCGTTCGGCAGCAATACGGGTTACAGCCATAGCGCGGTGCCGTTCTACACCGACGACTGCGTTCTGATGGGATATGCCGAGCGGCCGCTCGCCGGGACGACGGTCGCCGTGCTTGCGGGGACGGCGGCGGAGACGGTCGCTTACCGCTATGTCGACCAGAAAGAGCCGGAGATGGTCGTCGTGCCGTGCGCGGACTACTATTCGATGCTTGTCAAGCTGCGCGCCGGCGCGGTCGACGCAATGTGCATGCCGCGTACCGCGGCGCTGAGCCATCTCGAACAGCGCATGGTGATCTTTGCCGAGCCGATCGGTACGGTCAGCTACTATGCGATCGCACCGGACGGAAGCGTTTTGCTGGAGCTTTGCAGCGAACTGTTTACGGAATGGAGCGGCGACGGAACGTTCGACGCATGGAAGAAGGCAAGGGGACTTTCGTGATACGGATTTGCGGTTGACGAAAAGACCAAAATCCGTTACACTAATAAGTTAAGAAATACTCCGGCCGTGCGGTCGGAACACAGGGGTTTTTATGAGTCAATTTTACAGCATCGGCGGCGGA
>CADAQS010000024.1 GCA_902790115.1 uncultured Eubacteriales bacterium | reverse complement strand
AATGTTGTCCGCAACGGTCGCCGTCGCATACGACGCCTGACGGGTAAACGACAGCAGAACGCCGTCCTCGCCGTTAATCTTCGCGTAGGTCGTTTCGCTGTTGTCGATGACACGGACGTCCGCAACGTCGCCGAGCCGGATCGTATCGAGATCGTCAAAGCCCGGCGAAATCAGCGCCATGTTTTCAAGTGCTTCCACGCCGCGCACCTTGTCGCCGACGTTGACGATCCAGTTCAGATCGCCGTCCGCGACATAGCCTGCGGGCATTTCAAAGTTCTGCGCCTGCACAAGCTGCGCCACAAGATCCTTCGTCAGAATCGTGTGCAGATCGGCCGCTTCCTTGGCCGCAGCAAGCTGCTCCTCGGCGAGCGAGAGCGCATCGTCAAGCTGTTTCTGTCCGTTTTCCAGCTCGGTCTCTCCGGTTTCAAGCTGCTCACGGCCCTCGTCCAGTTTTTCCTGTGCCTTGCGCAGCTGCGCATTCGTTCTGCCGCGCTGCGTGTCCAGTTCGGTATAGCCTTCCTGTACCGCGTCAAGGCCGTCCTGCGCCTGCTGCAGCTGTTCATCGATCAGATCGAGTGCGTTTTCGAGTTCTTCGATCGCGGCAAGCGCTTTGGAAACGTCGCCGCGCGTCATGCCGCGCTCGGCAAGCTGATCGTCGATCGCCTTGAGCGCCTGCTCGGTTGCCGCAAGCTGCGCGGTCGGCACGGCGAGCGCCGCTTCACGCTCCTCGTCTGTCAATTCGGTATTGTTGTTGATCTCCTCGATCGACGCTTCCAGAACCGCTTTGGTCCGTTCCAGCAGATCGATCGACTGCTGCATCGTGTTCAGAAGCGGCGCCTGTTCGTTGAGTTCGTCCAGCTGCGCCTGCAGCGGTCCCCGCTGTTCGTTCAAAAGCGTGATCGCTTGCGTCAGCTGTTCGTTCGTTTCGTCGAGTTTTTCCTTCGCCTGTCCGAACGCACTGTTCGCGCGGCGTTTTCCGGTGTCCAGCTGCGTCTGCCCGTCATCGAGCTCGCCGCGCGCATTCTCGAGTTCTTCACGGCCTTCGTCCAGCTTCTTCTGCGCCTCGTCGAGTTCGTCGAACCCCTCCTGCGCCGCCTTGTCGATCGAACCGTACAGCTTCTCATTCAGAACGTCTATCTTTTCGGTGTTCAGGTCGATCTCGATCTGCTCGATCACAAGGCCGGTCGGATTGGCCGACGCCACGCCGTTCGTACCCTCGAGACTCGGCAAAAGCGTGTCGTTGACAAAGCTGGACAGCGCGATCGGATCCATGTTTTTATAGTGCACCGCCGCAACGACCGTCGGAATCAGGTCGGTAGACAGTTCAAGGATCGTCGGCGTTCCGACCGTATCCGGCCAGTCGCCCTTCATCTGCGTGACAACCTGCTCGATGTCAAGCATCGCGCGGTCGATATTGACCGAATCCTCGAAGGTCAGAAAAACCGTGGAATAGTTTTCCGAACTTGTCGATGCGATCTCCTTGAGGTCGTCCAATGCCGCAAGCGACTGTTCGAGCGGCTTTGTGACGGTCTGCTCGACCTCCTCTGGTGCTGCGCCGACATAGGACGTGAAAAGCACGATGTACGGAAAGCTCATCTCCGGAAGAAGATCCGGCGTCATGCGCGTAACAGATACCGTCCCCAGCACAAGGATCAGAACTACTGCGACGAGAACGGTGAACGGTTTTTTAACGCTGTATCTGGAAATCATAGGGTCTCTCCGAACGGACACACGGGTCCGAATGATATTCTAAGAATAGTATAGCAGACCCGAAAAATAACATTGTGACAACGATGTGAAATTAGGGATGTTTTACAGAAAATTTTCCGGTCAAAACGGCGCTTGCGAACCCCTCCATGCCGTCTCGGTCGCGCGGCGTGACGGATCGGATCGAAAGATGCTCCATCAGATACCGCAGGATCGTTCCGCCCTGCAGGATCACGTTGTGCCGCTTGTAAAGCAGCGGATGATCCTTTCGCGCTTCGCCCATGGCATACAGGCGTTCCAGGAGTGCTTTGAGGCTGTCTAAGGTGATCGAAGTGTTCGGCAGCGCGCTGCCGTCATAAACGGTTTGCCCGAGCTGCAGCGCGCCGAGCGTCGTGATTGTCCCGCCGACGCCGGTAACCGGTTCTTCCAAAGGTATGCAGATACTCCGATATGAATCCGCCCATTGGCAGAGCGATTCGTACAGCTCGTCCGGGGTGCCTTCCGGACAACGGTCCCGAAAGCGAACGCAGCCGATCGGCGCGCTGAAGCGGACGCGGTTGTTCACAACCTGAAAGCTGCCGCCGCCGATGTCGAGAAGCGTTCCCCTCCCGCCGGTCGCGCCGCTGTACGCAAGCTCGCCTTCCTGTTCGCCCGACAGGATCCAAAGCGGCACGGCGTCGCCGATCCGTTCCAAAAGCCGTTCCCGGTTCGAGGCTTCGCGCAGAGCGCTCGTGGCATAAGCATAAACCGGCACGTTTTCCGCTTCGGCGCGCTTTGCAAAGCGCAGAACGGCTTCGGCGGTGCGGCGCACCGGTTCCGCCTGCAGCCTGCGCTGTTCGTCCTGCCCCTCGGCAAGGCGTGTCGTGCATAATTCTTTATACAAAGAATGCACATGCGTCGATGTGCATTCTGCAAGCATATACCGAACGGAATTGCTTCCGATATCGATTACAGCGATCCGATTCATTTCATGTTCTCCGTCAGTTCGCGGTCCTCAATCAGCGTGTCCGCCTTATAGTGCCAGCCGTACTTGGCAAGTCCCTGCTGGATCTTGTACTCGTCGGTACGCATGTATTCGAGATTGCGCCGCTCCTGCTCGTATTCATACTTGATCTCCGCCAGTTCTTCCTGTTTTTGGGCAAGCTCCTCCTGCGCAGCATGGATGCGGATGCGCTGCGGAATAACCATGGCCGCCAAAATCGCGATACACACGATGATCAGCAGCAGCAGGTAGACAGGTTTGAGCCGGATTGTACGAACCCGAACGCGGGCATTGTTTTGTTCCATGCGATCAGTATAGCAGAAAACGAACGCAAAGGGAACTCCTATTTACGGATTTTTTGCAACTTTTCGGCAAACAACGGCCAAAATGCCCAAGCAGAAACGATCGCGCCGGTCGTAAAGCAAAGCACGTAGAACCCGCGGAAAATCCCGTCTGATGCAATCAGCGTTCCGAACAGAAGAAGCGCCGCCGAGAGAACCACAAACAGCAGGTCGCAAACATGACGAAACAAGCCGCGCTTGCCGCCGATCCGGTTCAGAAGAGCAAAGAGAAGCCCCGCCCCGATTCCGATGCAGAATAGAAGCGCCGCCTCATACCCCTGTGCAAAGACGTCGATCATTTCCGGCGAAAGAACGGCAGCTTTCGCTCCGGCGCAGGTTGTTCATATTCGAGCGAAAACAGTTCGCCTTCGAGCACGACCTGCCCGCTCTCGGGGTCAAGCTTTCCGAGCTTGAGCTGTTCGCCCCAGACGGTCAGCGGGCCTGCCTGCGTCAGAACTGTCGCCTCGTCCTCCTGAAAACTCTCCACATCAAGCACGCCGGTGATGCGGATGCGACGCCGGTCTTCTATCAAAATGTTGTGCGTACCGGGCTGGTACTGCGATAAATCCGATTGCTTCTTTTCCATTTTCCGTCCTCCTGCTTTCATGATATGCGCTTAGCATGCAAAATAGGTTGGAAATACCGGCGAACGGCATCGAATCCTTGTGCATCACTTGACAAAAATCCGGTTTCGCCATACAATACATACATCCAATCCGACGGCTTCCGCCGTTCTTCTGTCCGATTGCATCCTGTATGCATCTTTTGGATCTTCATCAAACCATCGCAAAACCCCATACGGAGGAATTTTTGTGGAACAAAAAGAATATCAGTCTATGACGCTGGTCGAGCTGCGCAAGCTCGCCAAAGAACGCGGCATCGCTTCGGTCTCCGGCAAAAAGAAACCGGAGCTGATCGCGCTGCTTTCCGCGCCCGTGCAAAGCGTGCCGGAGACTGCGCCGAAAAAACGCGGAAGAAAGCCGAAAGCCGCTCCCGCCTCTGCTGCGGCGGAAAATGCGGTTTCCGCACAGGAACCCGTTGCAGAGGAACTGCCCAAAACATCCGCAGAATCCGCACCGAAAGCTGAGGAACCCGCAGCCGCCGAGGAGAGCCCGGAAAGACAGAATGCAAACGGTGACCGGCGTTTTGCGCGGACACAGCGCAGCTATCCGAACAGCCACAACAGCCATTCCGGAAGCTTCCAGAACCGACAGCAAAACGGGCAGCGCCGGTTTACGCACGGCGAGCAGCGGCAGCGCCGCGAGGAAGCCGGAGATCCCGAATCGAACAAGGCGGCGATCAGCGAGATGCTGCAGGGCAGTGACTGTCGCGAAGCTGCAGGCGTTTTGGAGATTATGGAAGGCTACGGCTTTTTGCGCGTTTCCAATTACTTCTCCGGTCCGAACGACGTCTATGTCTCGATCGCGCAGATCCGGCGGTTCAATCTGAAAGTCGGCGATTATGTCGAAGGACGGACGCGTCCGCGCCGCGAAGGTGACAAATACGAAGCGCTGCTGTACATCGACCGCGTCAACGGTCTCGATCCCGATGAAAACGCGCAGCGGCCGAATTACGAGGATCTGACGCCGATCTTTCCGAACGAGCGCTATACACTCGAAACGCCCGGACGGCTCAATGATCTTTCGGTTCGCTTGATCGATCTGATCGCGCCGATCGGCAAAGGGCAGCGCGCCATGATCGTATCGCAGCCGAAGGCCGGCAAGACGACCCTTTTGAAGCAGATCGCAAACGGCATCTCAGAGAACTATCCCGAAACGCATCTGATCGTGCTGCTGATCGACGAGCGTCCCGAGGAAGTGACCGATATGCGCCGCTGCATCAAAGGTGAAGTTGTCGCATCCACGTTCGATGAACTGCCGGAGCATCATACGCGCATTGCCGAAATGGTGCAGGAGCGCGCGATGCGCCTTGTCGAACAGGGCCGGGACGTCGTGATCCTTCTGGACTCTCTCACCCGCCTTACACGCGCGTACAATCTGGTGATCCCGCCGACCGGGCGCACGCTGTCCGGCGGTATGGATCCCGGCGCGCTGCACCGTCCGAAGCGGTTCTTCGGCGCGGCCCGCAACATTGAAGGCGGCGGAAGCCTGACCGTGATCGCGACCGCGCTGGTCGAGACCGGCAGCCGGCTCGACGATATCGTGTATGAGGAATTCAAAGGAACCGGCAACATGGAGATCCATCTCGACCGCAGGCTTTCCGAAAAGCGCATCTTCCCCGCGATCGATATCTATAAGTCCGGAACGCGCAGAGAGGATCTGCTGCTGACAAAGCAGGAGCTCGAAGGCGTCTATATGCTGCGCAAGGTCATGGCGGGCGGCGGCGGTGTCAGCGACGTCACTGAGAGCGTGATCGGCATGCTGTCGAAGACGACCAACAACGAGGACTTTTTGATTCGCCTCCGCGACTGGATCCGAATCTACGAAAAACAGGGCTACTCCGCCTCCCAGCAAAACCGATATGGACAGTAAGCCGCTAAAATCTTTATCAGAAAAACGCCCCGACGGAAGTCGGGGCGTTTGTCATGCAAGTCCGCTTACTTGAAGTATTTGTTTGCGGCGTCGTTGTAGAGATACAGCGCTTTGCAGAGGTTCTTGATGTCCGTCTTGGCCTTGGCATTGGTCAGGCGTCCGTTCGCATAGCTCAAGGCGCTGTACTCGAAGCGATAGTCGACGCCGTCCTTTGTGACGATCACAACGTACTTCTCGTCCAGATCTTTCGAAGCGATGTTCGGGATCTCGACATACCATTCCTTGCCGCTCTGCTGCAGCGTGTACGCCTTGCCGGAAGCGTTCTTCGCCTCAACCTTTTGCGTGAAGTACAGACGGACGCTCGTCGCGCCTTCGAGGATCAGCGATGCGCCGCTGTAGCCGATCTTCTCCTTCGCATCCGCCGGAATGACCGCGTTGTTCGCGGCAACTGCGCTTACCCCGCCCATTTCGGAAGCAAGATAGCCGTTCGGGTTCGCGGGATTCGACGTGTTGTATCCGAAGTACTTCTGCGCATAGTCGCCGTAGTTCAGAAGCGCTTTGGCAAGATACACCGTTTCAGCTTTCTTGCCGGTGCTCCCGATGATGTTTCTTGCCCAGTCGGCGACGCAGTAGGAATACTGGTTGCCCGCCATGCTGCCGAGCTTGTAGTGTTCGAGCGAGAGTTCGTTGCCGTCCGCGTCGTAAACCTTCAGCGTGACCGGAACGGTCATCTCCTTCGCCGGAATGTTCGGGAACGGAAGCTTGTATTCGTCGTTCTTGCTGTCGTAATACTTCTGTGTCTTATCGAGCGCATAGGTCTTGGTGCCGCCCTTTGCATAGGTCAGCTTGACCGTCTTTGCCTTCGAGCCTTCGGGCAGCTGCACAAAGAAGTTGATCGTGATCTGGCCTTCCAAAGTCAAGCTGGCGCCGTTCAGGCTGACCGGTTCTTCCGAGCCGGATGAGGGCGTTGTTGTGTAATGCCATGTTGCATTCAACAACGCTTCATTATTCGATTCGTCAATCTCCAGAAATAAATCTCTCTGTTCCTTCGTCCCGATATAATACACATCTTTCAGGCTGCTGCAGTTCTCAAACGCACTCCAGGCGATATAATGATATTTGTTTCCCGGGATTGTAACGCTTTTCAACGCGGTGCACTCTGCAAAAGCGAATTGTCTGATATTGATTACATTTTCAGGTATAGTATAACCGATGGGGATTTGCAAGACCGCAGAAAAATGTTGTATGCAAATATGAACAAAAAAAGAAGACAAATTGCAGAAAATTTTGCTTGCATTTTTTCCGCGGTATGGTATAATAGCCGACGGTAGTGCATTACACGACGAAGGAGTGATAATACATGAAGAAAGATATTCATCCGTCTTACGGCGAAGCGGTTGTCCGCTGTGCGTGCGGCGAGACCTTCCTCACGGGTTCCACCAAGGGCGAACTCAAGGTCGAAATCTGCAGCAAGTGCCATCCGTTTTTTACCGGCCGTCAGAAGCTGGTAGACAGCGGCGGAAGAGTCGATCGCTTCAAGAAGCGTTACGGTCTGTAAGAACGGCTCTTATACAGTTTCCAGGAACAAACCGACCCGGGTCACTACCGACCCGGGTCTTGCTTTATCCGTTTATTCCGAAAACCGCCCGTCATCTTCCCGTAAAAGATCCGAAAGCATCGCACGCAGTTTCCGATTGACGCCATCCGTATCTTCGCGTTCGAGAAGCTTTTGAACGGACTGTTCGCTGTATACGATCTTCGTAAACCACAGGCTGTCATACAGCACATAGATCTCCCATGCCGCTTTCTGTTCGTCCCCGTTCAACGGACGGACGGAACGATAGCCCTGTTCAAACGCCAAAAAGAGCTGCTGCGGAACTTCGGGCGGCGTATTCTCGGGAAGATCCATCTCGTACGCGGTCAATAATCCTTCCAGGACCATATCCGATACCAATACTTCATCGCCGGCATTGTTATAGTCGAACACGATCAGGGTTTCGCCCGTATCCACCAGATTGTTGATCGAGATATCACCCTGTGTCGCCGCGACCGGCAGCCGGCTCCAAACGCTTCGCAGCGCGTCCATTTTGCTTTGATACAGCCTCTGGATTTGGGCGAAAATCTCCTGATCTATGCGCGGATCTTCGCAGATCGAAATCAGCCGGTTGAACGCATTTACGTCGTTTTTCGTCGCCGCGCCGAACAGCGTCCCCGTCCCGATCCTAAAGCCGTCCTGCAGCGATATGGAATGGATCTTCGCAAGCAGTCGGCCGATGCGATACGCGAGCGGCACGGAGATCGATTGAACCTCACAGCCGCACCAGTCCTCGACGGTCGCGCAGACCGCGTCGCCGTTCAACGGCGAAAGCACGCAGTACCGGTCGTCAACGGTATACCGTTTCGGCGTTGCGATGCCGTAGGAACGGAGCCGCTCGGAATAGCAGCTTTGCCGCTCGATCTTTTGCTGCTCTACGGCAAGATCGTCATCCTCATGTACGAGTTTGACGACAACATGCCGCCCGTCCGAAGCGGTCACGCCCGCAATCAGCTTGCGGTAGCCTTCCTCGTCGGAAAACAGATACGGCTCGGTGTTTTCGATCTGCAGATTCGGCAGGAACCGATGCAGCGCGGTTTCGATATCCGCTTTGCAGGACTCGGTGAGTGGCATCCTACCCGTTTACCTCTTCTTTTCCAGCTTTTTCTTGTTTCCTTTGGGATCGACGATGTAGGTGTTGTCAAGCTGCGACTGCAGGCTCTGCCGGAACTCCGCGATATAGGCCTTGCGCAGCGTGTCGCGCTCCGCATGTTCCTGTTCCGTAAGTCCTTCCGCCTTTGCCTTTCTGGAAAGCTCGTTGATCCGATCGATATGCTGCTGTTTCATTTCTTCGCCTCCTGTCCAGACCATTATACTGATTTTTCGTACTTTGTAAAGGCACCGCGTTCACAGAATGTTAACCGAGTTATTACAAGTCCTCCGCAGGCGCGTTCCTTGACACTTCCTGTCGTATAAACTATAATGAAATCAATATTTTGTGGAGTTTTATGCGAATGATCAAGCGCTTCTTACCGATCGTATTCTCCGTGCTGCTGCTTCCGGGGATTGGATGCGCCCGCGAAGCCATGCAGCAGGAGTCTGCGCCGGTACCGGTCGAAGCTGTCGAGACGGCCGCCGAGCAGCCGCAGTCCGTCGAACTGACGCCGGATCCTGCGACGCCCGCGCCGACCGCGATCCCGACCGATACCCCGTCGCCGACGCCGACGCCTACCCCGACGCCGTCCCCCACGCCCACACCGACGCCGACTCCGTCGCCTACCCCGGCGCCGACGCCGCACCCTGCGCTCCGCACGCTGATGACCGAGCGGGATACACTTACGGTCTACACGTTCCGAAGAGCATCCTTGAACCTTTACGAAACCCCTGAGGACGGCAGCGAGTATTCCGCGCTCAAGCCCTACGGCGTCTTCCCGGACGGCACATCCTTTTTGCTGCTCGATGCGGAACCGCCTGCACCGGATGCAGATGAAAACACGCTTCTGCATGTGCGCTATCTCCGCACCGGCGAGGAAGGCTATGCAAGGCTGCGGGATCTCGCGCCGAGCCGGGAGCTTGGCGGAACGAATGCGTATTACGGCATCCTGGTTCGTCCGAACGCGATCATCTGGAGTCTGCCGTTCCCGGACAAGGCCGAAGTCGTCGGCCGGGAAGGCTATGAATCCGTCCGCGTACTCGGACTCGCCGGTAAGAACGAAGCCTTTGCCTACGTCGTGACCGAGCAGGGAACCTACGGATATATCACGGCTTCGATGATCGCGCGCTGTTCGCTCGAAGAGCTGTCCGCCTTGCTCGAAACAGCCGTTCCGGAGGCCTTGGGTTCCTTTGACCGCGCCGCGTTTGCGGATGCTGCGGAACAGTTGGACGGCAGCGAGGCCGAATCGGACGCGGTTCTGCTTCGGACGCTTCTGACCCAGGCAGGATTTGCGTTCGATCCCTACTACTACGATTTCTACCAAAAACCGCTGTATGACAAGACGCTGTACAAATCGCGGCTGTATACCGACGACGTCTATAACTCGCTCGGCTACAAGCTGTTCAACACGAGCGGCTGGCTGGTCAAATATGACGGACATCAGACGCAGTGGAAATATCTGGACGATCCGGCGCTTTTGGAACGCGGCGATCTGCTGTTCTTCTCAGGTCTTCCCGAAAAAGGCAAGGTCGTCGACGAGAACTATCGCGTCGTCTTCCGCGGCAAGTATTCCGGCTATATCACAAGCTGCGGCATCTACCTCGGTGACGACCGCATGCTGACCGTCAACGACGGAACGGTCACGATCATCGAAGGCGTCTTTGCCTCCGCTTCCGAGTATGCCGATATGTTTGACTGCGCGCGGCGCGTCTGCGCCTCGATCGAGGACGAACGCTCGTTTGTGATCGAATCGATGATCTCCAACATCTATGACCGGCTCGGCACACCCTACAGCAACGGACAGCGGCTCGGCGACCGTGCGTACGATTGCTCCGGCATCGTCTGCTGGTCGCTCGGCTCGATGGGTTTCAAGCTGTCCGAAAAGAAAAAGCTGTATATGGACATGGACGACGGCGAAACGACCGCGCAGGGACTCAGCATGACGAACTCGCTCTACTGGGAGCGCGGCGGCAAAACGGTTCCGCTGGAGCTGATCAACAAGGAGGTCAACATCAAAGAGGACGTCGACCGTCTCGAACGCGGCGATCTCGCCTTCTGCCGCAGCAGCCATAACAGCCGCGTCGGTCACGTCATGGTTTACCTCGGTCACAACACGGTCATCCATTCCACGACGGTCACCGTGACCTACCGCGGAACGCTGATCGCCGAGGTCCGGCCGGAGCTTCGCGCCCTCTACTACAGCGCACGCAGGCTCGGTTCGTTCGATGCCTGACAATCCGGTCCGAAACGAAACAAAGCACCGAATCGATTTTCGGTGCTTTTTCTTTCTTTCGGAACACAATGCAAACCGGAAAACCCGGAGCACGATGCTCCGGGTTTGTCGTTTTAATGCGGTTTGTCAGCCTTTCAGTCTGCCGAGCAAGACGTTGTAGATCGCTTCGCAGATCTTCTGGCGTGTGGCATCGTCCTGAATGGTCGCTCGATCGGCGGGATTGTCCCAGTTGCACATCATCAGGCGGACGCACGGACAGCCGCTGTAATGGATCACATCGTTGGTTTCCTTCTCGATGCCGTTCTTCTTGCCGCTCTGGAACTTGATGCCAGTCGCCTCAGAATACGCATTGACAAGCTCGCGCGCATATTCCTTGCTTGCGCCGTAACGCACATAGCAGCCGGAAGAGTTCTTGTTGATATGGTTGGAACGCACCTCGAGCGCGATATCGCAATCGGATGCTTTTATCAGCTTGCCGCGCTCGGATTCCTTGAGCCGCTCGTCGTTCGAGGTTCGCGTCAAAACGACAGTCGCGCCGCGATCCTCGAGATAGGACTTAAGCTGATTGGCAAACTCCAGGTTATACGCCACTTCATCGGTGTACTTCGAGCTGACGTCACGTCCCGCATCGATGCCGATGATGAATCCGTACAGCGGCGCGCCGGGATCCTTGGTCGGCTCGGGCGTGTCCTCCATGCTGCCGATCGGCTCGGGCGTCGGCGTGCTCGGATTCGGCGTTCCGACAACCGGCGTTTCGATCGGCTCAGGCGTTTCGGTCGGTTCTGCCGTCGGCGCGGGCGTAAAGGTCGGCTGCTCGTTGATCTCCTCCACGGTGCCGCGAATCTGTCCCTGCACCCATTGCACCGCATCGGGGCCGTAGCCGACCGCGGCGACAATCAAAGTTACAATAAGCCCCAACGTCAGCAGGCAGGCTGCGATAAACAACGAAAACCCGATCGGGTTGGAAATACGAAAATTCTTTCTCCGTGTTTTCACTCGCTTCATACAGGAATGCTCCTTCTCTCCGTTTGTCATTTCATTGTACCATGGGATTTCGTTTTCGGAAGCGATTTTACATTTCGTTCAAAAAAAAATAACAAAATGCGCTGAAAAAGTGATACAAAATCCGGAAAAACAGGTATAATATGGCTATGCCGTATATACTATCCCATCTTTCGTTCGCCCTGCCCCTCGGGGAGGCGCTCGGATGCTGCACAAGTTCATCGCGCGATCTGTTCGCACTCGGTGCGCTCGGCCCGGATATCTACTTTTTCGACCGGCTGCCGCCGACGCCGTTCCGGCCGAACCAAAAGCGCCACGGAAACCGGCTGCACGACACGGATTGTGCCGTTTTGGCGCGCGCCTTTTTGGAGCAGGCCGATGAATCGCTTCTACCCTATGTGTACGGATTTTTGACGCATATTGCGCTCGACAGCACCGTACATCCGTATATCTGCGCGCTCTATTCCGGTCCGGACCACACGCGCTTTGAGGGCGATATCGATGCGATCTTCTATGAGCGGTTCCGCGACCGGATCCCGTTTGCATCCGTGCTCAACACCCCTAAGGAGCTGGATGCGCTCGATGCGCTGATCACATCGGTCTCGAACGCGACCGTTTCGGCAGGCGTTCCCGGCGCGTACGCGCGCAGCCTGCGCAAGATGCTGCGCCTGTTCCCTGTTCTGTACGATCCGCGCGGCAAGCGGTTTCACGCCGTTGCAAAAGCCGAACGCCTGATCGGAAAGGACGGCGTGCTCTCCGCCTTTATGCTTGCTGCGCCGCGGCACTATTTTGAAGACTGTATGAACGACGCCCACCGCGTCTGGCATGCTGAAACCTTTCCGGACGTGCCGCGCACCGAAAGCATCGATGAGCTGTTCGCCGAAGCAGACGCCTTGGCGCGTAAGCTCTTACGCGCTGCGATGGATCGGGATCTCGAAACAGTTTGTTCCCTGTGCGCGCACCGCACGATGGGCGCGGGACCGCTCCCATGAACGCGTGCTGCTTTACGGGACACCGGCTCCTTCCGGATCCCCCGTCAGAAGAATATCGGAAGCTCCTTTCCGCGTTAAACCGGGCGATCGAAAAAGCGATTGGTCTCGGATGCACAGATTTTTATGCAGGCGGCGCGGTCGGGTTCGATCTTTTGGCCGCCGAACAGGTGCTCCGGTTCAAGGAACGCTTCCCGGCGCTGAAACTCTACCTTTGCGAGCCGTATACCGGGCATACAAAATCGTTTTCCGCAAAGGACCGGAAGCGTTACGATGCCGTCCGAGAACAGGCGGAATGCATCTATATGCTGGCACCCGAATACTCCCGGGCCTGTTTTAAGGCACGCAACGCCTACATGGTGGAAAACACCGACTGCTGCATCGCCTATGTGCGGTACACAAAAAGCGGTTCGTCGCAGACGATGCGCCTCGCCCAAAAAAGCGGGCGCAAAGTGATCCGAATCTGAAAATGGAACATCGAAAAAAAACAATCGCATTCGGCATCGACAGCATGTCCGTTCTCTGCTCGCTTCTGCTGCTGTGGGCCTGCGAAGCGCTGCGGCTGAAGGGGCTGATTCTGATGCCGCTTCTGATCCTCCCCGCCTTGATGCTGACGTTTGAAAAGCGGTGGTTTGCCCTGATTCTGAACTACTTTCTCCCTGCCGGGTTGATCCTGTTTCTGCCGTTTTTGCATTATGCATGGCTGTTTTATGTGTCGGTGCTCGCGCTGTATGCGCCGATCCGCACACTGCTGCAGCGGTTCCGCTCCGGCTGGCTTGGAAGTCTGCTGATGTACCTGATCTGCAACGTGCTGTTCGGACTTGCGCTGTTCGGTCTGTCCTGCTTCGGCGTCCGTCCGTGGACGCAGCTTCTGCCGTTTACGCTCGCGCTGTCCGTGCTTGCGATCGAAATCGGATTTCTGATGCTCGACGTGCTGTATCAGCTGTTTGCAAAGCTGTATCGCGACCGCATCCGAAAATACCTGTTTGTATAATTTCCGAACAGTCACGCACACTATCGGTATGCGTACTCCGTTGCTTCCAACCTATGTCTCTCTCAAGCGGCGCCGCAGGCGTCGCATTTTCATTTGTGTGCTGATTCTGCTGCTCCTCCCGCCGATCGTCTTTGCAGGATATATCGCGTCGCGCAGCGCATGGCATGCGCTTGACATCAAAAAGATTCTCGAGCTGGATGAATCGCTTCTGGTCTGCGACCGAAACGGCGAAATCGTATCCAGGCTGTATCAGACCGAAAACCGGGTGTCGATCTCGATTGACACGCTGCCGGAACATGTACTGAACGCATTCATCGCCGCAGAAGACGCGCGCTTCTATTCGCACGAAGGCGTCGATCTGATCCGTATCTGCGGCGCGGCGCTGGCCGATCTCAAAGCCGGTTCCTATGCCGAAGGCGCTTCCACGATCACGCAGCAGCTGATCAAGCTGACACACTTAAGCGCCGAAAAGACGATCTCGCGCAAGGTGGATGAAGCGATCCTCTCCTATCAGCTCGAACACATTTTCACCAAACGGCAGATCCTCGAAGCCTACCTCAACCGAGTCTACTTCGGCGCAGGTTATTACGGGATTGAAGCCGCTGCCCGCGGCTATTTCGGCGTTTCCGCGCCGGAACTGACAATTTCCCAAAGCGCTTTGCTTGCGGGCGTTTTGAAGTCTCCGGCACGGTTTGCGCCGCATCTGAGGCCGGAAGCATCGGTCGGACGCCGCGGCGTAATCCTGCATCTGATGGCCCAGTACGGCATGATCTCCGAAGCAACCGCCGATGCTGCGGCCATGGAGCCGCTCGTTCTGACGGAAGACACGCTGCGCAATCGTCACGGCTATTACATCGACCTTGCTTTGACCGACGCCTGTTCGATGCTGGGCATATCGATGAAAGAGCTGCTCACCGGCGGTTACCGGATCGATACCGCGATGGACGCCGAACTGCAGACGATCTGCGAACAGGCGTTTTCGGACGATTCGCTGTTTCCCTCCTATGAAGGCAAATCCGCCGAGGGCGCGATTGTTCTGATCGAAGCCGATACCGGGCGGCTTGCCGCTATCGTCGGCGGGCGTGACAACGGGACCGCGCTTGCCTTCAATCGGGCGACGCGGATCCGCAGACAGCCGGGCAGCGCGATCAAACCGGTCTTTGTCTATGCGCCCGCCCTCGAAGCAGGCTATACGGCAGCATCGATGCTGCTGGACGATGCAACGACCTTTTCGGATTATACGCCGAAAAACGCTTCCGGAACCTATCGCGGCTGGGTCACGATGCGCGAAGCCATCACGCGCTCTCTGAATCTGCCCGCCGTATCGCTGTGCAGCGCGCTCGGCGTCGAAGAATGCATCGCTTTTTCCAAAAAGCTCGGGATTCCGTTCGATGCGCGCGACCATTCCCTCGCGCTTGCGCTCGGCGGATTCACCTACGGTGTTTCGCCGTATCAGCTGGCAGGCGCGTACGCCGCGTTCGCACTATGCGGCAAAACCGGACCCGGTTCGCGTCATGCAGCCCGGCAACGCATTTATTCTCACGGAAACGCTGATGAGCGTTGTCCAGAGCGGAACGGCAAAAGTCCTTCGGGATCTCGACATGGAACTTGCCGCCAAAACCGGAACCGTCGGCGATGAGATCGGAAACCGCGATATCTGGCTTGCAGCATACAATCAGGCCTATTCTGCCGTCGTTTGGATGGGCTTTGACAGCAGCGAAAACGGCGAACTTCTTCCGCCGGATATCGGCGGCGGAAGCTATCCGGCAGAGCTTTTGAAACGTGTGTTTCGGGAAATCTATCGGGACAAAACGCCGCCGCATTTTACGATCCCCTCCTCCGTGATCCGCGTGCAGCTGGACAAAACGACGCTGGAACGCACCCACGAAGCCGTGCTGGCAGGACTGTTGACCCCGCAAAACGCGAAGGTGGCGGAATACTTTGTACGCGGTTCCGAGCCGCACACTGTCACAGACTATTGGCAGATTCCCGCTCCGCCGACCGACCTGATCGCAAAGCGCAGCGTGGACGGCATCGAAGTGACTTTTACGCCGCTCTCCGACGCCATGCAGTACCGGCTGTACCGGGAGGATGAAACCGGATACTCGATCCTGTTGGCAACCGTCAGCGGAAGCAGCTTTCCGATCCGGTATCTCGATCCGTTCCCTTCTTTGGGCGGACGGTATGCGTACTATGTCGTCCCGGTTCATCCGGAGCTTTTGACAAACGGAGCGCCCACGGTCGGGCAACCTTCCAAAAAGGCTTATATTATCGTGCGAAATATTGCAAATCTTCTATAGTAGTATCAAAAAAAGGTTGACTATATACCAAAAATAGTATATCATACTTTATGTACAGATCCCTTCTAAAATATTACGGAGTGTGATACAGTATGGATTACAAAGAAATTGCTGCAACTGTCGGTCCTCGTGACCGTGCGGGTACGCAGGATTGGGTCTATCGTGTGCAGCGTGAAGGAATCGTCAGTGGCGCTCTTCGGGGGGGAATGCAACTGAAGCAGGATGAGATCTCCTCTTCGCTGAACGTCAGCCATATTCCGGTCCGCGAAGCCCTGCGTCAGCTGGAAGCCCAGAATCTTGTGACCATCCATCCGAACCGCGGTGCATCTGTTACGGAACTTTCACGCGAAACGCTGATTGATATGATGCAGGTTCGCGCCGCGATCGCCGTTGCCATGGTAGAGATCTCTGTGCCGCGCATGACCGAAGATGATTTCAAAGAATTGGATTATCTGATCAATGAGCAGAAAAAGTGCACGGATGCGCTCTCCTATGAGAAGCTGAATCTGAAGTTCCATCAACTCATTTCGCAGCGGGCATCGAACCCGGTTGCAGTCACGGTTTCCAACATCATCCATTCCAACATCGATCGGTATCTCCGGGAAGCTTTCTACAACGATCCGATCGACCGCGCCGCATCGATCATCGAGCACAAGGCACTGGTCGATGCTTGCCGCACAGGCGATCCCCAGACCGTCGGAAAGCTTCTGCGCGATCATATCATGAACGCCGTCTCCCGTATTCCGAAAGATCTCAAATAACTTTGCGCCAAAAGGCTCTGCCCAAGCGGACAGAGCCTTTTTTGTGTGCGGAATATCTGATTTTCGTATATAGATATAAAAAAGAGACCGGAGACCGATCTCTTTTTGGGTTTTGCTAAACTCAGAACCGGAGCGAGTTGAACTTGACGCCCGGGCCCATCGTCGAGGACACGACCATGCTCTTGATGTAGGTGCCCTTTGCCGCTGCCGGCTTTGCCTTGATGATGGCTTCCATCAGCGTCGTCAGGTTCTCTTCGAGCTTGTCAACGCCAAAGGACTTCTTGCCGATCGGGCAGTGAACGATGTTGGTCTTATCAACGCGGTACTCAACCTTACCGGCTTTGATGTCGGTGATCGCCTTTGCGACGTCCATCGTGACCGTGCCGCTCTTCGGGTTCGGCATCAAGCCCTTCGGGCCGAGGATACGACCGATACGGCCGACGAGACCCATCATATCAGGCGTTGCAACGCAGACGTCGAATCCGAACCAGTTCTCCTGCTGGATCTTTTTGATGGTATCTTCATCACCGATGAAATCGGCGCCGGCTTCCTGTGCTTCGCGAGCCTTGTCGGCCTTGGCGAAAACGAGGACGCGGACGGTCTTGCCCGTGCCGTGCGGCAGAACGACCGCACCGCGGACCTGCTGGTCTGCATGACGGGAGTCAACGCCCAGACGGATGGATACTTCGATCGTCTCGTCGAAGTTGCACTTTGCGGTGTTCAGAACAGCCTCAAGGCCCTCATGCACATCGTACAGCTTGCTGCGATCGATCAGCTCTTTGCTGGCATTGTATTTCTTTCCGTGCTTCATATCCGTTCCTCCTTAGTCGGCCACGACAACGCCCATCGAACGGGCAGTGCCTGCGATCATGCTCATAGCGGCCTCAACGCTTGCTGCGTTCAGGTCGGGCATCTTGAGTTCCGCGATCTCGCGAACCTGTGCCTTGGTGATCGTTGCGACCTTGTTCTTGTTGGGAACACCGGACGCGGTCTCGATGCCGCAGGCCTTCTTGATGAGGACTGCCGCCGGAGGCGTCTTGGTGATGAACGTGAAGCTGCGATCCTGATAAACCGTGATAACGACCGGGATGATCAGACCAGCCTGCTTATTCGTACGCTCGTTGAACTCTTTGCAGAAGCCCATGATGTTGACGCCGTGCTGACCGAGTGCGGGGCCGACAGGCGGTGCCGGGGTTGCTTTGCCGGCCGGAATCTGCAGTTTTACATAACCTGTGATCTTCTTTGCCATTGCTGTTTCTCCTTTTTGAATTTAGGTCGTGGTGCGGGGTGCCTCCCCTCCCACTGTATTCAAAACGCTTTCGCGTTCCGATCAAAGTTTCTGGACCTGAATGAAGTCCAGCTCGACGGGAGTCTCTCTGCCGAACATCGATACGGACAGTTTGACCTTCTGGCGTTCCACGTCGATTTTGTCCACACGGCCGATGAAATTCTCGAGCGGGCCGGAAACGACGCGAACGTTTTCGCCCTCTTCGATGTCGAGCACGATCGGGATCCGCTCCACGCCCATCGCGACGACTTCCTCGTCCTTGAGCGGGGTCGGTTTGCTTCCCGGACCGACAAATCCCGTAACGCCGCGCGTGTTGCGGATCATGTACCATGCACGCGGATTCATAACCAGATCGTATGAAACTCCGCCGCCGCGCTCTTCGGGACGTTCCTTCTCGACGACGTCGACCATCATCTTGACCATGACGTAGCCCGGATATACCTTCCGGGTGACCGACTTCCGTTTTCCGGTAGGCAGGATCTCAATGGTTTCCTCGGTCGGATACATGACCTCCAGGATGATATCCTGCATGCCTGCATTTTCGACGGCCTTTATGAGGTCCTCCTTGACCTTGTTCTCATACCCGGAATAGGTATGAACAACATACCATTTGGCTTCCTGACTCATGTGACTTAACCGTTGTCCGACTCGGTGTCGATGACCTGCTCCTGCGCAGCGGGCGCCGCATCGAGCAGCAGCTGGATCGGCTTGCCGAACGCAAAGTCAAGGACATAGATGATCAGCGTGAATGCCAGAACGACAACGATGACCACGCCCGTGTTCTTTGCAAGCTCCTTCGGCGACAGCCAGGTCAGCTTCTTGACCTCGCCCCACATCTCCTTGAGATAGGCGCCGAGACGGAACTTCTTTTCGATTTTCTTTTCGGGCTTCTTGTTCGGAGTGCCCTTCTTTTCGAGATCCTTTGCCATCTTCTTACTCCGGATTACTTGGATTCTCTGTGCAGGGTGTGCTTACGGCAGAAACGGCAATACTTGTTGAACTCAAGACGATCGGGATCGTTCTTCTTGTTCTTGAAAGTGTTGTAGTTTCTCTGCTTGCATTCGGTGCAAGCCAACGTGATCTTAACGCGCATGGTTGAAACCTCCTCAGGATTTATACATCAAAAACGAGCCCCCTATGGGAGCACCTGAAATAAGTTACCACAAGTGACTCGTTTTGTCAATGAAAACTTTTGATTTTTCCGGACTTTTTTCACAAATTTCCGATCTTTCGGCGGCAAAAGGTGGTTCTGCAGAGAACGGACGGGGCGGCAAACGCCACCCCGCCGAAAAACACTGTTATTTTCCAGCCACCTGCAGGCTGCGGACCAGAATGCTCGGGCTTTCGATCGGACCGTACAGCGTCATTTTGCTGTCCGCGCCGACCGCTTCGATGTCCTTCAAAAGCGAATACAGGTTGCCTGCGACCGTGATGCGGTCGACCGCCCGGACGATCTTGCCGTTCTCGACCAATGCGCCATTCGCCATGATCGAGAAATCACCGGAAATCGGGTTCATGCCCACATGCAGACCGCCGAATCCGCTGATCATCAGACCGCTGCCGAGCTTTTCGAGCATCTCCTCATAAGTGCCTTCGCCCTTCTGCACCGAAAGCACCGTCGGTCCGACGCCGACCGGGCCGGAGACGCTCCGGGTTGCGTTGCCGGTGCTCTGAACGCCCGCCTTCAACGCAGTCTTGGTGTTATGCAGCAGCGTTTTGAACACGCCGTTTTCGATGATCGCTTTCCGATAGGTCGGATATCCTTCGCCGTCGAACGCGCGCGGCGCGGACGGATGGAACGGATCGTCCCACAGGGTGAAGCACTCGGCTGCGATCGTCTCCCCCTCTTTTCCGGCGAGCAGCGAACGGCCTTTCTGTGCCTCTTCCGCGCTGAAGATGCCGAGGAACGGGCTCAGGAACGTTGCCGCCGCGCTGTTTTTCAGCAGGACGCGATAGGTTCCGGTCTCGACAGGCGCTGCGGAGAGCTGGAATACGGTGTCCTCCGCCGTCTCCTGCACCAGCCCTTTCACGTCGTCCGCTTTGTCATTCAGCCGTGCGGCAAAGCCGTCCTTGACGACGCCGTTCTCCTCCGCGATCGCGCTGAGCACGATCGCCGCGCTGTTCGTTTCGCGCTCCGCGCAAAGACCGAGCGTGTTGTGCAGTTCATAGCGGGAGAAGCCGGTTTCGACTTCGCTGCCCTGCGTCCGCACGATGCGCGGATCCGCTGCCAGCACCTTTTGCTCCATGTCGATCGCCATGGCGATCTTTTCCTCCGCCGAAAGCGTTTCAAGCGGCGTCGCGTTGGGTTCGACCGTCTGATAGGTCTGCGCGCCGAGCATCGGATGTTCGTCGCCGGATTCGATGACTTTGGCGTTGTCCATCGCACGGCGCACGAGCGTTTCCGGATCCTCGAACGACTCGGTGTAGGCATAGCCGTTTTTGCCATTGTATTGAACGCGCAGGCTCATGCCGACTTCCTTGGCAACCTTATAGCTTTCCATCTGCCCTTCACGGATGCTGACGGAGAACGCTTCGTCGCCCTCGTAATACGTTTCCGCAGCGGAACAGCCAAGCTCCGCAGAGATGCGGAACAGTTCTTCCCGAAATTGTTTCCGATCCATTACATCGCACCTCCTTTGCCGCCTACCGTGATGCTTCCGACGCGGATGACCGGCTGCCCGACGTTGGTCGGTACGCTGCCGGAAAGCGATCCGCACATGCCCTGCGCCATCCACATGGACGGTCCGACGCGATCGATTCGCTGTAAAATCTCGGCGCCCTTGCCGATCAGCATCGCTCCGCGCACCGGACAGACGATCTTGCCGTCCTGCACCCAGTAGCCCTCGCCGACCGCGAAGTTGAACTCGCCGGTTAAGGGATTTACCGAACCGCCGCCGAGCGACGCTGCATACAGGCCGGTACCCATCGTGCGGATCATCTCGTCCGGATCATCCTTGCCCGGGCAGATGAACGTGTTCGTCATGCGGGAGGTCGGCGCATAGGTGTAGTCCTGCCGGCGGCTGCTGCCGGTCATCGGAAGATGGAGCCTGCGCGAGCCGAGCCGGTCGATCAGATAACTCTTCAGAATGCCGTTTTCGATCAGAAGGTTGCGCTGACCCGGCGTGCCCTCGTCATCGATATTGATCGTGCCCCACTCGAACGGGATCGTGCCGTCGTCCATCGCGGAGACGCACGGGGCGGCGATCTGCGTATTCAGCTTGCCGCAGAACTCCGAATTGCCCGGTCCGACCGAAGTTGCTTCAAGGCTGTGTCCGCACGCCTCATGGAAGATGACGCCGCCAAATCCGCCGGAGATCACGACCGGCATGTTGCCGCCGGGACAGTCCTTGGCGGAAAGCAGCAGCACCGCGCGCTCGGCAGCCTTCCTGGCGGACGCCTCGACGTCGATCGCCTTGCTGTACGCTTCAAAGCCGCGGCAGCAGCCCGGGCTTTCGCTTCCGCGCTCTGCATTGGTACCGTCCGATGCTACCGCAGCGAACATGATGCGCGTACGAGGGCGCTCGTCCTCTGCCCAGACGCCTTCCGTGTTGCAGATCAGGACGCGCTGCACCTGATCAAAATAGTTCACGGTCATCTGGCGGATCTTTTCGGAAACCGCCTTGCCCGCCGCATAGCCGCGGTGCATCAGCTGTACGCGCGTATCGTTCGCGATCGAATCGAAACGGATCTCCTGCGGCGTGGTATAGCGCTTTTTCATATACTGGAGCTTATGCTGCATCGGCTCGCTCTTGAGCGCGGCAGCCGCTGCCTTTGCGGTCTCGATCAGCGCTTCTTCGCTCGTGTCCGCCGAATAGGCGTAAGCGGACTGCTCGCCGCGCATGACGCGAACGCCCGCGCCGTGCCGGTGTGAGGAAACGCTCTGCTCGATCGCGCCGCCCGCCATGACGAGGCTGTTTCGTTCGCAGTCCTCCTCGAACAGTTCCGCAAAGTCAGCGCCGGTCTGCGACGCGGCATCGAGAATGCGGTTTACCGATTGTTCCGAAATCATAGTACCTCCCATATCGTCCACGCGGGACAGTTTTTTCATAATATACCATTCTTATCCGATTCTGTCAATCAAGTGCCTGTTGAACCGAGGCCATCTGTCCGTTGCGAAAACAGACGATTTGTGGTATACTGTTATTTAATGCAAAAAAACTATGGAGGTACGATATGTTTGATCCGAGAGTAAAGCAGCTTGCGCACAATCTGGTGACCTTCTCCTGTGACGTAAAACCCGGCGAAAAAGTTCTGATCGAGGCTATCGGCGGCGCACAGGATTTGGTTCGCGCGCTGGTGAAGGAAGTCTATGCGGCGGGCGGTCTGCCCTACGTCTGGACGACCGACCGGCAGATCGACCGTGATCTGATGCTCCATATCACCGATGAGCAGCTTTCGGACCGCGCTGCGCTCGACCGCGCTCTGATGGAAAAGATGCAGGCTTTTATCGGCATCCGTGCGAACACGAACGCATCCGAAGCAAAGGACGTCCCGGCGGATCGGATGAACGCCTATCAGCAGCTGTACTGGAAACCCGTGCACGGGGAAGTCCGCATCCCGAAAACCAAGTGGTGCGTCATGCGCTATCCGACGCCTTCGATGGCGCAGCTGGCCGATATGAGCACCGAGGCGTTCGAGGACTTCTA
>CADAQS010000023.1 GCA_902790115.1 uncultured Eubacteriales bacterium | reverse complement strand
CTTTTTCTCCGATATATTCAAGATCTCCCTTGAGCAGACTGTTTGCGATAATTCGACAGCGTGCAGTAATCGACGCCGAAGAAGATTTTATCCTGGAATTCTTCGAGAAACTTATATCCGAATTCCGGATCGCGCATGATCGCGTTTTCGCCGGAACCCGCCGACAGATCGGCCAGCATACCCGGATAGTTGCGCATGAGTTCGACCGCGCGGCCGCCCGGCACGACCGGACCTTTGGGATCGGTGCCGCGGTTTTCGTTCGTGCAGTCGCCGCTGATTTCCGACCACCACATATGGCTGTGCCCGATCAGACGCAGTTTCGGGAATCGCTGCAGCGTCTTTTCAATGTTCGGCAAACCGAGATCGTCGATAATGCCGTACTTATAATTGACCGGTCCGATATGGAACAACACAGGCAGATCGCATTTTTCGGCATGTTTGAAAACGTTCTGCATCAGCGGATCGTCCACGCGCATACTGGCGGTGAATTCGCCGATGCCCTTTGCGCCGAGCGACTTATAATAGTTCAGAATCACGGAGAAATCGGAATCCGGGCTGCGCATCAGCCAGCGCGGATCGACGTTGCAGAACCACCAGCCGATCGTTTCGGGATATTGCTCTGCCGCCATGCGTGCGTCGCGGTTGGACAGCTGATCGGTTTGGAATTCCGGCGATACCAGGGGCAGCGCAACGCCCTTTTCGACGCCGATCTTATCGTACATGCCGCGCAGATCGGGCGGCGTCAATGCCCAGTTTTCACCGCCTCCCATGCAGGGATAGGCTTTTTCCATCGTGACATGCGCGTGAATGTCCAGTTTTTTCAGTATCATGATTGCTACCTTCTTTCTGTTCCGATTGTATCTTCATCTTACGCCTTTTCAACCGCAGACGCCATAGATACAATTCTGAAATCATGTGTTTTTTGACGGGTTTTTTCCTGCTGTTTTGACACACGAAAAGGACGCCGTTTGCATCCATAAGCGCATACGGCGTCTGTTCCGTTTACTTCGTTTTCCAGGGCGGCAGTTCGGGCAGACACTGTTCGAAACGATCCACATATGCCTGCATACAGTCGCCCGCATAGGTTCCGGTTAAGAACCGGTCGATGGCCGTGCGGTAGAATTCTTCCCAGGACGCCGTTTCGTCAAGCGGGCGAATCGGATAGAACAAAATGCCGTTTTGGGCAGCCGCCGCCTGATCGCCCGGCGCGTCGCCGAGCATGATCGCATGATCGGGGGCGTACTGACCCTTGACCGCTGCGATGATTTCTGCTTTCGTACCGTCCTCCTGTGCGCCGAGCAGCGCAACATACCGGTCGATGCCGTGTTCGTGCCACTCTTTGACCAGCGCTTCCCGCGGAGTCGCGGAAACGATCACGATGTCCGCGTATTCGCTGAGTTTCTGCAGACTTTCACGCACGAACGGGAACGGCGGAATGCCGTGCACCATCTTTGCCACGCGGGCGTTCATATCGAGCGACCAGCGCAGTACGCGCGCCATTTCGGGATCGTCGGTCAGTTTCGACACTGCATCGTTGTTAAGGATCGGCGCCGTCTGCACCCATTGCCGGAAATGCTCATACGGCGGCATGGTAAATTCCCGCTGCTGCACCTCGGGACGCTCTTTCAGAAGATCAAGCACCCGAATCACCGCATGGAAGCGGCTGCAGCCGCGCGTTTTGGAATACAGGTTGACGAACTCCCACGCTTCACGCGCCAGGCTCGAAATCGGCTGCAGATCCCAATTGTCGATCGTGGCGGGGCAGAAGCACTCCTTATGCTTGATTTCCATGGTGTCGAACGCACAGCCGTCTGAGTCGATGCAGACCAGAAACGGATGGCGAGCGACGTATTCGGTTTCCAATGCGTCCGTTTTCATGTGCGCCTCACAGGAGCCACTTTTCAATGGCCTTGGCAAAGCCGTCACGGTCGAACCGGTCGGTTACGTCGTCGGCAATGGCTTTCAGTCGTTCGTCGCCGTTCTCCATCGCAATGCCGAGCGCGGCGCGGGACACCATCGAAGCATCCATGCCCATCGAATCGCCGACGCTCATGACGTTGTCAAACGTCAGGCCGAGACGATCCAGCAGCGTTTCCATGGCTTTGACGCGGTCGGTGTTCGTGCTGTAGAACTGGATATCCTTAGTCGTGCCGTCGAGGAACTCGACATACGGACGCGCTTTCAGTCCGTCGATGATCGGCTGCTGCTTCTCCTCAGGGACGCCGTAGAGGTTGAATTTTTCAACGCCGAGCTGTTCCTGCAGAAGGAATTCGCTGAGTTTGCCGCGGACGCCGATCTGTTTGCCGGAATCAATGTACCAGACATGGTGCGGCGGAACCGGGTATTTCCAAATTTCGTCCAACACTTCCTGTTCAAAGTACAGACTACCGTCGGCCGCGACCTCGCTGTAAATATGCTGACCTTCGTACAGGCGGGCAAGATCGGCGGACTGTTCGGGCGTGAACGTTTCCTTGTAGATGATTTCGCCGGTCCAGCGGTCGATCACACGCGCGCCTGCGGCGGTCACCCAATAGCGGAACGTCAAATCTCTGTCGATCTGCGGCGGGAACATATTCGCGCTGCGACCGGAGCAAGGCACACAGATGATGCCGCGCTTCTGACATTCGCGCAAAGCGTGGATGGTGCGGAAACTCATCCACGTCTGATCCCGCTGCAGGGTCGTTCCGTCAAAGTCCAAAGTTATCAGTTTGATCTGACTTTTTTCAAACATGCGATTTGTTTTTCTCCTTTTCTTTTACATATCCACATCCGTGTTGCCGGTCAAGCGGAAGAACAGCAGCATGGACAGAACAACGACGACCATCAGGATCGTGGCAAGTGCGGAGGCAACGCCGTACGCGCCCTTGCTGACCTGTTGGAACATAGATACCGTGATCGTCGCCGTACGGTTGTTGTACAGCATCAAGGTTGAGGACAATTCCTGAATCAATGTGATCCAACTGAGGATTGCGCCGGAAACGATACCCGGCGTCATAACCGGCATCGTGACCTTAAAGAATGTCGGCACTGAACTGTAGCCGAGACTGGCCGACGCTTCATCGATGCTCGGACTGATCTGCCGCAGAATGGATGCGCTCGAACGCAGGGTATACGGCAGACGGCGGACGATATACGACAGAATGATGATCGTGCCGGTGCCGCCGAGTGCAAGGATATTGACGGCGTCTTTGGTCAGTACGATCACATGCCCGAGAATCAGCACGGTGCGTTCGTTAGCGATTCGCGCCGCCATATCGGGCGAGAAGGTTGTCTGGAAGCTGAAGCCCGTGTTGTAGCAGATCAGCAGCATCAGGCCGAAGATCGTGCCGGAAATAACGTAGGGCATCTGCGCGCAGGCGTCGAGAATGCGGGAGAAGATGTTCTTGCGGCGCACCGTGATGTAGGCAAACATCGTGCCGAACACGACGATGACCACGATGGCGATGATGCCGTACTTGAACGTGTTCCCAATGGCGCGTCCCATCTTGTTCCACGCCTGTACATAGTTGTCGAGCGTCCAGGTCGTCTGAATGATCCCGTGCCGAACCTCGCGGAACGACAGCATCACGCAGTACAGAACCGGCAGGAACGCTAGAAACGTGACAAGATACACATACAGATGCGCAAAGACTGCGCCGACAGGATTCTTGATCTTCTTGGCCACAGGGGGATTGAGCATGCTCATGTTGTAGTTCTTGCGCGAAAAATACATCTGCAGCAGGAACACGACGATGGCAATGAAGATCATGATGAACGCAATGCTGGAAGCAAAGAATGCGTCACCGCCTTCTTCGCTGAGCCACTCGTTGTAAACGAGGACGGGCATGGTGGTGTAACCTTCGCCGATCAATCGCGGCGTGCCGTAGTCGGCGAATGCACGCAAAAAGATGATCGCGCCGCCGGACAGGATCGTCGGGGTGACGAGAGGCAGACTGATCTTTAGGATCTTTTTCAGGCCGTGATCTCCCAGACTTTCGGCTGCTTCATCCAAAGACTTGTCAACCTTTTTCAGCGCGCCCTTGGTGTACATGTACATGTAGATAAACAGGTGCAGCGTAAAGACAAGCAGGATGCCGTTGAAGCCGTAGATCGGCGGCAGATCGATTCCGAAGTTTGCAAAGAACTTGGTGATCGCGCCAGCTCTGCCGAACATCAGGATCCACGAATATGCACCGATGAACGGCGGAGAGAACATGGACATGATGATGGCAATGTTCAGCGCCTTGATGCCGGCGATCTTGAAGTTCGTCGTAATATACGCCATGGAGACGCCGATCACCGAGGCAAGAATCGTGGCGATGAACGTGACCTTGACCGAGTTCCAGACCGCGCCGCGGTAGTACGGGGTCGTGACGAACCGGATGAAGTTGTCCGCCGAGAGATGCCCCGGATTCTCTACCGACTGGAAAGCGTTCATGACCAGATGGATCACCGGATAGATCAGAAACAATCCGAAGAACACCAGTGACACGACGGTCATGAAACTCCAGAAATCAAAACGATATCCTTTCTTAAACATTGCTCTCGACTCCCTCGATCAGCGTGGTCTCCGTCTGTTTGTCAAACAGATTGATCCGCCGCGTGTTCACACCCAGATACACCGTGTCGCCCTCGCTGAAAATGTGTTCGGCGCTTGATGTGTCCGCGCTGACTTCCACATTGTAGCCGAGGCCGCAGTCCATGATGTACTGGATGTATTTGCCGAGGAATCGCTTGACCAGAACCGTCGCCTTTATACCGCTGCCCTCCGCCTCGAAGGTAAATTCCTCCGGCCGGACGTAGACAAGGATTTCCTCGTCCTTTTTCAGCGGTTTCAGATTCTCGACAACGATGTCCGGTCCGCTCGGCATGCGAACCGTTGTCCGCCCGCCGGACTG
The DNA here is from genome assembly GCA_902790115.1 of uncultured Eubacteriales bacterium. Taxonomy (GTDB): domain Bacteria; phylum Bacillota; class Clostridia; order Christensenellales; family CAG-138; genus UBA3792. The sequence continues at coordinate 10,143 of CADAQS010000023.1, read as the reverse complement.
CTCCTTCACAACGCCGAGGATGCGGTTGCTGTGACCGATAAAGTCGGCAACGAACGTGTTATACGGACGCAGATAAATCTGTTCCGGCGCTTCGATCTGCTGAATGTCGCCCTTGTTCATAACCGCGATGCGATCGGAAATGGCGAGTGCTTCCTCCTGGTCGTGCGTGACGTAAACCGTCGTGATGCCGATTTTCTTCTGAATGTCACGGATCGCTTCCCGCATTTCGATACGCAGTTTTGCGTCCAGGTTGGAAAGCGGTTCGTCCATCAGAAGCACCTGCGGCTTGACGACGATAGCGCGAGCGAGCGCAACGCGCTGCTGTTGACCGCCGGACAGTTTATCCGGATAGCGATCCTTGTACTGCGTGATCTGTACGGTTTCCATGATTTCAGCCACACGCTGCTTGATCTCCTCTTTCGGGAGTTTTTTATTTTTCAAGCCGTATTCGATGTTGCGGTAAACCGTCATGTTCGGGAAGATGGCGTAGTTTTGGAACACCATACCGAAATTCCGCTTGTAAACCGGAATACGGTTGATAACCTTATCATCGAACGCAATCGTGCCCGCTTCGATGGAGTTGAAGCCGGCGATCATGCGCAGCAACGTCGTCTTGCCGCAGCCGGACGGCCCGAGCAGCGTGAACAACTCGCCAGGTTTGATGTCCAAAGACAAATCACGGATGACGACGTTGTCTTCATACTGCTTTTTCGTGTTTTTGATATGGATTGCAACTGCCACGTTTTCTCCTTTTCTCCAACACCCCGTTACCGGAAAACCAATAACGGGGTGTTGAATCACTTGATTTTTCGATTTCAATCAGCCGAGGTTTGCAATGATATCCTGCAGCTTGGCCTTCAGGTCCTTGTTCGCATTGACCCACTCGGTCGGATACATCAGAGCAGGAAGCTGATCGCTGCTCGGGATGCCCTCAATGCTGAACGTGACGTCCGGACGCACCGAGCGCTGGTTCAGTTTATCGGCGTGCGCCTGCTGTACGTCATGGCTGAGCATGAAGTCAATGTAGGCTTTGCCGTTCTCGGGGTTCGGGCCGTCCTTGATCAGCGCCATGAAGGAGTTACGGAGCGTAATGCCTTCCTTGGCGTAAACCGGATGGACTTTAACGCCGTCGAGCATCAGGGTGATGATCAATTCCTCGTTGGTGATACCGACGACATATTCGCCGTTGGCGACCGCCTGCGGAACCTGAGAGGAAGAACTGTGCATCTTGCCGTCGAGGTTGGTGAGGAACGCCTTAACGAAATCCCAATGATCATCCATCGTGTCGCCGTTCTTTTCTGCCATGGCGCAGAGCATATTGATGATCTGCTCACGGGAGGACGATGCACCGGACGGATCGCAGAAACTGATCTGGCCCTTGAGGGCTTCGTTCGTCAGAGATTCCCAACCGTCAATCGTGACGCCAGACTTGGCAAGCAGTTCGTCATTGACGATGATCGAGTTCACGTTGATCTGAACCGGCGTGTACAGGTCGGTATCGCCGGAGAACGACGGCAGAATGTTGACCTTTTCCGGAGAAACATACGGCGTAAGGTACGGTTCAAGTCCCGCATAGATGGAAGCAGAACCGCCGATCATAACGTCGGCCTGCGGGTTGTCTTTTTCGGCCTCGATACGGGCAGTCAATTCACCGGAACCGGCGCTGACAAACTCGAGTTCGCAATCCGGATACATGGCGTCCCACAGTTCCTTTTCGAGATCCTGCTGATCCTGGCTGGATGCGGTGTAAACAACAACACGTCCGGTCGGGACATATTTGGTTTCCGCAGGCTCTTCCTGTTTCGTTTCCGTCGCAGCGGGTTCATCCTGTTTGGTTTCCGTCGCGGCAGGCTGGGTCTGCGTCTCGGCCGGTTTGGTCTCGGTTATTCCCGAGGATGCGGGCGTCTGCGTGCAGGCGACAGCGCTAAGTACCAGCATCAGTACGAGTGCGATCGCAAGTATCTTTTTCTTCATGACTTTTCCTCCTTTAGTGTGTATGCTGAAGCATCTCTGCTCTTAGCCAAATAAAATCATATAGGTTTTACGGCCACTTTACATATGTGATTTTACAGGAAGTTTCGCATTTACTCCATGTGTATTTTTTTGAGATGTATGTGTTATTTTACACAGATTTTGTATAGAATTCTACAAAAATGAAAAGAGTCCGGGTTTTTCTGCCCGGAAAACGAAATTATTACCTAATTATATAATAAAATCAAGATGTAGTGCTTGAAAACACCCAGGAAATATGTGTTTTTTCTCGGAGATGGAATTCTATTTCTTCGGTGTACGCTGCGCGCGCAACGATTTGCGATACTGCATCGGAGACATGCAGACATAGGATTTGAACACCTTGCTGAAGTAGAACTGATCGCAAAAGCCGAACCGTTCGGCGATCTCGTTGATGGACAGGGAATCGTCCTTCAGCAGTTCAATCGCTGCTTCGATTTTGAGGTTTTGCGTATAGTGTGTGATCGTTTCGCCGATCACCTGCTTGAATACCTTGCACAGATAGTTCGGGCTCAGGGACACATGCGCGGACAAGTCTGCAAGGCTCAGCGGCGCGCTGAGATGCGCTTTGATGTATTCCTGCAATTCGGTCACCATTGCGTTTGTCCAGCCGATGCCCGCAGATTCATTTTCAAAATTCACGTTCTGCAAAATCAGCGACAGAAACGCATTGACGTAGGAAAGGATCGCTTCTGCGGAGCCGGCGCGGTTCTTCTGCCGTTCGAGGAAGATTTCACCGATGAGGAAGTTGCCCGGGATATTCAGGTCGGAGCCCCAGATCTTGCTGCGCGTGTTTGCCGAATAGATCGTGTAACTTGTGCGCACAATCTCGCCGGTGATGCTGATCCACATCATATTTGCGGTCGGATCGACCGAGGATCCCCATTTGATCCGGTGCAGCGTGCCCGGCGGGATGATGCAGAACTGTCCCGGCGCAAGGTCGTAATAGTTCTGTCCGATCTGAACGAGCGTGTGCTTGTCCAACTGGATCGTCATTTCATAATAGTTATGTTCCTCCAGGTCGGTAAAAGCGTCGTCGGGACGCTGCTGTTCCGAACGAATGTTGGCAATTTGCGGTGTTTCTTGACCGAGGTGCAGGTTCCGGAACAGGTCGTTCAGATTTTCCGGCGTCAGATGGCTCCGGATATGGTTCAATACATGGATAATGCGTTCTTTCATGCGGCCTGCTCCTTTCATGATTCTTGAAATATTCCTCATTTTAACGCAATCCGCTCCAAAAATCAAGCGAAACCGAGCAGGTATAACAAGCTACATAAAATCTGCGTAAAGTATTACATAAACATTCATGAAATCCACATTTTCATTTTTCCGTGAATCTTTTATAATAAAGGTGCAATAGCCCGATATCGGGCGCATGGCGGAGGTAATTACATGAAAGCATTTTCCAAAGATGAATTGCGGGTTCGCGTATTTGAAACGCGGGCCGAAATGGGCGCGGCGTCTGGCGCGGACTTTGCCGCAGCCGTGAAAAAACTGCTGATCGAAAAAGAACATATCCGCGTTGTGTTTGCCGCAGCGCCCAGTCAGAACGATTTTCTCAGCGCGATCGTGCGCGACCCGTCGATCGACTTTACCCGGATCGACGCTTTCCATATGGACGAGTATGTCGGACTGGATCGGCACGCCCCGCAGGCGTTCGGTCAGTTTCTGCGCGACCGGCTGTTCGATCTCGTTCCGTTCCGTTCGGTTTCCTATCTGAACGGCGAGGATCCCGATACCGCCAAAACGGCGGCGGAATATGCCGCGCTTCTGAATGCGGAGCCGATCGACATTGTCTGCATGGGCATCGGCGAAAACGGCCATATCGCGTTCAACGATCCGGCGTTTGCAAAGTTCGATGATCCCAAAGACGTCAAGGTCGTGGAACTGGACGATACCTGCCGGATGCAGCAAGTGCATGACGGCTGCTTTGATACGTTTGACGCGGTTCCGACCCATGCGCTGACGCTGACTGTGCCGCGTCTGATGCGGGCAACGTACCATTTCTGCATGGTTCCCGCCCCGACCAAAGCACAGGCCGTCAAGCGGATGCTGACCGGCGAGATTTCCGAAGAATGCCCTTGCACGACCTTGCGCAAACAACCGCATGCGATCCTGTATCTCGACGGTGACAGCAGCGCGCTTTTGTAAGGTGACTGTTATGAAAAAACTGATCCGAAACGTTCGCATTGTGGACGGCGGTCTGATTACGCCCGGCAGTCTGTTGATCGAAGACGGGAAAATCACCGGCGTGCTCGCGCCGGACGCCGTTGTGCCGGATGCAGATGCTTTTGAGGGTGACGGTCTGTATGCCTCTGCAGGGTTTATTGATACGCACACGCACGGCGCAGGCGGCGCGGACTTTATGGACGGCACAACCAATGCATACAAGACCGCCTGTCGGATGCACCTGATCCATGGCACAACGACGATCATCCCAACGACGCTTGCCGCGTCCAACGAGGAGATCGCCCGCAGCATTGAAGCGTTCAACGAAGCAAAGGAAGAGCTGAACCGCGACCAATATGTACCCGGTCTGCACCTCGAAGGGCCGTATTTTGCCATGGCCATGAAGGGCGGTCAGGATCCGCGCTATATCCGCAATCCCGATCCTGCGGAATACCGCGCGTTTGTGGAAAACGCCAATGGCGCGATCCTGCGCTGGTCGATTGCGCCGGAACTGCCCGGTGCGATGGAAATGGGCGATTACCTCTGCGCCAACGGCATTATCCCGACCATCGGTCATACCGATGCGACTTATGATGACGTAAAGGAAGCGATCCGCCACGGCTATACGCATATCACGCACCTGTATTCCTGCACATCCTCGATCATCCGCAAGGGCGGATTCCGCATTCTCGGCGTGACCGAAAGCGCGTACTGCTTTGATGCGCTGACCGTGGAACTGATTGCCGACGGGTGCCATCTGCCGTTGGAACTGATCCGCATGATCGTCAAGTGCAAGGGTGTGGACCGGATCGCGCTGATTACCGATTCCCTGCGCCCTGCGGGACTGGACGTGACCGAAACCACGATCGGCAGTTCCGAGTACGGACGCAGTGTGATCATTGAAGACGGCGTTGCCAAACTGCCCGACCGCAGCGCGTTTGCGGGGAGCATTGCCACGGCGGACCGGCTGGTGCGGACGGTATGGAAGAAAGCGGGAATCCCGCTGACCGATACGATCCGCATGATGAGCGAGAATCCGGCGAAGATCATGCATCTCGACGATCGAAAGGGACGGTTGCTGCCGGGCAAAGACGCCGACGTTGTTCTGTTTGACGAGGACGTCAACGTCCGTGACGTCTTCTATATGGGCAGAAGGGTCAACGCATGAAAACGCTGCTCAAAAATGTGCGCATCGTCGAGGGCGGCGTGCAGGACGGCTCGCTGCTGATCGAAGGCGGAAAAATCCGCGCGATCCTGCCGGTGCAAACCGAGTCGGACGCGGAAACCGTCATTGACGGCAGGGGAAACTATGTTTCCGCGGGACTGATCGAACTGCATTCGCACGGCTCCGGCGGGCACGATTATATGGACGGTACGCAGGAAGCGTATCACGGCGCGGCGGAAATGCAGCTGCAGCACGGCGTCACAACGCTGCTCCCGACGACCGTTGCCGCCAGCAAAGCGGAATATCTGCGTACACTCGATGCATTCCGCACCGCCAAGGAAGCGCGCAAGGATCGGCAATGCCTGTACGGTATGCACTTTGAGGGACCGTTTTTTCCCGTACAGCGCGCAGGCGGCATGGATCTGCGCTATATCTCTGCGCCCGATCCGGCACTGTATGAAGAACTGATTTCCTATGCACCGGGCTGTATCGCGCGGTGGACGGCAGCGCCGGAACTGCCCGGCATCGCGCAGTTCGGCGACTATTGCACCAAGCACGGCATTCTGCCGTCGATCGGTCATACCGATGCGACGATCCGCGAAGTACGGGCGGCCAAGGAACACGGCTTCCGGCACATCACGCATCTGTATTCCGATATGTCCACGATCACGCGCGAAAGCGGCTTCCGAGTTCTCGGCGTACTGGAATGCGCGTATGCGATGGACGATCTCTGGGTCGAAGTCATCACGGATGGCTGCCATCTGCCGTCGGATCTGTTCCGTATGATTTATAAACTGATCGGACCGGAACGACTGCAGCTTTGCTCCGATTCGATCCGCCCCGCGGGTACGAACGAAACAGAAAACGTCATTGTGGGCAGTCTGGAAAGCGGCGTACGCGGCATCATCGAGGACGGTGTGGCCAAGTTCCCCGACCGCTCTGCGTTCTACGGCAGCATTGCACTCGGCAACGATCTGGTGCGCGTCGCAGCGAAAAAGGTCGGCATTCCGCTGCCCGAGGCGATTCGCATGATGACGGAAAACCCGGCAAAGATTCTCGGGATCGACGACCGGAAGGGTCACATCCGTCCCGGCTTCGACGCCGATCTGATGCTGTTTGATGACAATATCGACGTGACCGGCGTGCTCTACGCGGGAAAGGAAGTGATCGGATGATTCTGCTCCGAAACGTCCGCATGATCGAAGGCGGCGATGTCTCCCCCGCTTCCCTGCTGATGGACGATGGCGTCCTGCAAGCCATTCTCCCGCCCGACGCCGCGGCGGAAAACGCCGAAGTGCGCGAATGCAACGGGCTGTATGCCGCACCGGGACTGATCGAGCAGCATGCACACGGCGCAAACGGCGCTGATGTGATGGACTGCACGCCGGAGGCAATGGACACGGTCTGCGAATACCATCTGCAGCACGGCGTCACAACGTTTTACCCAACGACCTCTACCGATTCGGATGAATCCATCCGCCGCGTCATCGACGCCTGCCGCACGGTTTCCGCACAGCGGGCGGCGCGGCAGAATGTTCCGGGCATTCACATTGAGGGGCAGTATATTTCCGAAGCGCGCAACGGCGGTATGTACCTGCGATATATCCGCACCCCCGACCCTGCGGAATATGTTCCGCTCGTGGCGTATGCCGACGGGTGGATCAAGCGTTGGTCGATTGCGCCGGAACTACCCGGGGCACTCGTGTTCGGCGATTACTGCACGGCACACGGAATCGTTTGTTCCGTGGCGCACAGCGACGCGACATATGACGAGGTCAAAACGGCGATGGCGCACGGATTCCGGCACCTGACGCATTTCTATTCCGACATGAACTCGGTTGTGCGCATCAACGGATTCCGCACGATGGGCGCCATTGAAGCCGGTTATGATTTTGATGATCTTTGGATTGAAGTCATCGGCGACGGCTGCCATATTCCGCCGCAGCTGATGCAATACCTGTACCGCCATGTCGGGCCAAAGCGTATGCATTTGGTATCCGACAGCGTGCGCGTAGCGGGCACCGCAAAGGAAGGCGAGTATGTGGACGTCGGTTCGCGCGATCGGAACATGAAGGGCATTGTGGAGGACGGCGTCGTGAAGTTCCTCGACCGCAGTGCCTTCCATGGCAGCATTGCGTCGGGCATTGAGCTTTTGCGCGCGTCGCATCGAAAAGCAGGATTGCCGCTGACCGAATGCGTGCGAATGCTGACCGCCAATCCGGCCGAGATCATGCGGATCGATGATCACAAAGGGCATCTGAAAGAAGGATGGGACGCTGACGTTGTGCTGTTCGACGACGATCTGAATCTGAAAGAAGTCTTCTATCGCGGCTGCTCCGTGCACGCGGAACACACCGCATCCAACTAAAATCACATGGAGGTATCCTATGGAACGAAAAGACATCATGCAGGAGTATTTTGACATCGCTGTGGACTACCTTTCCCGCATCAAAACCGAGGAGCGGGAGCGCATTAACCAAGTCGCCGAAGTGATTGCCGATCACATCGCCAAGGACAAACTGGTCTACATCTGGGGACCCGGCGGCCATTCCAACATGAACGCGATGGAAATCTTCTTCCGTGCAGGCGGACTGATGCACATCAGCGCGATCTTGGACGAAGGCACAATGCTGTCCAGCGGCGCGCTGCGTTCGATGGCGATCGAGCGCACCCCGGGCTACGGCAAAGTCGTCATCGAGGACAACCGCATCGGTGAGGGCGATCTTCTGATCATCGCTAACGCTTACGGCATCAATTCCGCGTGCCTCGATGCGGCGCTGACCGCCAAAGAGCGCGGCGCAACGACAATTGCGGTTACTTCTACCGGCCATGCCGACAGCATTCCGGCCGATCATCCCGCGCGCCATCCGTCCAAAAAGAACCTGTATCAAACCACGGACTATTACATTGACACCAAAGTACCGGTCGGCGACGCCGTGATCGAACTGCCCGGCGTGCCGCAGAAGATGGGCGCCATCTCCACGCTTTGCAACGCTTATACGCTGAACTGCCTGATTATGACGGCAGCGCAGATTCTCGGCGAACGCGGCATTGAGATCCCTCTTTGGAAGAGCGGCAATTGCCCCGGCGGCGACGAATGGAACAATCGCTTCATCGAACGGTTCAAGGGCAAGGTACGCTTGCTCTGAGTCCTCTCTTCTTCATTCCTCCCCTGGCATACCCGAAGCAGCTGTGCTTCGGGTATGTGTCTTGTGCGGTCATTCTATGGGAGGAAATACGCGAATCGAAAATCGTGCAGAATCCGTCTTCAGCCGCATCCTCTGTGAACTTTCGCCTTGACCGCATATCCTCATACCGCAAAGCTGCCGAGACAATCGGTAGCTTTTTCACTTTGGGATTCTGATTCATTCCGATTGTCCGCGCAGGGGGCAACCGATGCCGTATATGCGTGCTGTTTATGCAGAGTTGGGAACAACCTGCGAAGGCGAAGATCATCCCTGCCGCGGAGTATCCAGCTTAATGATATACCCGTCCAGCGCCATCTTGCGGATACGGAGAGCTGCACTACACCGATTTTATCCGCACCAAGACGCTTTGCCAGGGCGGCGATTACTGTGATTTCAAGTTCGTTCGCCATGATACCGACGCCGGGGATGGCCGGGAGCGCACGAAAAGCATATAAATAAGACTGACAAGGGAGAATATTAGCAAATCATGTGAAAGGGAAAATCAGTTTGAGAAGCAAGTGATGGTGTAAGCTTGGGAGCACAGAGTAAGACAAGGTTCGGATTCAAATCCCGGTGCTTGCCTTTCAGAAACGGGGCGCGAAGAGCGCCCTGTTTTCGTATACAGAGCATATAGCAGAATCTGGATTCCGTGAAAGGCGGTTCAGAGAACGCCTGTATATAAGCCACAAGATACCGGAAAATACGCACGGGATATAGGGGGCATCACCGGAAAAGGATCAAAAGGTGCAAATCCCACGGGTTCCACATCCCTCGACTGTTTTTTAGACCGTCAACATCCAAAAACAATGAAGTGATGTAACGGCAGAAACCGCGATCCGCTATAGTTTCCAGAGGCACAGGAGAGTACAAACCCGAAGGAAACAGACAAAAACGGGAATATACCACCGTATGCCAAATCGTATGCCAAAATCCCATAGGGATTTATAGGAATTTAGAGATTTTTTGAAAGCAGGAAGCAAAATCAAGAAGCCATTTTACCGAGAATAATAGTATAGTGTGGTTAAGTTAAACACTATTTCATTTACAAATGGGAGGTTCCAATGAGCAGCATGAGCAAACAAGACATGAAAAAAGCAGAAGCAGCCGTTCGCGCCATCGCCGCAAAGAACGGAGTTACCGAGGAAGAAGTCCGAAAAGAAATAACGATTGCGATCGAATCCGGTTACAACAATCCTGATCCTGCGGTGCAGGCATACTGGCGCAGTACCCCTTTCCATTCAAGAAAACCAAGCATAGAAGAATTTCTGGTATGGTGTGCCGCACAAGTGTAAGGCCCATCCGATTCCATTGGCCGATGCGAAAAACATCGGCTTTTATTATTTTTCTGAACATCCGATGGGTATAAGAACATATACCAAGCGTGTACTGAACTTTCGCCGCCAAGCGATTGTCGAACAAAAAACAGCCGGGGGAATTCCCTCGGCTGTTCATTTGCCTGTTTTGCGATTATTCGATCGCGATCGTCTTTTTCTCAGGCAGGGCTTTCTTTTCCTTCTTCGGAATCAACAGCTTCAACACGCCGTGCTGGAACGATGCCTTGACATCCTCCTCCGTAATTTCTTCACCCACATAGAAGCTGCGCTGCATCGA
>CADAQS010000022.1 GCA_902790115.1 uncultured Eubacteriales bacterium | reverse complement strand
ACGGCATTGATCCGCTGGAGATCATCGAAAAGTACGGCGCCGACCCGCTGCGCTTCTCCCTGGTCACCGGCAACTCCGCCGGCAATGACATGCGCTTCTACTGGGAGAAGGTGGAGTCCGCCCGGAACTTCTGCAACAAGGTGTACAACGCCGCCCGGTTCGTGCTCATGAACATCCCCGATGATGCCCAAACCAACATTCGGGAGGAGCTTCTCGACACCGCCGACAAGTGGATACTGTCCCGGCTCAATGAGATCACCCGGGAGGTGACCAGCAACCTGGACGACTATGAGCTGAATCTGGCAGCAGAGAAGATTTACGACTTCATCTGGGCCGAGTTCTGCGATTGGTACATCGAAATGGCCAAGTCCGCCCTGTACGGCGACGATCAGGCTCGGAAGGAGAACGTGTCCGCCGTTCTCGTCAAGGTGCTGGGCACGTCCATGCAGTTGCTGCATCCCTTCATGCCCTTCATAACAGAGGAGCTTTACCAGCAGCTGCCCGGTCACGAGGAGACCATCATGCTCTCTGCCTGGCCCAAGGCCCAGGAGGGCCAGCTCTACGCCCGGGAGTGCGCCACCATGGAGACCATCATGGACCTGGTGAAGAGCATCCGCAACATCCGGGCCGACCTCAAGGTGCCCCCGGCTCAGCGGATCACGGTGCGCATCGTCTGTGCCGATCCCAAGGCGCTGGAAGGGGCAGAGGGATATCTTTTGAAGTTGGCCGGCGTGGAGAAGACAAGGATCGGCACGGAACGGGGCAACGTCCTGAAAAGCGACGTGCACATCGTGTCCGAGAAAGCGGAAGCCTTCATTCCCCTGGCGTCCCTGGTGGACCTCGATAAGGAGAGGGAGCGTATCGACAAGGAGATCGAGCGGGTCAGGGGCGACATCGGCCGGGCCCAGGCTAAGCTCGCCAATGAAAAGTTCGTCTCCAAAGCGCCGGAAGCGGTGGTCAATGAAGAGCGGCGCAAGCTCAAGGCTGGGGAGGAGATGCTCCAAAAGCTGCAGGAGCGGCGGGAAGCCCTGAACGACTGACAAAAACATCCTTGCATCTCTGTATCTCTTGGGGATATGGAGATGCGGGGAACACCTGCGGACAATATTTCAAAAAAAGATATTGACTTTTTCCGCATCATGATGTATATTTGTCAAGTCGCGAAAAGCAGCGTGGCGCTTTACGGGGTGTAGCGCAGTCCGGTAGCGCACGTGCTTTGGGAGCATGGGGCCGGAGGTTCGAATCCTCTCACCCCGACCAAGAATGTGGTCCCGTGGTCAAGTGGTTAAGACACCGCCCTTTCACGGCGGTAACAGGAGTTCGAGTCTCCTCGGGATCACCATTTTCCTTTCGGAACTTGGGCCTTTAGCTCAGTTGGTCAGAGCGGTCGGCTCATAACCGATTGGTCCGGGGTTCAAGTCCCTGAAGGCCCACCATACGCGGCCCGGTAGTACAGTTGGTTAGTACGCCAGCCTGTCACGCTGGAGGTCAGGGGTTCGAGCCCCCTTCGGGTCGCCATTTTCTGCCGGCGTAGCTCAATGGCAGAGCAACTGATTTGTAATCAGTAGGTTGTTGGTTCGACTCCGATCGCCGGCTCCAGCCTTGGGCATGATTGATAAATGCATATAGTTTATGGATGGGTTCCCGAGCGGCCAAAGGGAGCAGACTGTAAATCTGCCGTCACAGACTTCGATGGTTCGAATCCATCCCCATCCACCAGCGGGAATGGCGGAATTGGCAGACGCGCACGGTTCAGGTCCGTGTGAAAGCGATTTCATGCAGGTTCAAGTCCTGTTTCCCGCACCAGCGAAAAGCCCCGAACTGACGTTCGGGGCTTTTTCGATCTATGCAAAGGAGATTATATGAACATTTTATTCTTCCCCACGTTTTCGAGTTTGAATTGCAGAAAGTTGATGGACCTCTATGCCGAGGGGAATCGGGAAAACGCAGAAGAAATGTACCCGGGGTTGCCGATTTCGGAAGGCGTTGCATGCGTGGAGAGAGATTTTCTCGATTTTTTGCAGAACGATTTTTACAGGAAACCGGAAAACACGTACTGGGTTGCGGAAGAGAATGGGGTTTGGATCAGCGCGCTGCGTCTGAACAAGATTTCCGACGGATTCTGGTATCTTGAAGCTTTGGAAACCCATCCGGCGTATCGCCGGAAGGGGTATGCGAAGACCTTACTGTCCGGTGTATTGGATCGCTTAAAAGCGAACGGACCGTTTGTCGTACGCGACTGTGTCTATAAAGGCAATGAGGCCTCGATTCGCACACATCTCGCGTGCGGCTTTTGCATTGCATCAGAAGCCGGAACCGATTATCTCCGTGGCGGCTTTGCGGATTGGGAATACGGAATGCTGTATTCCTGCCCATAAGGATCTCAACAGATTGTATGAAAAAAGGAGCTTGGAAGCTCCTTTTTGCGTTAAAGCATTCTCTTTCGGAGTTCGTCGGGCGACAGCGAAGACAGATCGCCGGGCGCTACATCGAACACGGTTTTGCAGCCCGAATCGCCGCGTGATTTCATTCTTGTCAAGGCTCTTGCGTAGGCGACCAGCACGCATGCAGTAAATTCCGGATTGGAATCCAGATGCAGGGAATACTCGATCGTGTGCGAGTGCTCACCGTGCAGACCGGTCTTTCCCGCGCGAATCACAAATCCGCCGTGAGGAAGCTCGGCATGATTCCGCTTTAACTCCTCCGATGAGACAAACGTTACCGTTGTATCGTAATCGGAAAAGTAGTTCGGCATTGTCACGATAGCCTGTTCGATTGCGGCAAGATCGGCGTCCGGTGCAGCAACGACATAGCATTCGCGCAAATGCTTTTGTCTCGCAGTCAGTTCCGGCATTTTGCCTTCCCGAACAGCTTCCAGCGCCTCGCGAACGGGAACCGTGTACTGGCGCGCATCCAATACGCCGGGAATCCGGCGGATCGCATCGGAGTGCCCCTGACTGACGCCGCGTCCCCAAAAGGTATAGTCTTTTCCGTCAGGAAGAACCGCAGACGCATACAGACGGTTCAGAGAGAACAGACCGGGATCCCAGCCACAGGAGATTAACGCGATGTGACCGCTGCCTTTTGCTGCCGCATCGACAGCCTTAAAATGTTCCGGAATATTTGCGTGCGTATCAAAACTGTCCAGGACGTTAAAGCCTTTGGCAAGTTCCGGGGACATGTGCGGCAGATCGGTTGCACTGCCGCCGCAAAGAATCAGAACATCGATCTCATCTTGAAAATCCATTACACGGTCGGCGCTGTAAACCGGAACACCGGTCAGGGAACGGACAGTATTCGGGTCGCGCCGCGTAAAAATTCCGACAAGCTCCGCATCCGGATTCTGTAAAACGGCACATTCAACGCCGCGGCCGAGGTTGCCGTATCCATAAATCGCTAACTTCATACAAACCTCCTTGCATAAGGCAGTTTCTGTGTACTTATCTGCTCATATTATATACAAAATTGAGCAAAAGTCAATTATAGGATAAGGATTCCGCCCAAAGAGATGCTATGCTAATCCGGCCTGACCGTATGTTTTTTCGGACATAGCACATACTGACAGACGGAGGAATTATGCGCTTTTTTCGAAAGATTCTGTCAGCAGCATTTTGTGCAGTGCTGCTTTTGTGGTATTGCAATCCGTCGGTGTACCGGCTCTTCAATGAACCGATTGGAACTGGATCGCAGATTTCTGCTCCGGCACTTTCCGTAACCGAAGAGGGAGCGGTGTTTGTTCGCGTATCAAACGATCAGCGGCTGCATAACGTATCCGGATCTTTACGAACGGTTCGCCTGTTCGGGATTCTCCCGGTTCGTACCGTTGAACAATCTGCTCTTCGGACAAGCGTTTCAGCCAGCGGAGAAGCGATCGGGATTGTGCTGCATACCCGCGGCGTACAGGTGGTCGGACTCGGCGGCGTGCAGACCGGACACGGAACGGCAAATCCTGCTGCAAATGCCGGAATCCGTCCCGGAGATGTGATTCTTTCCGTAAACGGAAGTGCGATTCACAACAGCGAGGACTTTTCCGCTGCATGTGCAGCAGAGGAATCGTTGGAACTGCTTTGCATGCATGAGGGAAAGCAGTATACCGCTGTTCTGACGCCGGCAAAGGATCAGGACGGGGTATACAAAATCGGCGCTTGGGTACGCGACAGCACTTCGGGCATCGGAACACTATCGTTCTATGATCCGCAGTCGCTGCGCTTTGCTGCGCTCGGACATGGCGTTTCCGATGTAGATACCGGCGCACTTTTGAGCTTCGGAAACGGCACGGTTTATCCTGCACAGATCACCGGCGTGCAGTATGCCGCAAACGGACAGGCCGGGGAACTGGTTGGAACGTTTCCGACCGATCCTGCGGATGCGATCGGAACGATCACACAAAACACGGAATTCGGAATCGGCGGAACGCTTCAGTTGACAATGAACCAAGGCGAGACTGTTCCGATCGCGGAACCGGACGAGATTCGGCTCGGAGATGCGGAGATCCGCTCCACGGTCAGCGAAGAAATCGCGCGGTCTTACCGCGTCCGCGTGATCCGTACAGAGGTACAGGCTTCCCCCAAGGTGCAGGGAATGATGATCGAAATCACGGATCCGGAATTATTGTCCCTGACCGGCGGAATCGTACAAGGCATGAGCGGCAGTCCGGTGCTGCAGGACGGAAAACTGATCGGCATTGTGACGCATGTTTTTTTGAATGACAGCCGGCGAGGCTACTGCATTTACGCCCGCTGGATGTATGACGGTTTGCTTTGATTTGTTGACGCGGCTTTGCGTGTGTGGTAAAATATGCGCAAAGAAAACAAGGAAGGAACCTGTCCATGAAGAAAAGAGTTACTTTGATTGTGCTGGACAGCGCGGGCATCGGTTATCTGCCGGACGCGGCGGAATTCGGCGATGTCGGCGCCAATACGATCTGCAATATCTATGCAAAGCGCGGCAAGCTCGATGTCCCGAATATGAAAAAGCTCGGACTTGCCGATATCGATGGCTGCACGCTTCCGAAAGACGGTGCGCCGATCGAAGGCGCATACGGCAAATGCGCCGAAAAAACGCACGCGAAGGATACGACCTGTGGCCATTGGGAAATGGCGGGGTATTCGCTCGAAAAACCGTTTTTGACCTATCCGAACGGGTTTCCGCGCTCGTTCCTCGATGCATTCGAAGCACGGATCGGGCGTAAAACGCTCGGAAATGTTGTTGCAAGCGGCACACAGATCATTCAGGAACTCGGCGATGAACATGTAAAAACAGGCAGTCCGATTGTGTATACGAGCGCGGACAGCGTTTTTCAGATCGCGGCGCACGAGGATGTGATTCCGCTTGGCGAATTGTACCGGATCTGTGAGATTGCGCGGGAGATGCTGGTCGGCGAGTACCTGGTCGGCCGCGTCATTGCTCGCCCGTTCACCGGTACCAGCGGAAACTATACGCGTACTGAGTTCCGAAAGGACTACGCACTTGCGCCGTTCAAGCCGACGATTCTGGACGGTCTTACCGAAAAAGGGCTGAACGTTGTTGCGATCGGCAAGATCGAGGATATCTTCTGCCATCGGGGCATTTCGACCGTCGACCATACCAAAAACAATCCGGCAGGCATTGCGGCGACGGAGCGGTTCCTGGCGGAAGGCAAGGGTGATTTCATTTTTACGAATCTCGTCGATACCGATATGTTATACGGACACCGGAACGACTGGGAAGGTTACGGTGCGGCGCTGGAATACTTCGATCATAAGCTGCCGGACTTGCTGGACAAGCTCAACGAAGGCGACATTCTGATGGTGACAGCGGATCACGGCTGCGATCCGACGTTCCCGGGAACCGATCATACGCGGGAGTATATTCCGCTTCTGATCGCCGGCCAGCATATCCGAAAGGGCGTGAACCTGCATATCCGCAGCGCATTCAACGACATCGGCGCGACGATTTATGAGTATCTGACCGGCGAGACCTGGAGGGAGGGAACTTCCTTCCTCAAAGAGATTTGGGAGGATTGAGCCATGCGAACGGAAGAAATCATTCAAAATGCTGTCGAAATGCTGCAAAAAGCAGGCACACAAAATGCTTCCATCGGCATGATTCTCGGCAGTGGACTCGGCGAGTATGCAGAATCGCTTCAAAACAAGCGCTTTGTCAACTATGCGGATATTAACGGCTATCCGGTTTCCGGCGTTGCCGGGCATAAATCCCGTTTTGTGATCGGCGAAAAGTTCGGGAAAACGATCGTGATCATGCAGGGCAGATTCCATTTTTATGAGGGCTATCCGCAGGAGCTTCTGACGATCGGAGTCCGAACAATGAAACGGCTCGGGATCGAAAACCTTTTGATCACAAATGCGGCAGGCGGCGTGAATACCGCATATCATGCGGGCACCCTGATGCTGATCGGCGATCACATCAATTTTTCCGGAACCAATCCGCTGATCGGTCGAAATCTCGATTCGTTCGGACCTCGATTCCCCGATATGAGCAACGTTTATGACAAATCGCTGCGCACAAAACTGAAAACGCTTGCTGCGCGGGACGGAATCGACCTCGAAGAGGGCGTTTACCTGATGATGACAGGACCGAGCTACGAGACTCCGGCGGAGATCCGCATGGCACGTGCGCTCGGGGCGGATGCGGTCGGCATGTCTACGGTGCCGGAAGCGATTGCTGCCGCGCATTGCGGCATGAAAGTCATTGGAATCTCGCTGATCACCAATATGGCGGCCGGTGTTCTCGATCAGCCGTTGTCCCATGCAGAGGTCACGGAGACGGCTAACCGCTCGGCTGAGAACTTTACAAAGCTGGTTGACCTGATTGCTTCGGAGCTGTTCTGAATCTGTTTTGTATGCGGAAGGAAGTTTTTCCTTCCGCTTTTCTATTTTCCGTTTCGCTCGCATAGACTTTCAGCGGAGGATGAGCTATGCGAAAACTGTGGTCGATTATTTTATGTTTCTTTTTGATGGTTCCTTCTTTTTCCTCTGCAGAGGCGGAAGGCGGAGCAAAGGCCTTCCTTTTAATGCCGCTCTATGGGGAAAGTGCTTTGGAAGAGAGTCATTCCGATGAACCGTTCCCTGTTGCCGGACTCGCCAAGCTCCCTGCGATCCTGACGCTTTGCCGTGCGTTCGATACCAGTCTGCTGCATCCGGATAAGGAGATGGAGGTATCGAAACGGGCGAGCAAAGTCGGCGGACCGACCGCCTTTTTGGAAGCAGGGGAGACAATACCGGCAGGAGAACTGATCAAGGCGGCAGTGATGATCTCCGCGGGCGATGCGATATGGACGCTGATGGAAAACGCGTTCGGCTCGGAGGAGGTGTTCCTGAACAACATCGGAGTTATTCTGAACGAATGCGGAGTATCCCGGACACTGGAGAGCTGTCTCGGAACCGGAACGCAGTTTTCCTGTACGGATCTGTTGAAACTCGGAACCGCTGCTCTCGAAAGTGCGACATTTATGCAGTATGCCGGAACCTATATGGATTCGCTGCATCATGCAAAGGGGACGGAGACCGAATTGGTCAACGCGAACCGTATGATTCGAAACTATCCGGGATGCAGCGGCCTGATGACCGGAAGTTCGCGGGAGGACGGATATTGCGGCTTGTTTGCAGTCAGCAGAAATCAGATGCAGTATCTGTGCTGTGTGATCGGCAGCTCGACCAGTGAAGCAAGGTTCTCGGAAGCAACCCGTCTGTTCGATTACGCGTATGCTAATTTCCGCTCGGAGATGCCCGCTCAAAAGGACGTCCCGCTTCTGGAAGACTATCCGGTTTTGTACGGAGACCGGAAAGCGGTAAACCTTGCTCCGCATGAGAACATCGTGTTGCTGCGCAACAAGAGCGACGGCGCGATCACTCCGCAGTACGATCTTCCGGAAGCGCTCCTTGCGCCGCTCGATCCGATGACTGCGGTCGGAACGGTTTCGTTCTACACGGAGAACGGGGAGCAGGCGGCTTTTTGTGAATTGTTTCCCATGGAAACCGTCCGATCCAATGGATATCCGGATATTCTGAAACGCATTATGGCCGATTATTTTACATAAGAAAAAGCGGTATCGTCCCAAAACGATACCGCTTCAATATGTCGCGCTACTCGACCGGAATGCCGAGACGCCGCTTCATCGTCTTTTCAACGGCATTCAGGATGTTTTCATAACCGGTGCAGCGGCAAAGATGTCCGGAAAGCAGCTTGCGCAGCTCATCGCGCGTGTAGAGCTTTTTGGATTCGAGGATCTCGACTGCGGTCATCAAAAAGCCGGGCGTACAGAATCCACACTGGACAGCGGCTTCATCGATGAACGCCTGCTGGATATCGGAAAGCTCACCGTTGGGGCCGAGTAGCCCTTCCACAGTTTGAATGTTCTTTCCGTCCGCCCAAACAGCGAGATAAATGCAGGAGTTGAAGCACTCGCCGTCGATCAGAACGTTGCATGCGCCGCACTCACCGACTTCACAGCCTTTCTTGACAGAGGTCAGGCGGTAATCGTTGCGCAGCATATCGGTCAAGCTGGCGCGGACGTCCACAACCGTTTCGGTCGGAACACCGTTGATCGTACATTTTACCAGAGCCGTTTGCATCAGATTTCACCTCCGTTCAGGCGGATCGCCTCTTTGAGTGCGCGTTTTGCAAGCTGTTCGACAAGGTTCATACGAAATTCCTTGCTGGCACGCCATGAAGTTCGCGGGTTTACATCGTTCAGTGCCGCCTTTGCAAACGCTTCGACCGTCTCCGGACAGACAGGCTGACCCTTTGCCGCGGCTTCCGCACTCGGCGCCCGCATCGGAACCGGGCCGGCTACGCCGTAGGCAATTCTTGCGTCGAGAATCGTTTTGCGGTCCTCGGAAAGCTTACAGTTGACCGAACAGCCGAGCGTTGCGATATCCATCGCGTTGCGCATCGCGTACTTGATGTAATGTCCCTGAAAGCCCTCATAGGATTCTTTCCTGATCAGGATTGCAGTAAGCACTTCGTTGTGCCGGAGGTCTACTTTGCCGGCCGAAAGGTAGAATTCGCGGATCGGCTTTTCACGAACGCCGTCCGGTCCCTGAATCACCATGATCGCATCGTAGGCGTGGAGCGTGGATGCGGAGTCGGCGCTCGTGACGCCGTTACAGGTGTTTCCGCCGATCGTACCGATGTTGCGGATCTGCGGACCGCCGACCATGTCCACGGCTTCTCCGAGGACGTTGATATGCTGTTGAATGATCGGATCGCGCGTGATGTGGGAGAAACTGGTCAGCGGGCGAATCCGGATCGTTCCGTCGGGATCCATCGAGATCCCGCGCAGCGCATCGATCTTGTAAATCGAAACCAGCTCGGCGCCGGCGAGTTTTCCTTCACGCATCTTGATTAAAACGTCACTGCCGCCGGCGATGATCTTTGCGTCGGGATGTTCGGTCAGAAGCCGGATCGCGTCTTCGACCGAAGTCGCTTCATATAAGGCTTTCATATCGTACATAGAGAGACCTCCTTATAACAGACCTTCCTCACGGAAACGGGCAAACAATACATGCGGATTCATTGGGATCTGATTGATCGCGACGCCGGTAGCCTGCAGGATCGCATTGCGGATCGCCGGCGCGCAGGGGGTAGCCGGCGGCTCACCGAGCGCCTTTGTGCCGTATGCGCTGGTGGGTTCGGGATTCTCGACAAACTCGGTTTTCAGATCGGGGTGATCCATCATGGTGGAAAGCTTGTAGTCCAGCAGGTTGTTGTTCAGCGGGCGACCGGTGCGCTCGTCAAAGAGCAGCTGCTCGGACAGACCGTAGCCGATGCCCATACTCATGCCGCCGTGCACCTGTGCCTCCGCAAGCGCCGGATTGATCAGCGTGCCGCAATCATGTACGTTGATGATCTTCAGCAGCTTTGCCTTGCAGAGCGGAATATCGACTTCGACTTCGGCAAAGCAGCAGCCGAGGGAGTATGCGTTCGATTTGATCTGATAGGTGGATTCAGCAGTCAGATGAATGCTGTCCGTCAGGCTGTACAGCGCTTCGGTCGCCAACTCACCGAGCGTGCCGAGAACCTGTCCGTCGGATTTCCGGATGATGTTTCCGCCGATGAGATCGATCAGTGCAACAGGCATCCGGTACAGCTTGTGCGCATAGGCGAGGATCTTTTCCCGCAGGATGTCCGCCGTCTGTTTGATCGCAAAGCCGGCGACATAGGTCTGACGCGAGGCATAGGCGCCGGTGCCGAACGGCGTAATGTCGGTATCCTGCGTCGAAATAATATGCACCGCTTCAAACGGAACGCCGACCGCATCGGCAGCCATTTGAGAAAAGGCTGTGTCGGCGCCCTGACCGATTTCGGTTTCGCCGAGCTGCAGCTGCAGCGTGCCGTCCTGATTCAGAACCATGCGGCAAGAGCATGATTCCAGAGAGATCGGCCAGACCGCGGTATTGTACCAGAAAATTGCCATGCCGACGCCGCGGCGAATGTCGCCGGTCTGGTTCGCATAGGCTTTGCGCTTGTTGTCCCAATCTATATAGGCTTTGCCCTTTTCGATGCACTGGTTTAGCGAATCAAAGTAGTTGACGTTCTTGGAGAACGGATCGAAGTAGCCGACCGGCATCATGTACTTCCTGCGATATTCGATCGGCTCGATGCCAAGCTGCTTGGCAATATCATCCGTATGGCTTTCGAGCGCGAACATTGCCTGTGGAATGCCGTAGCCGCGCATCGCGCCGGAGGCAGGGGTGTTCGTATAGACGGTATACATATCACACTCGAAGTTCGGCGTCGGATACAGCTGCCGGATCGCGCCGCCGCCCTTGGCGGCGATGCCGTGCCCGTGGGAAGCGTATGCGCCCTGATTCGAGAAGCATTCGGCCTTGCGCGCGACAATGGAACCGTCCTTTCTCAACCAGCTGATCAGATGGAACTGAATCGCATGACGGACGCGGTTGGAAACGAAGGTCTCTTCGCGGGAAACATCGAGCTTCACGAGCCGCCCGCCGACTTTGGTGCAAAGGTATGCGCAAAGCGGTTCATAGAGCGCGTCCTGCTTATTACCAAAGCCGCCGCCGATATACGGTTTGATCAGGCGGACGTTGCCCCAAGGAATCCCAAGTGCCTGACCGACAACACGGCGGACGATATGCGGAATCTGTGTCGAGGAAACGACGGTGATCTTGCCGCTTTCCGCGGAAGCGAAGCAGATATGATTTTCGATGTGACAGTGCTGCACGGTCGGCGTGCGGTACCAGCCTTCGATCCGGATCAGACCTTCTTCGGTGATCGCCTCCGCATAGTTCCCGTCGCTCAGACGCGTATGCGCCAGAATGTTGTTTTGAAATTCTTCATGGAGCTGCGGCGCGCCGTCCTGCATCGACTGAATCGGATCGAGCACGAATGGCAATTCTTCGTATTCGACTTTGAGTGCGCGGACCGCACGTGTCGCCGTGACTTCGTCGCGCGCAACAACAGCGGCGATGTCGTCGCCGTAGTAGCGGACATGCCGGTTCAAAAGAAGTCGGTCTGCAATGTCCTGATGATGCGGATCCGTCGACCATGGATGGCCTGCGGTCGGGAACGGAAGGTTCGGAACATCGAAACAGGTTGCGATGTAGATTACGCCGTCAATTTTTTCCGCTTCCGTTTTGTCGATCGACTTCACGTATCCGTGCGCAATCGTGCTGTGCAGAATTTTGACAATATAAGCGCTGCGGTCCGCCATGTCATCCGTGTAACGGGCACGGCCGGTGACCTTGTCGAACGCATCCACGCGTTTTACGCTTTTGCCGACTACCATGTGAGCCTCCTTTTCATCAAACCATTCTTTGACTTATTTGCAGTATACCATAGTTTTCCGACAGTTGGAAGAGGCTTTGTAAAAAAGAAGTAACCAAATTCCTGGAAGAAACAGGAATATCATTGCAGACAGAAACCGGATGTGGTATACTCATTTCAAGAATAGAGACCGCTTTTTGCGGTATGGAAGCACGGAGTAACCAATGAAAGTATTGATTCAAAACGGAACCGTCGTTCGTTCGGACGGAACGGAAAAGGCGGATATCCTGGCGGACAACGGCGTGATTGTCAGGATTGCGCCGAAGATTGCCTGTGAAGCGGATAAAACCGTGGATGCTTCCGGCTGCTATGTCTTTGCTGGCTTTATCGATACGCATACGCATCTGGATCTCGAACTGACATCCACGACAACAGCCGACGACTTTGAAACCGGAACGAAAGCGGCGGTCGTCGGCGGAACCACGACGGTTCTGGATTTTGCGACACAGGATCGCGGCATGACGATGCAGGATGCGCTAGACAAATGGCATCGCAAAGCGGACGGAAAGAGCAGCTGCAATTACGGCTTCCACATGGCGGTTTCCGAATGGAACGAGGATCGGAAGGCGGAGGTCGATTCCATGATCGGACAGGGCGTCACCTCCTTCAAAATGTACATGGTCTATCCGGCGATGCGTGTCAATGACGGGCAGATCTATGATGCGATCCGGTATGCGGCCGAGCGGGACTGTCTCGTCGGCGTGCATTGTGAAAACTTTGATCTGCTGAACGCGCGCATCAAAGAACTCCATGCCGAGGGTCGCTTTGAACCGATGGCGCATGCGGATTCTCGTCCCGATATTGTGGAAGCGGAAGGCGTTGCAAGGCTGATGCGGATTGCGGAACTTGCCGATGCACCAGCTTGGGTCGTTCATCTTTCCTGTGAGGCAAGCCTTGACGAGGTCGAAGCTGCCCGCGGCCGCGGCGTGGAAGTGTACGCGGAAACCTGCCCGCAGTATCTGACGCTCGATAAGGCTTGTTATGCGCAGCCCGACGGCGAAAAGTTCATCATGTCGCCGCCGCTGCGATTGGCGCATGACCGGTCGGCGATACTCAACGGCATGTCGGACGGAATGATCGATTTTATCGGCACCGATCATTGCTCCTTTACGATGGCGCAGAAAGCACTCGGCAACGGTGACTTTGCAGACGTCCCGAACGGCGGCGCGGGCATCCAGAACCGTGCAGAACTGGTCTACACCTATGCCGTAAAAGCCGGTTATATCACACTCGAGCAAATGGCAGCGCTGCTCAGCGAAAACGCAGCAAAGCTGTTCGGCATGTATCCGAAAAAAGGCGTTCTGCAGGAGGGCAGCGATGCGGATATAACGGTATTCGATCCGGACTGTCCGCATACCATTTCATGGAAAACCAATCTGCACAATGTGGACAATTCGCCTTATGAGGACGTTCCGGTTCTCGGCGGGACGAAAGATGTTCTGGTGAATGGAGAACTCGTTGTGGAAAACGGTAAACTGATCAAACCGTATTGCGGACGATTCGTTTTCCGGGGACCTTCGACGCGTACCCGCAAATGAACGGCAGCATTGCTCTGATCCTGCTTGCCGCCGGGAACAGCAAACGGTTCGACGGCGACAAGCTTGCTTACGCACTTGACGGCGTTCCGCTTCTTTCGCGGGCTCTGCGGCTGTACGCGGATCCGTTCTTTGATAAAGTGCTTGCAGATAGAATCCTTGTCACACAGCCGGAACGCGCGGCGTTTTGCTCAGAGGCGGAAGCGCTTGGATTCCGCGTGGTGCAAAACAACCGCCCGGAGGAGGGGATTTCCCGGAGCATCCGTCTCGGCGTGCAAGCAACGATGGAAAAACAGCCGGCCGGCATACTGTTTTCGGTTGCGGATCAACCCTTTTTGACAGAGAAAACCGTTTACCGGCTGTTGGAACGCTTTCAGGAAGATCCTTCCCGAATCGTTGCGCCGGCATCGGACGGCAAGCGTGGAAATCCGGTCGTGTTTCCGGCAGCGTTTGCTGCGGAACTGGCAAATCTTCATGGTGATATCGGCGGAAGCGCGGTGATCCGGAAACATGCGGATCTGTTGGACTTGGTGGAAACGGACGGAAGGGAATTAAAGGACGTCGATTTACGAACGGAGGTATAACGGTATGCTTCGGGTGCTGAAGGGAAACATTCTTTTTGCGCCTGCCTTTGGCTCGCTGGAAGTCATCGATCACGGCTGCATCGTTCTGCAGGACGGAAAAATTACCGGCTTGTTCAAAGAGCTTCCCGAGCGCTTCCAAAGTGCGGAATCGGATGATTTCGGTGACGCGCTAATCGTTCCTTCGTTTTGCGATATGCACCTGCACGCGCCGCAGTATCCGATGCTCGGCATGGGCATGGATCTGCCGCTTCTGGATTGGCTCAATACCTATACGTTCAAAACTGAATCGCGTTTTGCTGATCCGGAATACGCCCGTAAGATCTATCACGAGTTCGTACAGAAGCTGATCGACGGCGGAACGACACGCGTCTGTATGTTTTCCTCACTGCATACCGATGCGACAGGGATTCTGATGGAGGAGCTGGAACAGGCAGGGCTTTGCGGATACGTCGGCAAAGTCAGCATGGATCGCAATTCTCCGGACTATTATTCGGAAACGACCGAGGAGAGCAAACGCGAGACATTAAGATGGCTGAAGGAGTCGGAACGCTTTCAAAATATCCGTCCGATTCTGACGCCGCGCTTTACGCCTTCCTGCAGCGACGATCTGATGGCATGGCTCGGTGATCTGGCAAAGGAACGGAATCTGCCGGTGCAATCGCACTTAAGCGAAAACCGCGGCGAAATCGCATGGGTAAAGGAACTGCATCCGGACTGTGAACGCTACTGGGAGACCTACCATAAGTACGGTCTTTGGAAGAACGGAACCTTAATGGCGCATTGTGTTTACAGCGATGAAACGGAACGGAAAGCGATGCGTGATTACGGCGTCACGGCGGTTCATTGTGCCGACTCCAATATCAACATCGCAAGCGGTCTTGCACCGGTGCGGCAAATGCTTTCGGAGGGTGTTCCGGTCGTATTGGGCAGCGACATAGCCGGCGGTGCGCAGCTGAACATGCTCGACGTCATTCAGATGACGATCCGGATGTCCAAGATCAAACGAATCGAATCCGGATGGACAACGGATTTTCTGACGGTCGCGGAAGCGTTTTATCTCGGAACTTCCGCCGGTGCGGAATATTTCGGCGATCGTCCCGGATTCGTTCCTGGACAATCGCTGCATGCGGTTGTTCTGGATGATTCGGCGTTTACGGAAACAAAGAATCTGACCCTGAAAGAACGATTCGAGCGGGCAGTGTATCTGTGCAAACCGCAGCAGATCAAGGCCGTTTACGGAAACGGAAAGCGAATCAAGTGATGATTGGATAAACAGCCAAAAAGGTTCACATTCTAGTATCCAGAAAGGATGTGGCCCGGTTGTATACGTCGATTATTCTTTTGCTTGTTCTCATTCTTCTGACGGCGGGCGGATGGCTGCAGCATTCGTTTCCTACCCGAAAGATCCGTCTGCTAGCTGTTGCCGGATGCATGGCTTTGATCGCGGCAGCTTGCGTTCCTGTCATCCGGGATGAACAGGTGTCAATTTATATTGCCGGGGATGTGCTTCTGCTTGGTCTCCTTGTATCGCAGCACACCAAGCATCCGATTCGCATGATTTTGCTTTCGGTCGTCTGCGGACTTGCCGGATGGAAACTGACGGATTGGTTTCCCTTGCTGAAAGAACAGGGGATCGTACAAATCCTTCCGGCTCTGCTGCTGACGGAATCGTTGTCTTTGGAAGGCGGGGAAAAACGGCTGATCCTCGGAATATCTCCGTATGTCAGCGCGCTGTGTGTTGCGCTTATGGATCAGTTCCTGTTTCGGTATACGGTGCTTCCGATAGGCACGCCGCAGGGATTTACCGGATCGGTTTTCGCTTTGCTGATTGCATTTTTACTGACGGAACTTCGTCCGACCATCATTCGCTTTCTGTCCTCAAACAAACGAAATCGAACGGCTTTACAAAAAGAATATTTTGAAAATTGAAAAAAACTCTTGCATTTTGGCGCGAGTTGTGTATAATAAACTATGCGCTTGGGGTTATAGCTCAGTTGGTTAGAGCGCCACGTTGACATCGTGGAGGTCATTGGTTCGAGCCCAACTAACCCCACCAGAAGAATATCCTGCGGTGTTCGTTACGCTTTATCGTGATAAACCCACAGAGTGATTACGGAATAACACGCGTCGGTCACTTCAAAATCAAGCCCGCTTTGACGGGAAGATTGCGAAAATCGCAGTGCATCCACCTGCCGAGAGGCGGGTCTTATCACAAAGTGCGGACGGCA
>CADAQS010000021.1 GCA_902790115.1 uncultured Eubacteriales bacterium | reverse complement strand
ATCGGATTGGTCACGATTCTCGCCTTGTTGCGCGCGTTGGCGCCCCAAAGCAGGAACACGACCGGCGTCGTTTTCCGGTCCAGCGCGGCGATCACATCGTCGGTGACCTGCTCCCAGCCCATGCCCTTGTGGCTGTTGGGCTGGTGTTCGCGCACGGTCAGCACTGTGTTCAGCAGCAGCACACCCTGCTTTGCCCAGCAGGTCAGATTGCCGTGCGGCGGTTCGGGAATCCCGACATCGTCCTCGAGCTCCTTGAAAATGTTCTGCAGCGACGGAGGCGGCTGTACGCCCTGCTGCACCGAAAAGCTCAGCCCATGCGCCTGGTGCGGGCCGTGATACGGATCCTGTCCCAAGATCACGACCTTGCAGTCGGCAAAGCTCGTCAGCTTCAGCGCGTTGAAGATGTCGTACATGCCGGGGTAGACCGTGCGCGTACGGTACTCGTTGGCAAGAAACCTCCGGAGGTTTTGATAGGACTCGGTTTCAAACGTTCCCTTCAGAATGGTATCCCAGTCATTTCCGATCGTTACCATGTGAGCCTCCCGAGATCGATCGCGGCGCGCAGGCGCGTCAGCATCAGAATCAGCGCCTCGGACGGGCAGGCGATGTTGATGCGGATAAAGCCTTCGCCGGCGGTGCCGAACTGCGCGCCGTCGTTGGCCCAAAGCAGCGCCCGGGCATGCAGGAACTGCATCAGATCACGGCTCTTCATGCCGAGTGCACGGCAGTCGATCCACATCAGATAGGTTCCCTCCAGCTTCGCCACATGCAGCATCGGAAGATGCGCCTGCAGGAAGGATTCGACGAGCCTGCGGTTCCGGTCGAGCGTCAAAAGCAGCGTGTCGAGCCACGGCTCCGCGTGATCGTAGGCGAGCCGGCAGGCGACCAGCCCGAGCGCGTTGACATTGTGCGCACCGCCGCCTTTTTCAAACTGATCCTTCTTTTCGGTATCGAAGAAGATCAGATTCGAGCAGGCGAGCCCGGCGAGGTTGAAGGTTTTGCTCGGCGCGGTGCAGAGCAGAATGTTCTTTCTGAGCGGATCGGGCAGTGTTCCGGCGCTCGTAAAGGTAACGCCTGGCAGGATCAGATCGTGATGGATTTCATCACAGACCAGATAGACGCCGTTGTCAAGGCAGATCGAAGCGATCCGGGTCAGTTCGTCCGCCGTGTAGACCTTGCCGATCGGGTTGTGCGGGCTCGAAAGGATGCAAAGCGTTACGTCCGGCCGCGCAGCCGCCCGAGAAAATGCGGCAAAGTCGAACGTGTAGCCGCCGTTTTCTTCAATCAGATCGCAGGTCACAAGCGTCCGGCTGCTTTTTTCGACAGCGGAAAAAAACGGAAAGTACACCGGCGTCGGCACGAGCACCGCGTCGCCGGGAGCGGTGAAAATGCGAACGGCTGCACCGAGCGCGGGAACGACGCCGTCCGACAGGACGACCTGCTCCTTTCGTACCGGGAACCCGTGCCGCCGCTGCATCCAGCGGTCGATCGCATCATAATACGCATCGGTCGGCGCGGTATAGCCGAGCACATTTTCGCGCAGGTATGCGGTCAGGCCTTCGGTGATTTCGGGCGCGGTTTGAAATTCCATGTCCGCAACCGAAAACGGCAGAACGTCCTCGGGCAGATAGGGCTGCAGCTTCAGCATCATGTCCCACTTGATCGCGCCGGTGTTGCGGCGGCTCGGGGCGTTGGTAAAATCGTATTCCATCGGGTTCCTCCGGTCAGTTGTACAGTGCGGCGGCAAGGATCTTGGCGTGGTCAAACGCGATGCCGTGCGCCTCCTGCGCGTGATAGCGCGGCTGTTCTGCCGCGCGGTACGGTTCGGAAAGGATAGCAGTCAGCGTATCATCTCCGCCGGTCAGCCGCAGCGACAGGGAATCATAGGTTTTAGCAAACTCCAGCCGGAACCAGCGCGCCTCGGCGGCGTCGTCCATGCCGACGGCACGAATCTTGCTGCGATCCACTTCGGCCCGGTACGCGCTGGTAACGGTCCATCCCCGCGGATCGCGTCCGGCTTCGGAGAAGATGCCAACCGGCTCAAACGACAGTCCGGTCACGCCGGTCTCCTCGGCAAGCTCGCGGGCGGCGGCGTCTTCCACGGTTTCGCCCGGTTCGACAAATCCGCCCGGGAACGCCCAGCTGCCTTGATACGGCGGGCGGCCGCGGCGGATCAGCAGCACATACAGTCCGTCCGCTTCATGCGCGTAAAGACACATATCGGCGGTCAGAGAAGGTTTCGGATAGTCCATGCGGAAAACTCCTTGCTTTAATGCATTACAGTATAGCACGTTCACAGACCCTTTACAAGATAGTCCAAAATAACGGACAGTTTCTTTGCTATCGTTAAGACAGAAAGAGAAACGGAGGACGGAAAGATGAATGAATGGAGATACCGGATCCTGCAGATACGGCTGCAGTATGAGGTGCGCAGCTACCTGCGTTCGATTGAAAAACGCGCGAGAAAGGAGCGCCGCAGCGCAGCGCGTTCTTTTGAACTTGCATTGGACCGCAGAATATAGTATAATCGAATCATCGGAAGGCGGGAGCAGCGTATGATGCACAGAGACGGCAGGGCGGACGGAGCGCAGATGCGTGCGACAAACAAGCAAAAAGCGCGGCTGATGCTCGAAGCGCTGCTTTTGGTGCTGTTGATCGCGGCAGTCATCGTCACGGGCGTGCGGGGCACGCTGTGTCCGCCAAATTCTTCTTACGAGATTCTCACATCCGCGGTGACGCCGCCCAAGGACGGACCGCTTCTGACGGTCACGCTGCTCGACGTCGGGCAGGGCGATGCGATCCTTCTCCAGTCGCCGAACGGCAGGACGATGCTGATTGATGCCGGACCGGAGGACGCGTTTGACGCGATCCGCGCCGCTCTGCGGGTTTATGAAATCAAGCAGCTCGACGCGGTCGTTGCGACGCATCCGCATGCCGATCACATCGGTTCGATGGCGGATGTTCTGAAACGGTATCCGGTCGGCGCGTTCTTTACGACGGACGTTCCGGAGACGACGATCGTGTACGAGCAGATGCTCCGCGCGCTGCAGCGAAACGGCTGTCCGGTGTACAACACGGCATCCGGTATGGAGATTGTCTGGGACGACGCCGTTTCGGTCAAAGTGCTGAACCCGATTGCCGGGGAACCGGCGGAGGATGCGAACAACGCTTCGATCGGGCTGCGCGTTTGCTACGGTTCCACGCGCTTTTTGCTGGCCGCCGATCTGGAATCGGCAGGGGAACGGCGGCTGCTCGACACGTACGGCAACGATCGGCTGCGCGCCGACGTGCTGAAGGTCGGGCATCACGGCTCAGACACCTCGTCGTGCAAAGCCTTTCTCGACGCGGTGCATCCGTCCTGCGCGATCATCTCGGATGGCAGAAACAATGCGTACGGCCATCCGCATCCGGATGTTCTGAACCGGCTGCAAGCGATCGGCGCATCCGTTTACCGGACCGATACCGACGGCGTGATCACCCTGTTTTCGGACGGAGACACCATAACGATTGTACCATAAGGAAAGGAGCCTATTACTATGAAATGTCCTGTGTGCGGAAATGAATTGAACGAAGGCGCCAAGTTCTGCGTGGAGTGCGGGACGCCGGTTGCCGAGCTGACCGCGCAAGCGCCGGCAGTCGAAGCGACAGCGCAAGCCGTTTCGGAGCCGGAAGCGACTTTAGAGCCTGTTCCCGAAGCAGCGCCTGCGCCGGAACCCGAAAACGCGCCTGCTGCGGCGGAACCTGCTGCTCCCGCGGAAGAGGAACCGGAATCTGCGCCTGCGCCCGAACCTGCGCCCGCGTCCGAACCCGTTGTTTTGGCTGCACCAGCACCGGAACCTGCGCCTGCACCCGCAGCGCCTGCGTCGGCAACGATCGAAAAGATCGCGACCGATCCGCGCATGCTGCTGACGACGGCACAGTATTTCTTCCTGACGATCCTGTTCCACATTCCGGTGGTCGGACTGGTGTTCCTGTTCGTCTGGGGCTGCGGAAAGCCGAAGAACGTTTCGCTGAAGCGCTTCTCGCTCGCGATGCTGATCATGCGGCTGCTCGGATACTTCCTGATGCTCGCCTGCACGGTCGTCGTGCTGCTCGGACTCAGCGACGTGATCCCGGGCTTCTCATTCAGCTTCATGCCGCACGGCTGGTACATCCATCCGTAATTTCCCGCGGAAAACGAACGCAGCACTTGCGTTTTGTAAAAAATACATGTATAATATCCATAATGGGGTTATCCGGAACGGAAGGATAATCTGAGAAACGGAAAGGAGCAAATCTATGGGACTTATTCAGGCTGCTGTTGGCGCAGTCGGCGGCGTGCTGGCTGATCAGTGGAAAGAGTACTTTTATTGTGAATCCCTGTCGGAGAACGTTCTGGCGGCAAAGGGCCAGAAGCGCGTTTCCGGCCGTTCCACCAATACCAAGGGGAGCGACAACATCATCTCGAACGGTTCGGTGATCGCCGTTGCGGACGGACAGTGCATGCTGATCGTGGAGCAGGGCAAGGTCGTCGAAGTCTGTGCCGAACCCGGCGCCTTCACCTACGACACATCGACCGAGCCGAGCATCTTTGCCGGCAAACTCGGTTCGAGTATCCTCGAGACCTTCAAAGTCATCGGCAAGCGTTTCACGTTCGGCGGCGAGCCGGCCAATGATCAGCGCGTGTATTATTTCAACACCAAAGAGATCATCGGCAACAAGTACGGCACGGCGTCTCCGGTCCCGTTCCGCGTGGTCGACAACAACATCGGCCTCGATATGGACATCGCGATCAAGTGCTTCGGCGAGTACAGCTATCACATCGCGAACCCGCTGCTGTTCTATCAGAGCATCGCGGGCAACTTCACCGACATCTATACGCGTGACCGTCTTGACAGCCAGCTCAAGTCCGAGCTGCTGACCGCTCTGCAGCCCGCGTTTGCACGGATCAGCGAGATGGGCATCCGTTATTCCGCACTGCCGGGTCACACGACTGAGATGGCGACGGCGTTGAACGACGTCCTGTCCGCACAGTGGAGAGATCTTCGCGGCATCGAGATCGTTTCCTTCGGCGTTTCGAGCGTCAAGGCGAACGAAGAAGATGAGAAGATGATCAAGGAGCTGCAGCGTAACGCAGCACTCCGCGATCCGAACATGCGTACCGCACATCTCGCCGGCGCAGCGGCGGCAGCTATGCAGGATGCAGCCCGCAACGAAGGCGGCGCGGCTACCGCGTTTATGGGTATGAATATGGCCAACATGACCGGTCTCGGCGCGGCGAACACTTACGGCGGCTATCAGCAGTATCAGGCGCCGGTGCAGCAGCCTGCACAGCAGGCGGTCGTTTCGGCGGCTAACGGCTGGAAGTGCCCGTCCTGCGGCGCAACCGCAACCGGCAAATTCTGCCCCGAGTGCGGCGCCAAGAAGCCTGAAGACGCGGCAGGCTGGAAGTGCCCGTCCTGCGGAACGGTCAACAAGGGCCGCTTCTGCTCGGAGTGCGGCGCCAAGAAGCCGGCAGGCGTTCCCCAGTACAAGTGTGACAAGTGCGGCTGGGAACCGGCCGACCCGACCAAACCACCGAAGTTCTGCCCCGAGTGCGGCGATCCGTTCGGCGATGAGGACATCACCAATAAGTAAGTTCATTTGATTCGTTGCGGCATCCCGGAGCAGAACGCTTCGGGATGCCGTTTTCAAATTGCAAAGAAAAAACGGGCAAACGCCCGCTTTTTATCAGTTTTCCTCAATAATCTCTTGCGCTCGCGATCGTCAGAAAGATCCCGACGATGACCAGCAGGAGAAAGGCGAAGATCAAAACCACCATGAGAAGGCCATGACCCGGGAACGGGGGATGATACTGAAAGATGTTGCTGATCCATGGTCCCTCGGCGGGGAGATTCTTCACGATGGAAATGCACGCCGTAACGCCCGCATCGACGCCGAGGATCAGGCTGAGGATGCCGAAAACCAGTTTTTTCATAAAGCGCTCCTTTCTGACAAATCAGCCTTCTTCAAATATAATATATCAAATTTGCTATGCCTTGTCAAGGCACATTCGGGCAAGCGCAATCCCGCATAGATCGGTGGGCTGAAAACACGGCAAAATGCGTGAAAGGATTCGGATGGGAATGGACGGGCGGGGGAAAAGGGTTGACAAAGCTATGGGAAAGTGTTACTGTATGGAAAGTGATTCGGGCGGACTGCGCGAGTCGATGAATTCCCAGGGAGGCTTTTTACCATGTATCAGAAACTGTTGACGATCCAGGACATCTCCTGCGTAGGACAGTGCTCGCTGACCGTAGCACTGCCGATTTTGTCCGCTGCGGGACAGGAAACGTGTATTCTGCCGTCGGCGGTTCTTTCAACCCATACGGCGGGCTTTTCCGGCTTTACCTGCCGGGATCTGACCGAGGATATGCCTGCGATCGCCGCGCATTGGAAGAAGGAAGGCATCACGTTTGATGCGGTCTACACCGGATACCTTGGCAGCACGAAACAGATCGCCTATGTGAAGGACATTTTCGCAAACCTTCTGAAGCCCGGCGCAAACAGGATTGTGGATCCCGCGATGGCGGACGGCGGAAAGCTCTATCCGGCGTTTGATGCGGCATTCGTTGCCGAAATGAAAACGCTGGTCGCCGAAGCGGACTACATCCTGCCGAACATCACCGAAGCATGCTTTCTGACCGGAACGAACTACCGCGAGACCTATGACGAAGCGTATATTGACGGACTTTTGGACGCGCTGCGTGCCATCGGCGCGAAGACGATCGTTCTGACCGGCGTCGGCTATACGCCCGATACGACCGGCGTGGTCGTGCTCGAGGGCGGCGAGAAGCGCTACTATGCGCACCGCAAAATCTCGCGCGGCTGCCACGGCACCGGCGACGTGTACGCATCGGCCTTTGTCGGCGCGCTGCAGAACGGCAAATCCGCGTATGACGCGGCCGTGATCGCGGCGGATTTCACGGTGCATTGCATCGAATATACGATCGGCGATCCGTCGCACTGGTACGGCGTCAAGTTCGAGCCGTTGCTCGGTGAGCTGATCGCGGCAATCCGGTAAACTACTGCATCGAAAACGGATCCCGGGCGGATCCGTTTTTTGGATTGCCCGATCGGTCAACTCTCTGTAATTTCTTTGCGATCCGGCTGTTCGAACCCGAAAAATATGGTATAATACCGGCAAATGCACGGGAGGAAAGTTTCAATGAAATGGTTGATCGCGTCTGATCTGCACGGTTCGGCGCTGTATTGTGAAAAAATCATGGAAGCCTATGCGCGCGAGCAGGCCGACCGGATGCTGCTGCTCGGTGACATCCTGAACCACGGACCCCGCAACGGTCTGCCGGAGGGGTATGACCCGATGCGCGTTGCAATGCTGCTCAACGCAAAAAAAGAGGATATCCTTTGCGTGCGAGGCAACTGTGACAGCGAGGTGGATCAGATGATCCTCGCATTTCCGATCCTGGCCGATTATGCGATTCTGACGGTCGGAAAGCGTATGATTTTTGCGACGCACGGGCATATTTATAACAACGGCAATCTTCCGCCGCTGCACAAAGGCGACATTCTGCTGCATGGGCATACGCACCTGAGCCTTTGCGAACATCATGCGGACTATGTGTACTGCAATCCGGGCTCGCCGACGTTCCCGCACGACGGACACCGCGGTTATATGACACTGGAGAACGGCACGTTCGAATGGAAAACGCTGGACGGCACTGTCGTCCGCGTTTTCGCGCTGGAGCAGAGCGAAGGGTCGGAAGCATAAACCGATACAGTATATATCGATAAAAGTAATACCGATATGCGTTTTTCGCCATTCTGTTCCGGAAACGGGCATGCTATAATGCATATGAAACCGGGACGAAGCGGCGATTTCGCATGCTCGGGGCCGGAATGAAATCATGGAGGCAAATGTTTTATGGCACGTTTTACACTTCCGCGCGATCTGTATCACGGTAAGGGCTCCCTCGAAGCGCTGAAGAGCTTCAAGGGCAAGAAGGCAATGGTTTGTGTGGGCGGCGGCTCGATGAAGCGCTTCGGCTTTCTCGACAGAGCGGTCGCATATCTGCAGGAAGCAGGCATGGAGGTCGAAGTATTCGACGGGATCGAGTCGGATCCTTCCGTGGAGACTGTCATGCGCGGCGCAGAAGCAATGCTGAAGTTCGAGCCGGATTGGATCGTTGCCATCGGCGGCGGTTCCCCGATCGATGCGGCAAAAGCCATGTGGATCAAATATGAGTATCCAGAGTGCACGTTCGAGGATATGTGCAAAGTGTTCGGCATTCCCGAGCTTCGCAAAAAGGCGCATTTCTGCGCGGTTTCTTCGACGTCCGGCACGGCGACCGAGGTGACGGCATTCTCGATCATTACGGACTATCAGAAGGGCATCAAGTACCCGATCGCGGACTTCGAGATCACGCCGGACGTGGCGATCGTCGATCCCGAACTTGCGGAAACTATGCCGAAGAAGCTCGTTGCGCACACCGGTATGGACGCGATGACGCATGCAGTCGAAGCATACGTTTCCACCGCGAACTGCGACTATACCGACCCGCTCGCAATCCATGCGATCGAGATGATCCAGCACGACCTGGTTGCCTCCTATAACGGTGATATGGAAGCGCGGGACCGGATGCATAACGCCCAGTGCCTCGCGGGCATGGCGTTCAGCAACGCGCTGCTCGGCATCGTTCACTCGATGGCACACAAGACCGGCGCGATCTTTGCGGATTACGGCGCACACATCATCCACGGTGCAGCCAACGCCATGTACCTGCCGAAGGTCATTGCGTTCAACGCAAAGGATGAGACGGCCAGGAAGCGCTACGGTGTGATCGTGGATTACATGGGTATTGCGGACAAGAACGCGACTGACGACGAGAAGGTTGCCGCTCTGATCGCATATCTGCGCAAGATGAACGACGATCTGAACATCCCGCACTGTATCAAGAACTACGGCGCGGACAGCTATCCCGTCGAACAGGGCTTCGTTCCTGAGAACGTGTTCCTCGACCGCCTGCACGACATCGCCGTCAACGCGATCGGAGATGCCTGCACCGGATCCAACCCGCGTCAGCCTTCCGTCGAAGAGATGGAAAAGCTGCTCAAGTGCTGCTACTACGATACAGAAGTCGATTTCTAAAAAATTCAGGTTGAATGTTCCTTTGGAACGATTCGGCCTTCGGGTTTATCAAAACAGAAAGATTAGAAAGGAAATACAATCAAATGAAAAACTATTTTGATCTCAAAGGACAGGTTGCAATCGTCACGGGTTGCTCCACGGGTCTCGGTGTACAGATGGCTAAGGCTCTGGCAAATCAGGGCGCGAACATCGTCGTAGTCGCCCGCCGTCAGGCGCTGATCGAGGAAGTTGCGGCTGAAATCGAAAAGGAATTCGGTGTTAAGACGATGGCGATCCGTACCGACATCACGGATACCGACGCGGTCAACGCGATGGTCGACTCCGTGCTTGAGAAGTTCGGCAGAGTGGACATCCTGATTAACAACGCAGGCACCGGCGCAGTCGCTCCCGCAGAGGACATCACGGACGACCAGTTCCTCAATGAGATGAACATCGACCTGTTCGGCTCCTTCCGCGTTGCGCGTGCAGTTGCCAAGAAGGCCATGATTCCCGCCAAGTACGGCAGAGTGATCAACATCGCTTCCATGTATGGTCTCGTCGGCAACAAGATCGCCGGTTCCGCACCGTACCATGCGGCAAAGGGCGGCGTTGTCAACATGACGCGTGCACTGGCAGCCGAGTGGGGCAAGTACGGCATCACCGTCAACTCGATCTGCCCGGGCTATTTCTACACCGATCTGACCCGTGAGACGCTGGATTCCGACTTCTTCCAGCAGAACGCGAAGACGATGATCCCCGAAGAGCGTTATGGCCATGAAGGCGAACTCGATACGGCGGCGATCTTCCTGGCATCTCCGGCATCGAGCTACGTCACCGGCGTCAACCTCGCGGTCGACGGCGGTTACACGGCAATGTAACAGCTCCCGTTTGTCGCCTTTGTATCGGCAGACAAGTGTTAACCTTCAAAGGCGGCATCCGGTTCGGATGCCGCCTTTTTCCGAAAAAAACGCTGTAAAGACAGGTTTGTTTCAAGAATCCCCTACGGATATTGAAAAAGGCTTGACAAACGGCGGGAAGTAGGAAAGAATAAGAACGGAGGGTAAAACTTATGTATAGAATTGTTACGAAAACACCTTTGAATCCCACGGTTACGCAGATGGAGATCGAAGCGCCGCTGGTAGCACGCAAGGCAAAGCCCGGCCAGTTCATCATTCTGCGTGTGAATGCGGACGGCGAGCGAATTCCGCTGACCGTCGCAGGCACCGATCCGGATCGCGGCACCGTCAAAATTATCTTCCAGATTGTAGGCGCAACGACTGAAAAACTCAATCACATGCAGCAGGGCGAGTACCTGCAGGACTTCGTCGGCCCACTCGGCGTTGCCACGCACACGGAGGGCATCAAGAAGGTCTGCATCGTGGGAGGCGGCGTCGGCTGCGCGATTGCAATGCCGGTGGCGCAGGAGTTCCATCGCCTCGGCGCAGAGGTCACGAGCATCATCGGCTTCCGCAGCAAGGACCTTCTGATCCTGGAGGACGAGTTCCGCGCCTGTTCCGACCGGATTGAAGTCATGACGGACGACGGCTCCTACGGCCGTCACGGCAACGTGACCGTGCCGCTTAAGGAAATGCTGGAGGCGGGCGAGCAGTTTGACCTGATCATTACGATCGGGCCGTTAATCATGATGAAGTTCGTCGTGCTGACCGCAAAACCGTTCGGCGTGCCGGTCACGGTTTCGATGAACCCGATCATGATCGACGGCACCGGCATGTGCGGCGGCTGCCGCCTGACACTGCACCGGGACGGCAAGAATATCACCAAGTTCGCCTGCGTGGACGGCCCCGATTTCAACGGCTATGAGGTCGATTTCGATGAGGCGATGTCCCGCGGCAGAATGTATGCAGACTTTGAGCGGCACGCTTACACCGAAGCCTGCAACCTGTTCCGAAAGGAGGCGTAAGCGATGGCCATCAATCCGAAAAAACATGAGATGCCGACCCAGGCGCCGGAGGTTCGGGCGCACAATTTCAACGAAGTCGCGCTCGGTTATCCGGTCGAGATCGCAGTCGACGAAGCCAAGCGCTGCCTGAACTGCAAGAACCGGCCATGCGTTGCGGGATGCCCGGTCAATATTCATATTCCGGAGTTCATCTCCAAAATCAAGGAAAACGACTTTGAGGGCGCATATCAGATTATCTCCGGCTCGTCGTCACTTCCGGCGGTCTGCGGCAGGGTCTGCCCGCAGGAAACGCAGTGCGAGAGCAAATGTACGCTCGGCATCAAGTTTGAACCGGTCGGCATCGGCCGCCTTGAGCGGTTCGTTGCGGACTGGCACAATGCGCATGCGACCGAAGCGCCGGCGGTTCCCGAGCAGAACGGCCACAAGGTCGCGATCGTCGGTTCCGGCCCGAGCGGTCTTACCTGCGCGGGCGATCTTGCCAAGAAGGGCTATAAGGTCACCGTGTATGAAGCGCTGCACACCGCAGGCGGCGTACTTGTGTACGGCATTCCGGAGTTCCGTCTTCCCAAGGCGATCGTTGCCAAGGAAGTCGAAACGTTAAAGGCGCTCGGCGTTGACGTCGAACCGAATGTGGTGATCGGCAAAACGCTGACGGTCGACGAGCTGTTTGAGATGGGCTATGAGGCCGTGTTCATCGGCTCCGGCGCGGGACTTCCGAACTTTATGGGCATCCCGGGAGAATCCTTAAAAGGCGTGTACTCGGCAAACGAGTTTTTGACCCGCAGCAATCTGATGAAAGCGTATCGGGACGATCCCGAAACGCCGATCATGAAGGGCGGCAAGGTGGCGGTGGTCGGCGGCGGCAACGTCGCGATGGATGCCGCGCGTACCGCGCTGCGCCTCGGTGCGGAGCATGTGTATATCGTTTATCGCCGCTCGATGGACGAGCTGCCTGCCCGCCGCGAGGAAGTGGAGCATGCGATGGAGGAGGGGATCGACTTCCGTCTTCTGAACAATCCGGTCGAGATCCTGGGCTATCAGAACCCCGACGATCCGCGCGATCCGAAGAACGGCTTTGTCACCGGCATGCGCTGCATCAAAATGGAGCTTGGCGAACCCGATGCCAAGGGCCGCCGCCGACCGATCCCGATTCCGGGCAGTGAATTCACGCTGGACGTCGACACGGTCATCATAGCGATCGGCACCTCTCCGAACCCGCTGATCAAGAGTACCACCAAGGGCCTCGAGGTCAATTCGCACGGCGGCATCATCGTCAACGAAGACGGTCTGACCTCGCGCGAGGCAGTCTATGCCGGCGGCGATGCGGTCACCGGCGCGGCGACCGTCATCTCGGCGATGGGCGCAGGCAAGGTCGCGGCAAAGGCAATCGACGAATACCTGATGCGTTCCTCAAACACATAACAGAGAACCGGAGCGAAGCGGCTCCGGTTTTTCATGGAAAAAGCCGATGCAATTGCATCGGCTTTTTGCTGTTTTGGGATCAGACCAGCGCCTGCGCAAGCGTTTCCTCTCGGAACTGATGCACATACAGATCGTGGTAGTAGCCGCCCTTCGCAAGCAGCTCCTCGTGCGTGCCGCTCTCCTGAATCGCCCCGCCGCGGATCACGAGGATCCGGTCGGCGTTGCGGATCGTAGAAAGGCGGTGCGCGACGACGATGCTGGTGCGGCCTTCGAGAACCGCGGTGATTGCATTCTGAATGATCTGTTCGGTCTCCGTATCGATCGAACTCGTCGCTTCATCGAGTACGAAGATCTGCGGATCGGCGAGGATCACGCGCGCGAACGAGATCAGCTGCTTCTGCCCGGTGGACAGGCGGACGCCGCCTTCGCCGACATCGGTGTCGTAGCCCTTGGGCTGCCGCTCGATAAACGCATCGGCATGCACCATCGCGGCGGCGCGGCGGATCTGCTCGTCGGTCGCGTCGGGACGTCCGAACCGGATGTTGTCCCGGATCGAGCCGGAGAACAGGTGCGGCTGCTGTAGCACATAGCCAAGGTTCGACTGCAGCCACAGCTCCGAGCGCTCGCGGTAGTCCTTGCCGTCGATCAGAATGGAACCCGCAACCGGCTCATAGAAGCGGCAGATCATGTTGACGATCGTCGATTTTCCGGCGCCGGTTTCCCCGACGAGCGCAACCGTTTCGCCCGGCTGGATGTGTAGGTTGAAGTCGCGCAGCAGCGGTTCGCTTTCCTTGTAGTGGAAGTCCACGTGCCGGAACTCGATATCGCCGACCAGCGGCTCCCAGTTCTCGCGCTTCGGCTCCATCGTTGTGCCGTATTTTTCGACGACCTCGGGCGTATCCACGATGTCCGGCTGCGTGTCGAGCAGGCCGATCACGCGCTCCGCGCTTGCCTGCGCGCTCTGCAGCTCGGCAAAGATGCCCGCGAGGTTCTGGATCGGGTCAAACAGACCGGATGCGTAGGTGATGAACGAGACGAGCGTTCCTGCCGTCAGAACCCCGAGGAACGTGGTCGTGCCGTTCAGCGTTGCACCGACGCCTGCGCCACCGAGAATCAGGGCGAGCGCCGTTGCGATCGCACTGAGCGAGATGATCAGCGGAAAGAAGACCGCACCGAGCACCTGCGCCTTGACCGAAGCTTTACGCATATCGGTGGAGATCTGCTCGAACTCCGCGCCGTTCGCCTGCTCGCGTACAAGCGTCTTGGTCGTCATGGCGCCCATGATGCCCTCGTTGAACGCGCTTGTGATGCGGCTGTTCTGCTTGCGCGCGGCGCGCTGATACTTCAGAATCGCCTTCTGCAGAATGTAGCTGACGATCGCAAGCGGCGGGATCACGACAAGCACAATCAGCGTCAGTTTCCAGTTGTAGAGGAACATAGCGACGACTGAGAACACAATGTAGCACGACGACCACAGCAC
Organism: uncultured Eubacteriales bacterium; assembly: GCA_902790115.1. Taxonomy (GTDB): domain Bacteria; phylum Bacillota; class Clostridia; order Christensenellales; family CAG-138; genus UBA3792. The sequence goes on along the minus strand of CADAQS010000021.1, from coordinate 2,368 downwards.
ATCAACCATGCTCCACGAGACCATCTCGCTGAGGCGACCGACGTCGCTGACCATGCGCGCCATCAGGTAGCCGACGGAGGTCTTGTCGTAGAACGAGAACGACAGATTCTGCAGATGCAGAAACGCTTCCTGCCGGATATCGTAGGACATGGCCATTTCGATATCGCCGGAACGCATGATAAACAGCATCGTGCCGAAGCACTGTACGAGGATCAGCACGACGTAGAGCGCGCCGAAGATCCATAGACCGTCCGTCGAAGGCTCGCCGCCGGGATTGACGAAGCGGTCGATCGCGTAGCGGGTCATGATCGGATACAGCGTGTCGATGACTGCAACGATGATGAGCGCGAAGATGTTCTGAATCAGGAACTTCTTGTTGCGGACCGCATAGGCGATCAGCCGTTTCCACAGCTTCAGATCGACTTTTTGATCCTGATAATCCTGCTCGGTATCATAACTCATGTACGCGCACCTCCTTTCACGGGCGCATCCTGAATCTCGGCGATGCGGCGGTACAGACCGTCCTCCTGCATCAGCTGCTCATGCGTGCCCATCTGAACAAGCTTGCCGTGCTCCAGTACGAGGATCACGTCGGCTTCGCACAGCGTTGTGATGCGGTGTGAGATCAGGAACAGAATGCCTTTTCCGTGACGCGCGTGGAGCGAATCGCGGATCCTGGCGTCGGTTTCGGTATCGACGGCGCTCATGGAGTCGTCGAAGATCAGGATCGGTGCGTTCTGCATCAGAGCGCGTGCGATGGCGACACGCTGCTGCTGTCCGCCGGACAGCGTGACGCCGCGCTCGCCGACGATCGTATCGTAGCCGTCTGCAAACTGCAGGATCACATCGTGCACGGCGGCTTCCCGCGCAACGTCGAACATCGTTTCGTCGGACGCATCCGGCCGGACGAGCTTGATGTTCTCCTTGATCGTGCGGGAGTAGAGGAACGGCTCCTGCAGAACGATCGCGATGCTGCGGCGCAGCGTTTCGTGATTGATGTCGTTGATCGGCGTTCCGTTGATCGAGATCGTACCCTGCGTCGTCGTGTAGAGACGCTGCAGCAGCTGCACCAGGGAACTCTTGCCGCTGCCGGTGCTGCCTAAGATTGCGACGGTCTGACCGGCATGCACGGTGAACGAGATGTCGTCGAGCACGTCGTTCGGCGCGTCATAGCCGAAACTCACATGGTCAAACGTGATGTCGCCGAGCAGATCGACGTCTTTCAGAGCCTTGCCTGGTTCCGCTTCCTTGGGAACATTCAGGATCTCGTTGAGACGGTTCAGCGAGACGGTCGCCTTGCCGAGATCGGCGAGGATGCGGCCAAGCTGACGCACCGGCCAGGTCAGACGATTGGTCAGCGACAGGAACAGGTAGATATTGCCAAGCGTGAACGGGTTCGCACTTCCGTGTGTCCGGAAGTAGAAGAGCACGCCGAATACGAGCGTCAGCGCAATCTGCATGTAGCCGATCGCGTCCGACCCGCTCCAGTAGTATGCCATCAGCCGGTTCAGCCGCACGTTTTTTTTGCGGTAGTCGGCGTTCAGCTTGGTGAACTTGTCAAATTCCGCGCGCTCCTGTCCGAAGGCGCGAACAACGCGGACGCCGGTCAGGTTCTCCTGAATCGCGGTCGAAAGCGCGCCCTCGGCTTCGTCGGCTTCGGTAAAGAACTTCCGAACAAAGCGGAAGTAGACAAAGCTCAGCGTTGCGAGGATCGGCAGCGTGACCATGGAAATCATCGCCATCTTCCGGTTGATCAGCAGCATCATGATCAGCGCAGTCACGAACATAACGACGATCCGCACGATCTCCATCAGCTGTCCGCTGATAAACCGGCGCACGGTATCGACGTCGGACGTGCAGCGCTGCACAAGATCACCGGTGCTGACATGCTTGTGATAGTCGTACGGCACTTCGTTGAGATGGCGATAGAGCGTATCGCGCATGTTCTTGGCCATCGATTCGGATGCAACGGACACGTTGCGCCGCCGCAGGAACGTGAACAGGCCGTTCAGCACGGTGAAGAGGAAGAACATCAATCCGCAGAACCAGTAGGTTTTGGTCACGCCGCTGTGCGCGACCAGAAAGCGGAACAGCCATGCCGGCAGGGAAGGATCGTCCCCGAGCAGCACGTAGTCAAGCGCATAGCTCGTCACATACGAGGTGCAGTACAGCGCCAAAATAGCGAGAATGACCTCGATCGCCGCATAGAAAAGGTATCGTTTGGATCCTTTCAGGGCGTGCAGAACGAGCGCGCGGTTTTGGTTGGGTTGCTTTTTCATAGAGTCAGTCTCCTGTTTTGTGTTGCGGATGTTCTCGACCCGGCGGCAACGGCACCGGGACTGCGTGCTCCGCATCAGAAGGATGCGGG